>JAIEMG010000312.1 GCA_019752375.1 Gemmataceae bacterium | reverse complement strand
CGCCCCGGTTGAGCGACCAAAACCGGGGCGTTCACACGCCCCGCTCGCCTGGCGCCTGCCTATGTTAATGGCATTCGTGCCTGACCCCTTTTGGCACAGACCCTGACGGTGCCATGTCTTTCGGGAATAGAAGGAGCAACGTAATGCTGCGCAATCTGGTGACGAGTCTGGCCGTGGCCGGTCTGCTGCTGATCACGGGCGTGGTCCTGGCCGAGGAGATCAAGGGCAGCGTCGTCAAGGTCGATGCCGAAAAGTCCACGATCACCGTCAAGGTGGACGACAAGGACAAGGAATTCACCGTGGCCAAGGACGCCAAGATCCTCAGCGCCAAGGACAAGCCGCTCAAGGACGGCCTGAAGTCCCTGAAGGAAAAGGCCGAAGTCATCCTCACCACCGAGAAGAAGGACGACAAGGAAGTGGTGACAAAGGTCCAGCTGAAGGGCAAGTGATACCCTGATCGAACCCCACGGATGCCCGGCGGCAGACTGTCGCCGGGCGTCCGTTTTGTTCGTAGTCCCGCCTTCAGGCGGTTTTTCCGCTGAAAACCGCCTGAAGGCGGGACTACGAACAAGAGGTCAGGCGCTCACTGACGTCTTCAAGGATCGCCACAACTCCGTAGGGTGTCGTCTGCGCCCGTCGAAGCAGCGGATGGGTGCTGACGGAAACCCGCCGCACGCCGCCATCGGGCCGAGGCAGGCCGACGATCGCTCCGGAGAGCGCTGCGCCGGTCCGCAGGGTGACGGCGATCGGTTGTTCGTCCACCGGGAAGTGGGTGCCGTCTTCGCGCAGCGCGCCTTCCAGGCCCGCGTGTCCCCTCAGTTCGTCTCCGTTGCGTCCCAGCATTCGCTCGGCACTCGCGTTGAGAGTGCGGAGGCCGCCGGCGCCGTCCACGATCAAGATGCCCACCGGTAGCGCTGCCTGCACGGCGCGATAGCTCTCTTCCACCTCACGCAACGCCTCTTCCGCCGCTCGACGTTCGGTCACGTCCACGTGAGAGCCGGCCATGCGATACGCATTGCCGTGGGCGTCGCGCAGCGCCACGCCGCGTGCCAGGATCCAGCGATAGGAGCCGTCCTTGTGCCGGAGCCGGTATTCGTACTCGTAGTGCGGCGTCTCGCCGTCGATGTGGGCGTGGTTGGCTGCCAGCACTGTTTCGCGCTCGTCGGGGTGAAGCCGGCGGTCCCACTCGTCGATGTGGTGGGCAATCTCGTGGTCCTGGTAGCCGATGATCGCCTTCCAGCGCGGCGAGAAGTAGACGACATTGGTTTCCAGGTCCCAGTCCCATAGCCCATCCTGCGAGCCGCGGACCGCCAGCTCGAAGCGCTCCCGGCTGCGGCGCAACTCTTCCTCGATGCGTTTGCGCTCGGTAATGTCGCGGATCACGACCACGCCGCCGCAGATCGATCCTCTCTCGTCCTTCAGCGGCCGTGCGTTGGCGCTGACCCAGAAGCCGTCGGGCCGGATGGGGCTGCGGACAATCAATTCCGCATCGTCCACGACCTGGCCCGCGATGGCCCGTGCCAGTGGAATGTCGGCGGTCGCACAGGGCGTGACGCCGTCGCAGCGAAACAGCTCGTAACGCCCACGGGCATCGGCCATCGTTGCATCGGTCGGTCGAATGCCGAGCAGCCGTTCCGCTGCCGGGTTGATGAGAAGCAGTCGCCCGGCGCGGTCCGCGACCATGACCGCCTCGCTCATGCTGTTCAAGATGGATTGCAGGATTTCCGTCTGGCGGCGGAGGGCATCCTCGGCCTGGCGGCGCTGCGTCTCCTGCCATTGCTGGACCGCCTGTCCCACTTCACTGGCCGACTGATATCGGTCGACGGGCAACCGGGCCAAGGCCTTGAGGCACACTGCTTCCAGCCCGGAAGGCACCTCGGGCCAGAACTGCCGTGGTGCGATCAATTCCGCCTGGATGACCCGCGTCAGGACTTCCATCGTGTCCGTGCCGGTGTGCGGGGGCTGACCGGTAAGGATCTCGTAAAGCATGGCGCCGAGACCGTAAATATCGGTCCGGTGATCGATCTGGCGGACGAAGCCATTCGCCTGCTCCGGCGCCATGTACGCGGGCGTGCCGATCAGGTCGCCGGCCATCGTCTGGTCGGGCAGCGCGGACAGCGACCGTCCGCTGGGCGCTCCATCATCGTCATCGCGATGAACCCGCTTGGCCAGTCCCCAGTCGAGCACGATGACTTCGCCGAACTCGCCGACGATGACGTTGTTGCCCTTGAGGTCGCGATGAATGATGCCGCGCGAATGGGCGTAGGCAATCGTGTTGCAGACCGTGACGAAGGCGCCCAGCAGCGATACGAACTCCAGCATGTCCACCTGCCCCTCGGCACGCCTGGCGTGAAAGGCCTCGGTGGCGTCGGTCAACGTCCGGCCGCGAACGAACCGCATCGTGTAGAACGGCTGGCCGCTGTCCGCATGCTTGGAGAGCTCGTAGACGGGAACGATGCCGGGATGTTCCAGCTGCCCGGTGATGCGGGCTTCGCGCAGGAAGCGGGTGACGACCGTGCTGCTGTCGGCAACTTCCGGCCGCAGTTCCTTCAACGCCACGTCGCGGTCCAGCCAGGTATCGCGCGTCAACCAGACCTGGCCCATGCCGCCGGACGCGTGCATGTGGATGGGGTTGTAACGACGTTCGGCCGTTGCCGCTGGAACCGTCGATGTCTGCCGAGTGCCTTCCGGCACTTCCGATTGATGAACCAGCGTCCGCGGATTCGTGTCGGGTTGGTGCGCACACGAGCCCTCGCCGACCGGCGTGTGCAGGTCGACCGTGGCATCGTTCCGAGCCGTGAGGGGCTTGCGATCGAGCAAATGATTGATTTGGTCTCGGTCGGCGGCCTCGATCCAGCCGCGCTCGACGAGGAGGTCGCCCAGCGACCCGGTGCGGTGTGCGCTCCAGAGCTGGCACGCCTCGACGAACCGGGGACCGTCGATGAAGCCGGCTTCAAGCGCCAGCACGCCGAAGCGAAGATTGCGGTCGGTGTCCATGTCGGCCCCGCTCACCTGAGGCGCAGCATCCCCACTACTTTATCAAGATGCGCCGGCGGACGGGAGGGATTCAGTTCCCGGACGTGTGGTCGTGCGTGATTCGCCAGCCCTGGGGAAACTTCCTCACGATGAGCGTGAACAGCCCTTCTTTTTCCTCCTTGGCCTTGTCCAGGTCGAGGTGCCAGCGGCCGCGGACCAGCGCTCGATCGGGGGCCAGCATCTCGATGTCGAGTTCGCCGAAGCGCAGCTTGCCCATCTCCTTGTCCTTGGCCCCATAGCGCTGCCGATAGCGTTCCAGCGTTTCCTGCCAACCCTGCTTCGGCTCGTTGCCGGAGTAGAAGGTCAGCTCGGGCGAGTTCCAGTAGCCGTCCATGAATTCGACGAGATCGCCCTGGTTCCAGGCGGCCACCTGGGCGTCGAGCATCCGGCGAATGGCCGGATCGACGCGCGGGGTCGTCGGCCACTCGCTCCCGGTGGAAACGGGACCAAGCGATGCACCCACCGTTTGGAACGTCATCTCGGATCGGGTGCCGATCATGGTGATGGCAGCCAGACAAACGATGACCAGCACACCGC
The DNA here is from genome assembly GCA_019752375.1 of Gemmataceae bacterium. Classification (GTDB taxonomy): domain Bacteria; phylum Planctomycetota; class Planctomycetia; order Gemmatales; family Gemmataceae; genus JAIEMG01. The sequence continues at coordinate 49,754 of JAIEMG010000312.1, read as the reverse complement.
CGCCAAGGATCAGCACGCCAAGCACGCCCAGAATGATGAGGGGCGCGTTGCTCGAAGACCCGCTTCGGGGACCGGAACTCATGGGAAGCCTCCTTCACGTCAATCGTTGCGTGGCGGATCCGTGCGGTTCGTCCATTAAACGATCAACACGACCGCGGCAGCGCAAGTGCCGAGACAGCCAAAACCAAGGACCGTCAGGACGAGCAATTCATCCACCGAGGCTGCCGGGTCGGGCACCGACACGGATTCCGTCATCGCGCGGCCTCCCTCTCACGCCAGCGAGAACTCCACCTGTTATCCTCACGATTTCCGTGGTCCGAGACAAGTCCGCAGCCGAATGCCATTCACTGACGCGAGTTGACTGTGGCACGGACATTTCTGTCCGTGCCGTTTCCCGACCGCACGGACAGAAATGTCCGTGCCACTGGGCGATTTCATGCTGTCGCTCGTCACAGTTCACGGCATTCCGTCCGCAGCCCTTTCCTTTTCGGGCCAATTGCACAAAATCGAGCAGCGGTTGCCAGCTTGCATAGCATCCGGCATCTCGCACAATGGTCCGTCGTGAAGAATGGAGGGCTCCAAATCCGCTAAGTCGATGGATTTGTGACGTGGCGCAAATCTAGCCCTGCAATTGGCTCGTTAGTTGCTTCAAGCGTTGCCGTGGTGGCTTCCGTTTGCGGCAAATGCAGCGACATGCCGCCTCCCGCCAACTCGTCTCTCCCGAGTCAGGCTCCTTGTTGCCCCTCGTCGATCCAACCTGCGCCTCAATGGTCGGGGTGCGCGCTCGCCTGCGCGGTGAAGGAGAGAGTCTTGGCCCTCGTGGGGGAATCCGTCTGTCCGTACTGCGGCGTGGGTTGCCGACTCCGCTTCGAAGGAAGTGAAGGAGCGGTGACACGCGTTCGCGGCGTCGAGACGGCTGCGGCGAACCTGGGCCGCATGTGTGCCAAAGGCGCGCAGCTCGGCCCCACCATTCGCACCCCCGACCGACTCGCGCAGCCACAGTTTCGGATCAGTCGCGATCAAGATTTCCGCACGACAGACTGGGACACAGCCCTGCGCTACGTCGGCGAGATCTTCACCAACATCGTGTATACCCACGGACCGGAAGCGGTCGCGTTCTATGGTAGCGGACAGCTCGATACGGAAACCGTCTACGTCATCAGCAAGCTCTTCAAGGGCTGGCTGGGGTGCAACAACACCGACTCCAACAGCCGCCTGTGCATGGCGGCCGCGGTTGCCGGCTATCGTACGAGTCTGGGCGCGGACGGACCTCCGTGCTGCTACGACGACATCGAGCACGCCGACGTGCTGCTCATCATCGGCAGCAACATGGCGGAAGCGCACCCGGTCACATTCGATCGCATTCGGGCCAGCAAGATCGCGCGGCCCGAACAGCAAATCATCGTCATCGATCCACGCCGCACCGCAACCGCCGAGGCAGCCGATGTGCACCTGCCCATCGCTCCCGGCAGCGACATTGCCCTCCTCAATGCTCTGGGCCGCATCCTGCTGTTGATGGGTGCAGCGGACCAGGAATTCGTCGAACAGCACACCAAGGGGATCGAGGAATACCGGCAATTCCTGCTCGGCCAGGACCTGGGCGAGCTGATCGCATTGACGGGGCTGGAAGAGGCGGCCATTTACAAGCTGGCGCGGCTGATTGCGAGCGCCAAGGGATTCCTCAGCTTCTACTGCATGGGGCTCAACCAGAGCACCGTCGGCATGTGGAAGAACAATTGTCTGATCAACCTTCACCTGCTGACTGGACAGATCGGCAAACCGGGTGCGGGCCCGTTCTCGTTGACGGGACAGCCCAACGCGATGGGCGGGCGTGAGGGCGGTCTGCTGTCGCACCAGTTGCCTGGCTACCGCACGGTCGAGAATGCCGAGCATCGTCAGGAAGTGGAGGCGTACTGGGGCCGGCGCCCGGGCAGCATCAGTTCCAAGGTCGGCTTGACTGCGGTCGAAATGTTCCGTGCCCTGGAGAAGGGGCAGCTCAAGGCGATCTGGATTGCCGGGACCAACCCCGCCGTCAGCTTGCCGGACCTGCACCACGTGCGCCGGGCGCTGCAGCGGGCTCAACTCGTTGTCGTGCAGGACGCCTACCACCCAACGGAGACGACGCAGCTGGCCGATGTGCTCCTGCCGGCCGCCCAGTGGGGCGAGAAGGAATGGACGAGCACCAACAGCGAGCGAATGGTCAGCTACAGTCCCAAGCTTTTCGATGCGCCCGGCGAGGCGCTGCCCGACTGGGAAATCCTGTCGCGCTTCGCACGCACGCTCGGCTTCTCGGGGTTTGACTTCGCTTCGGCGGGAGAAGTCTGGGACGAGTACATCCGGCTGACTCACGGGCGTCCCTGCGACATGGCCGGCGCCACCGCCGCCCGGTTGCGTGAGGTGAGCAGCCTGCAGTGGCCCTGCCCGACGCCGGAACATCCGGGCACGAAGCGGCGCTATCTCGATCATCGCTTTCCGACCCCCGATGGCCGCGCCAACTTCCTCGTTTGCGACCACCGCGAGCCACGTGAGCTGCCCGATCACGAATTCCCCTTCGTGCTGACCACCGGCCGCCTCTATTCCCACTGGCATACGCTGACGCGCACGGCGAAATCGGAAAAGCTGGTACGCCGCGAGCCGGGGCCGTTCGTCGAAGTCAATCCCTCGGACGCCCAGCGCCTCGACGTGACGGACGGCGACTTGATCCAGGTTTCCAGCCGCCGCGGCACCGTGCAGCTTCCGGCGAAGTTGCGCGAGGGCGTGACCGCCGGCATGGTGTTCGTGCCGTTCCACTGGGGCGACCTGTACGCCGAGGGCAACGCGGCGAACTACCTGACCATCAGCGCCATCGGTCGTGTCGCCAAGCAGCCGGAATTGAAGTTCTGCGCGGTGAGCCTGGAAAAGGTACCCGCGCCTCGCACACCCGCACTGAACGGACGTCCTGCCGTTGCGCTGCCCCTGGCAGCGGCGGCCTCCCCGGTTTGACCCCTGCGTTCCGAGAGAGACGCCATGCAGCTTCAAGGATTCCTCAAGGCCGGCCATCCACCGAGTCTGCTCTGCGCCTTCCTGTATTTCGACATCAGTTTCATGGTCTGGGTGTTGCTCGGCGCCCTGGCGAATTCCATCGTGCCGGACTTCGGCCTGTCCGATTCGCAGAAGGGCCTGATGGTTGCCGTCCCGCTCCTGGGCGGTGCGTTCTTGCGCGTGGTCCTTGGCTTGATGACCGACCATATCGGCGCGCGCCGCACCGGCATCATCGGACTGGTGTTGACGATCGTGCCGTTGCTGCTCGGCTGGCTGTGGGCGGACAGCTACGAGAAGGTCCTGCTGGTGGGTCTCCTCCTGGGTGTCGCCGGAGCGAGCTTTGCCGCAGCGCTTCCGCTGGCCAGCCGTTGGTATCCGCCCCAGTATCAGGGCATGGCCATGGGCATTGCCGGCGCCGGCAATAGCGGGACCGCCCTGGCGACTTTTTTTGGTCCACGCCTGGCGGAGGGCCTGGGCTGGCATGGGGTCTTTGGCCTGGCGCTGGTGCCAATCCTGATCGCGCTGGCCGTGTTCACGCTGTTCGCCAAGGACAGCCCGACGCAGCCGGCCCCGAAGCCCCTGTCCGACTACAGCGCCATCTTGAAGCAACGTGATACCTGGTGGTTTTGCCTGTTCTACTCCGTGACCTTCGGCGGCTTCGTCGGCCTGGCGAGCTTCCTCAACATCTTCTTTCACGACCAGTACGACCTGAGCAAGGTGCAGGCGGGGACCTTCGCGACGATTTGCGTCATCGCCGGCTCGTTCCTTCGGCCCGTCGGCGGCTACCTGGCGGATCGCTTCGGCGGCATCCGGGTGCTGGTGATGCTCTACGTCGGCGTCGGCCTGGCGATGCTCTGCATCGCGACGCTCCCGCCCCTGACGATCGCGACACCGTTGATGTTTCTCGGCATGGGCATGCTTGGCATGGGCAACGGCTCGGTCTTCCAGCTGGTGCCGTTGCGGTTTCCCAAGGAGATCGGCGTCATCACCGGGATCGTCGGCGCGGCGGGTGGTGTGGGCGGCTTCTGTCTGCCGCTCCTGCTGGGGACCCTCCGCCAGTACAGCGGTACTTTTGCCGGCGGCTTTCTCATCTTTGCATTGATCGGACTGATGTGCGCCGTGGCACTGGCCTACGTCGCGCAAAGCTGGCAGGGATCGTTTGTCGGCAGAGGTGGTCGAGTGACCACCGATTCGGAGCCTGAAGTCGCCCTGACCGAAGCTGAAGCAACCGCCTGAAGGATGCAGGCGGGCGCTCCACGGACGGAGCAACATCTTCGAATCGCGGACGGCTCGTGGTGAGCGGTCCGCCATTTCCCGCCGGGATCGCCACCCCCGGCGGGCATTCTCGTGCCTGGGAGCCTCTCCATGATTCAGGCAACGCGTCGCCCGACCCTGGTCGTCGTCGGCACCGGCATGGCCGGCGGCAAGGTCGTCGAGGAAATCCTGGCGCGCGAGCCGGATCGCTTCGACATCCGGTTGTTCGGCGCGGAACCGCACGGCACCTACAACCGCATCATGCTCTCGACCGTGCTCGGCGGTTTCTCCGACCCCGAGCAGCTCTGGCTCAATCCGCTGGAGTGGTACGAGCAAAAAGGCGTCCACGTCCACAGCGGCGTGCGGGCCGAGAAGATCGAACGCGAAGAGCAGGTGGTGATCGGCGGCGGCGGCAAGGTTGCCGAGCCCTACGACTACCTTGTCCTGGCCACGGGCTCCCGTCCTTTCGTGCCGCCCCTGGAAGGGACCCGGCAGCGTGGCGTCTTCGTCTTTCGTACCCTGGACGACTGCGCGTCCATCAGTGCCTACGCCCAGGAATGCGACCATGCCGTCGTCATCGGCGGCGGCCTGCTCGGGCTGGAGGCGGCACGCGGGCTGCTCAGCCACGGACTGCACGTCACCGTCGTCGAAGTGGCTCCGCACCTCATGGTGCAGCAGCTCGATGCAGCCGGCGGCGCGCTCTTGAAGCTGAAGCTGGAAGCGCTGGGCGTTCGCGTGGTGCTGCAATCGGCAACCGCCCGGCTGCTCGGCGACAACGGCGTCGTCACGGGCCTGCAGTTTGCCGATGGCAGCGTGCTCGAAACCGACATGGTCGTCATCAGCTGCGGCATCCGCCCCAACGTGGACGAAGCCCGCGCGGCGGGCCTGAACGTCGAGAAAGCGATTGTCGTCGACGACCAGCTGCGCACCAGCGATGCGTCGATCTTCGCCGTCGGCGAGTGCGCTCAGCATCGCGGCAAGCTCTATGGATTGGTCGATCCCGTCTACGAGCAGGCCCGCGTGCTGGCCGATATCGTGACCGGCGCGCGACCGGAAGCGGCCTATCGCGGCTCGCGCCTCTCCACCACGCTCAAGGTGATGGGCGTCGATCTCGTTTCGATGGGCGAAGTCCATGCGGCGGCGAACAGCGAGGTGGTCAGCCATTTCGATCCGAGCAATGGCATCTACAAGAAGCTGGTCATCCGCGACAATCGGCTGGCCGGCGCCATTTTGCTGGGAGCGACGGACACCGGCGGGCAACTTCAGCGTTTGTTCCGCGGCGGCGAAGCATTGCCCGGTTCTCCGCTCCAATTGCTCGTGGGCGAGAACGCACGCGACAGCCTCCTCAAGGGCGGAAGCAGTTTCAAGTCCCTCCCTGATGAGACGCAAATCTGCAACTGCCACGAGGTGGCCAAGGGCACGATCGCCGCAGCCATTGCGGACGGTAAGTCCAGCGTGGCTGCCATCGGCGCGTGTACGAAGGCCGGCACGGGCTGCGGCACCTGTCAACCATTGTTGACGCAGCTCATCGAAGCCTACGGCAAGGCGCCCGCCGGGCCAAAAGCGAAGAACAAGATCGAAGTCCTCAAGGACGAGAAGGACGGGCTCGATTGCCTGCCGGACCTGCTGCGGCTGGCGCCGGCCAACAACTGGCAGGAGATGTCCGAGAACGACAAGCAGCGGGCCAAGTGGTACGGCCTGTTCTATCGCGTGCCGACGCCGGGCCACTTCATGCTGCGGCTGCGCATGGAAGCCGGGCGGACCAATGCCCGACAATTCCGCGTCATTGCCGACCTGTCGGACCAGTACGGCAAGGGCTTCTGCGACCTGACGACCCGTCAGCAAATCCAGATGCGCTGGTTCACCCTTGCCGACATTCCGGACATCTGGCGCCGCCTGGAGGAAGTGGGCCTGCACAGCAAGCAGACCGGCCTGGACAACGTGCGCGGCGTTTGCGGCTGCCCGGTCAGCGGCGTGACGCCGCACGAGCTGCTCGATGCCACGCCGGTCATCCGCGAGTTCAACGCCATGCTGGTCGACAACAAGGAGTTCACGAACCTGCCGCGCAAGTTCAACGTCACCATCACCGGCTGTATGGAGAATTGCTGCCACGGCGAGACGCAGGACGTCGCCCTGGTGCCGGCGTATCGCGAGCTGGATGGCCGGCAGGTCAACGGCTTCAACGTGCTCGTCGGCGGCAAGCAAGGCTCCGGCGGCTACAAGCCTGCCACGCCCCTGGACGTCTTCGTCCGACCCGAGCATGCGGCGAGCCTGTGCGCCGACATCACCCGCATCTTCCGCGACCACGGCTCGCGCGGCTCGCGCACGCGCGCTCGACTGGCGTTCCTCATCGAGGATCGAGGCATCCAATGGTTCCGCGCCGAGCTGGAACGGCGCCGCGCGGGACCGCTGTTCCACGCCGGCACCGACATGCGCAAGAAACACCACGTCGATCACCTGGGCATCAATCCCCAGAAGCGGCCGGACGTGCATCACGAGGGACCGCAACTGCACTATGTCGGTTTGCTGGTCCCGGTGGGTCGGATCACGACGGCGCAGATGCGCGGCGTGGCCGACCTGGCCGAGCGTTACGGCAACGGCGACGTCCGCGTTACCGTCGGCCAGAACCTCATCATTGCCAACGTGCCGGAAACACGCATCGGCGCCCTGACCGACGAGCCGCTGCTCAAGGAGCTCCCCTACGATCCGTCGCCGATCATGCGTGGGCTGGTGGCCTGCACGGGCAACGACTACTGCGGCATGGCGTTGATCGACACCAAGAGCTACGCCATCGAGGTGGCCAAGGAGCTGGAGCGACGCACGGCGGGCCGCAAGCTCCAGCCCCTGACGATCCACTGGTCCGGCTGCCCCGCCAGTTGCGGCCTGCACCAGGTCGCGACGATTGGCTTGCAAGGCTGCCGATCGCGTGTCAACGGCCAGGTCGTCGACGCCGCCCACGTCTGCGTCAAGGGCCAGACGGGACCAAGACCGGTGGTCGCGACGGACCTGATGTACGACGTGCCGATCGACCAGCTCAGCGACGCCTTGGAACCGCTGGTCAGCTTTCTGCCGCGAAACTGACGGGGGCGGATACGCGATTCGCATAAGCGTTGTACCCTGGAGTGCGACGGACGTGGGTCACCCACGCGCCCTCATCATAGGGATGGGCGGTGTCGGCCCAATCATAGGCCTCCTTCGCCGTGTCCGCGATAAATGCCTCCCGACCCGCCACCGCCACGTACTTCCCACGAGCTTGCGGCAGTAGGTCGCCCCAGTGCGCCTGCAGCCAATCTAGGTTCGCCTTGAACTGCGCCATGCTTGCCTTGAAGCGGGCTACATATTCCGGATCGTTTACTTCTTCGATGACGTACTTCGGCGGCTCCCAGGAGTCATCGCTCGTAACGAGGCGTAGCATGGTCGAGGTCCTCCTACCGTGCTCGGTTTCTGCCCAGCAACATTTTAGTTAGTGGAGCCGCGTGATGGTGCCATTACCGATGACTGCGCGAATAGAGCGACCCAACGGGCTCCCCTCGCCCCCGTACTCGGGGGAGAGGGGATGGGGGTGAGGGGGTGAAGCTTGCACCGCCGGCCTGAAAAACCCCTCACCCCCCCCCCCCCCCCATCCCCTCTCCCCCGAGTACGGGGGCGAGGGGAGCCGAACGTGGTATTGACCGCGACGTCCTCCGTAGTAAAGCCAGGGTGGGATGCAATGTGCCTCCCCACCCACGCCGGCCCTTTCTGCAAATCCCACGCAATCGAGTCACAAATTCGTCCGCCGCGCGTAATGTCCGCGTTGATCTTCGGGAAGCAATGCTTCCCTTCATCGCGGAGAGATTTTCATGCAGCGCTCACGACGTTTCCAACCGACCTTTGAAGCCCTCGAAGGCCGCGACGTGCCGGCCGTTACCATTGTCCTTGCTCCCGCCGACCCCGGCATCCTCGTGATCACGGGCGATGATGTCGCCAACGAGGTCCGCATCTGTCAGAGCGATGCCAGCGATTTGATGCTGGTTTCGTCCATCAACGGTGCCTTTGCGGACCAGTTATTCACCAGCAACACCGTTCACACCATCCAGCTTTCCCTGCGCGGCGGCAACGACCGGTTCGAGTATTCCCTGCTCGACGACCTGGACCACGCCAAGTCAATCGTCATCGACACCGGAATCGGCCACGACACCGTCGACATCTATACCTCCGAGGCCACCCTGCGCAACGACTTGACGGTCATTCTTGGCGGCCGCCTGGGAGACGAGGGCAATGACACGCTCCGCCTCTACCTGGGAGACATGGACAACGCCGCGGTTTACGTCAACGCCAACCTCGGCAACGGCAAAGACAACTTCGCGGCCTCGTTCTTTGCCGCCGATCCGGTCACCCATGTCTCGCGCGACGCGCTCATGACCGGCGTTTCCAGCGCCTTCTTCGACGTCAACGGCGGCGCCGGCGACGACGGCATCTACTTCTTCGGCACCCGCGGCTTCAAGAAAGACTTCGGCACCCTGTGGACCGGCCTGGACGTCGGCGCCCAGGCCGAGGTCCGCGTCGACTTCAACGGCGGCGGCGGCAACGACGTGCTGGGCATCTTCTACCGCGGCGTCCTCGACGGCTTCTTCGAGGTAGATGCCCACGGCAGTGCCGACAGCGACCGCGTCGAAGGCGAGATCAAGGTCAACAGCGGCCTGACCCAGGCCCAGGGCGAAATGGACGTCAACTTCTACGGCGACGCCGGCAACGACTGGCTTGGCCTCAAGCTCGACGTGCCCATGACCATGCAGTTCACCGACAACGAACTTCCGTTCCTCGACGGCGGCAACGACTTCGACATCGTCGCCATGATCTCCGGCCTGGTGCAGATCAAGAACATGGAAGGATAGCCGACGGACCGACATCGCCTGTCGTTTTGGCAGCTCCATCGACCGTTAAACACCGTCTGGTGACGGTGGCTGCGGAGATGTCCGCGGCCGCCGTTCACCGTTAGACACCGTGGGGTGACGGTGGGGCCTGCCATTTTGACACGGGCATTCAGATAGCGATTCCGAGTTTGTCGAGGCTGTGCCATTCTTGAGCGTAGAATCTCGCGGCACGGTCGATCAAGGGCAGAAACGTGGAAAAAATGTGCGTAGTAGCTGTACAACATGGTTTCCGCGCTGAACGGCTCTGGCTGAGTGTGCGCTCTGGCGGCGAGTGGAACTCGCTTCCTCACTTCGTCGGATTGTAGAAGGAGATGTGTGGCCCCGTTGATTTGAAATCGGTTTGATGATCACCGGTAGGTTTGTCAGCGTTGGCCCCCACAAGGGCAGCGAGTGCGTTGCCCAGCTTGCCGCGGATCGACTCGAACCGACGTTGCACCACATCTCGCTTGCTTTCGAGCAATCGCTGATAACCCGCGTCCTCGGCGGATGGATTCAGGCCGTCAATCGACACCGCTTTCAAGGCACCAGCGAACGGATACTTGTGGCGCTTGAGCCGCACAATCGCCTGTGGTGAAAAATCCACTGGCAAGCGCTCGTCGTACAGGCCGGCGCCAACGGCCAAGGCCAACTCGATGTAGGCAGCCTGGAGCAGAAGTTGCCGGACTTCTTCAACCAGCGAGGCGCGACGGCTGCGATTGAGGGCCTCCAGGGTTGCATCTTCCTCGGCCACGGACGTACCGACGGCGTTTTTGAAAGTCGTGGTTGCCTGGGTGATCGCATCGGCGGTCAATAGCTGCGGCGGTATCGCCTCCAGGCACTGGCGCAGTGAGGACAACGTGGGGATAGCCAGGTCGGGCCGCCCCGCCGCGTAATAGTTGATCCGCTCCACGGGATCGCCGATCCGGCAACGTTGGACGACGCCGCGCTCCGGGCGGTCGGCCGGCGGCTCGACGATCTCCAGGAGCTGATGCAAAAGCGCCGAACCGAACGTAACGAGCTGGAGCGTGTCGGGATGCTCGTCGAAGACGGCCGGGTCGAACGTGACGCCAACCTGGCGGCCGCGCCAATCGAGTAGATGGGCACCGGTGACGGCGGCATGCGGCTGGAAGCGGTCGCGCAGCGCGGCGGACTTGACCAGCGTCCGCTCGAGCTCCGAAAGCGTTACCGGCAACGGCATTTCCTGGGCTGCTTCGACCTGGTCGTCGATGTAGGTGTCCAGGTTCAGGGCCGAGACCTCGGCAGAGTGCAGTGACTGATTGATCGCCTCCACCTCCCGGGCGATCAGTTTGGCCCGCCGTTCGTCGCTGGCCATCGCCGCCAGCTCGATGACCCGCGCGACGCGAGCCAGGATGGGCTGAAGCTCGCCAACCACGTGCTCGAACGAGCCAATGCGGCTGTCGAGTCGGTGGTAAATGTCGGCCTCAACGGTGCCTTCGTAGAAGTAGTTCCGCACCCAGACTCGCTGAAACGTCTGGCCGATGCGGTCGATGCGGCCAATGCGCTGCTCGACGCGCATCGGGTTCCAGGGCATGTCGTAGTTGATAAGGATGCCGCAGGTCTGCAGGTTGAGGCCCTCGGAGGCCGATTCCGTGCAGAGCAGGACCTTGATGTCGCGCCGTTCCCGGAACGCCGTCTTGACGTTTTCCTTGCTGGTGCCGATCCACTTGCCGTCCTGCCAGCGTTCGCCGCCTCGGCCGCTGTAGCAGGCCACCTGGCTGCCATAGACGGCGCGAAGCCGATCGCGCAAGTAGTCCATTGTGTCGGTGTACTGGGTAAAGATCAGCACGGAATCGCGTTGCTTCAAGAGCTGGCCCAAGTCCGTGGCCAGCTGCTCGAACTTGCTGTCGGAGCTCAGCGAGTGCAGCTTGAACAGGAAATCTTCCAGATAGTCGATCTCGCCCTTGCACAGGTCGGCCATCTCGCGCCCCATGCCGGGCGCGGCCGGGAATAGTTCCTCGACCACGTCCTGCTCCAGGTCTTCCTGGTCGGTGTCGTCGTCGGTGACGAGCTGGTCGAGCCCTAGGGTGCCGCGCAGGAAGCCAAGCCTGCGTTTCAGGCTCTGCTCGATGGCGTAGAAGCTGCTTGTCAGCCGGCGTCGGTACACCGTCATGATGAAGCCGAGTCCCTTCCGCTCCGCCTCATACTTCTGGTAGTGGTGCCGGATGTACTCCTCGATGCGGTCGTACAGCTCCGATTCCTCGTGCTGCATGTCGATCCAGACGGGCTTGGGATCGCGGTGCGGGATGTTCTCCTTGAGCAAGCCCTTTTCGCAGTAAACCCGCAGCAGGTTGCGGGTGTTGCGAAAGATGTAGCGCCGGATCGGCGTGTGCCGTTTGGCCATTTCCTTCAAGAACGCCTGGGCGTTGGCTGGCAGGCGCCGAATCACGGCCTCCGGGTTGCCGCTATTCGGTAGGTTGCGTAGCTGCTCCCAGACCACCGGACCCAGCCGTTGCTCGGCGACCTTGCAGAACGACGGGTCCCACTTGCCGCCTGCGGCGAAGAAGTCGGCCAGCATGCCCAGCACGAACTTCCAGTCCGCATCCTCGACGGGCTGGCGCAGCTCGTCGAAGTAGCGCAGGAAGTTGCCCTCACCGGCGCCCCAACGGCCGCCCATGCCCATCATCTTGAGCAGGTCCCAGACTTCCACAGGATCGATCTGCATGGGCGTGGCCGTGAGCAGCAGCATGCTCTTGGCCTTGTCGCGCAGTCCCTGGCCGTGGCTGCCTGCGAGCAGCTCCAGGAGCCGATTGGCTCGAACCTGATCGCGGTTCAAGAAATCCTTGCGTCGAGCATGATGGGCCTCGTCCACGACCAGCAAGTCCCAGCCGCGCGCTTCCATGAGTTGTTGCTGGCGCTCGCGGCGCTTGGCCAGGTGGCTCGAAGCAAGGACAACCGGATAGGCATCCCAGGGATTGGTCCCGGCGGGGACCTTCAACTCCCGCTTGAACACGTCGTAGCAGGTGGCGCCGTCGTAACGCGGTACGTTCAGAGCGAACTTCTCGTACAGCTCCTCCTGCCACTGCACCAGCACGCTCTTGGGCACCAGGAGCAAGGCGCGCCGCACGCGCCCGGATAGCAACAGCTGGTGGATGATCATGCCGGCTTCGATGGTCTTTCCCAGGCCAACCTCGTCGCAGAGCATGAAGGACTGCGGATACTGTTCCACCACAGCCCGGGCGACGCGCTCCTGGTGCGGCCACGGTTCCACCGTGCAAGTGGCCAGCCCCAGCTGGCCGGCGTTGAGCAAATGCGGTGCATCGCGCAGGAACTGAAAGAGGATCCGTTCTATCTCGGCTTCATCCAACCGGACGTTGTCCGGAGCGATCGGTTTGTCAATCGGCGGTTCAGGCGGCTCCAGGGCGTCGTGGGTCGGCGGGTACGCGGGCCGCAGCTTGAGCAGCTCCTGGCGGACCGCTTCCGGGATCGGCAGGGCAATCCAGTCCTTCTCCTTGCCTTCCCAGAGACGCGTGAAGCGGGTCGTGATCTGCTTCAGGTACGGCGCCGTCGCGCTCCACGACTCGAACCGCATGAACGATTCGTAGTTGTACTCGAGGGCCTTCACCGACTCGTTGATGCTGCCGGAAAACCCGACTTGATCGCCGGCAGCGTCGCTAAAGACGCCTTCCTTGGGGTGGTAATAGCACTCGGACCGACCGGCCGGCAGCGGTCGGCCGTGGGAATCGGTCGGCAGGACGACCTTGATTTCGAGCTGGCCGGTGCCGACCAGCCAGGCCAGTGCCTTCACGCGGTTCCGGATGTAATCGTCTTCCGGCAACGCCAGGCGGATTTTCATCCGCCTGGCCACAAGCTCTTCGAGCTGCGCGTGGCCTTCCGCGATGGCCGCGACATCGTCTTCGGAGAGGTCGGCGCCGCACAGGAGCCGCATCTTGCCGCCGTTGGCGATCAGGCGGACCACGCCGGCCGCCGCCACGGACAGCATCGAGCTGGAGAAGTAGCCGGCCGCGCGGTCGTAGCGCACCGACGCCGACAGGGCCGGGATGAAGAATGTCCGCAGCGGATCGTCGTTGGGACCGTAGGAAATCTGGAAGTTGCACTCGCGCAGGGCGGGCATAGGGTGCTACTCGTCGGCTTCATCGTCGTCCGTGTCCTCGTCGTCGGCCTGGTCCTCGGCCGCCTCGTCCGCCGTGTCGAACAGCATCTTCTCCGGCGGCCTGGGCGGCTCTTCTTCCTTGGGAGCCGGCAAGTCAGGCCAGAAGTTGAGTCGCAGGTTTTCCAGGGTCGTCATTTCCGGACGCAGGAACTGTCTGGCCTTGTCGCGAGTGGTGGGTATGGCCTTCATGGCCGCTTCGACCAGCGCGATGAGCCGGCTGTCGTTCCGCAGGCCGTGCCGATCCAAAAAGACGCGACACGCTTTCTCGCCTTCTTCCTCGTAGACCAGCATGGCCGTGTGCAGGGCGTCAATCAGGTGCGGGAACGACTCGGCTTCCGGATCGACCATGTTCTTCTTGCGGCGCTCGGCAGGAAGGCAGAGCGTGACGTTCGCCCCCTTCTTGGTCACCAGTCGCTTGTCCTTGATGATGTCGGCTTCCAGGTCGCGGCCCAGGGCGATGGCCAGCTTGCGCGCCTCGTCGGCCGGGAATTGCTGGGCGCGAAAGGCGTCCCAGGCCATCAAGTACCAGTCCGTAAGCGGATCGAACTCGACGGTCCGGCCGAGCAACAGGCCCTGCTTGCGGCGGTTGATGACTTCGGTCCGAGCCAGGTCCAGCGCGTCGCCGGGCTTGAGCGGCAGCGGGTTGCCCTTGGCGTCCGACTGGCTGGTCAGCACCGGCCAGTTCTCGGAGATGATCGCCAGCACCGGGCCGAACGTGCTGATGTACAGGTCCACGCCCTTGATGCCCTGCTGCTCGAACTCCGCCGCCTTCTGCCGAGCCGTCTCGCGCACCTTGCCCTTCAGGTCGTCCCACCAGACTTCGGTGGATGCCTTCTCGCGCTTGCGGCAGACGAGCAGGATTGTGCTGGCGGCGGCGTTTTTCTTGGCTTGATGGAGGCTCTTGTCACTTTCGGTGTTGACAGGCCATGAGGCGTCGATGCGAAAGCCGGCCTTGATGAGTGCTGTGCCGAGCGTGTCCCAAGCTTCGACCTGCTTGTGCGTGAACATCACCGTCAGCACGCCCTCATCGGCCAGCACCCTGTGCATCTCGCGGAAGCAGGCGAACATCTTGTTCTCATAGTCCGCCGTCGCCAATTGCTTGGCCTTCTTTCCAGCCTCCTTGAATCGGGCGACATTCATGATCGCCTCATCGTCTGCATTAGCAAGTTGCTCAGGGTCGTCAGGGTTGAACAGTTCAGGGAACTGCCGGCCAAGCGTCCGCTTCATCCACACGAAGAAGTAGTTGGAGCACTCGGCGTAGTTGACATTGTCGTAGTACGGGGGATCGACCGTGATGCAGCGGATGGACCCGGTAGGCAGATGGGTCATCGATTGCGCCGGACCGGTGCGGAACTTTAGCCGTTCAACCGGAGATATACCGCCAGGGCCGAACAGGGAAGCTGGCGGCGCTTGCATAAGTTTCGTCATCTTCTTGCAAGCGTCCTCTACCTGAAACACAACCCACGGGATCAGATTCCGGCTGCCGTCGAACTCGGCAAAGGTCCAGCGCATGCTCAGGTCGTGGCGAGCAAAGGCGTGAGCGATTTTGTCGCGAGTGGAATCATAAATCACCTGTTTCGAGTTGTAGTCAGCAGCGATGTCTAACGCGATGGCCAAATACACTCGCAACACATCTGCCCGGTCCTTACCGATCTCGTGCTCGGCTTCATGGACGGTTTCTTCCAGTGCTTCGGCGGCAGTCAAGAGCGAGAGTAAGTGCCGCGACGTATAAGTGTCACTCCACCGGGTCATGCCGTAGATTTCGCATGCCCAATCTGCCCGGCCTTCGCGCCGGGGCTCCGTAAGTAGTAAGCCTTCGGCTTCCCATTGCGGCGCGCGCATCTTGTACTCTTTCTCGGCGCGCTTGTACGTTTCCTCGTCGTCCGGCGTCGGCGCCCGAAATGTGAGGTTGCCTTCCTTCTTTATGCCGACGGCGACGAGTTGCTGACCCATCTGGCCAGCTTTGGCGCGGGCCTTGATGTAATCGCCTTCGATGGTCTCGCCATTCTGCCAGGGGTTGGTCGCCGTGCCGCGCTTGATTGTCCCTTTATCCGGGTTCGCCTTGGCGCAGGCCGTCTTGCCGTGGACGATTTCAAACCGGCACCGGTCCATTTCTGCCTCTGCGAACATCTTGATCGCCATTGCGTCCTCGCCCTTTCGCAACCACCAAGTCGGAGACAGCGGCACCGGCTTTCCCGTCACGGGACAGGGAACCGTGCGAGCCCAAACGTAGCAAGCGCCGATGCTTCCCGCTGGGAGCTCGGTAAAAAACGGCTTAAGCTTCGCTTGCACCTTCCGAGCCCAGAATTCGCCGTGCTTGTGGATGTCGGCCACAAGGGCAGAGCCGAAGCGTGCCGGATAATCGAGAGTCGCCTTCAGGATCACACTGGCGACGGAATTCAGTTCGTTGGCGTGAACGGTGAGGCCGTAGCGTAGCGCCTCGAACGGGATACTGCCGCCGCCCGCCATCGGATCGCAGAAGGTGATGTCGCGCGTGCCCCAGGTCCATTCGAGCAGGTCGTAGAGCGTTTCCAGCTGCTCCTCAGACGGGTTGACCGTGAAAGCACGCGGAGCGCCGTAGGGGTTCGGGATCTTCTTGCCTTCCTTCGCTGCCCACTCCAGCAACCTGCGTCCAGCAACTGGATCGCCCAGGATGCCGATGAGCCGCATGAACCACGCCTGGTAGCTGGCGAAGTCGGGGAAGCGTTTGCGGAATTTCGCCGGCCAGGGGCGCACGTCCGGATCATCGGGCAGCGGATACGCCGGCAACAAGCTGGCCAGGATGGCGGCCCGGCTGACGGTCAACGGCCGCCGCGCCCACCAGACGTGCAGGAAATACAGCGGCGGCAAGGCCGAGGATGCGCCGCGCTCGCGCATGCACTCGGCTCCGATCGCGGCGATGGGCAGCCATTGCTCGATGAGAAGGCGGGGACGGGGCATCTCGAACCTCTACGCGCGCGGTCGCATTCCTGGATTCAAACGCCGGAACTGATTCACGATGTCTTTCTGGAATGGTCGGTAGTTCTTGGGGCATTGTGCCGAGATTTCGTCGATCCTGGCGTAGCCCTGCCAGTGGTTTTCGGCGAAATCGAGCGCCAGGTCCAGGTTGCCGTCGCCGTAGTAGTGATCGAAGCGGTCCGACAAGCGGGTGAGTTCATCCAGCGTCGCCTTGGGGTGATCGTCTGCTTCCGCCTTGTAGGCCGACTGGCCGTAACGACATTCGGCCGGCAGTTTCCCGTTCAATTGCGACCAGGCCAGCGTGTTGGTTCGGTCGCCCAGCCACCAGGCTTCGACCTCCTCACTGGCGATGCCGAGGACGAATCGTTCACGACCGGTAATCAGTTGCTTGACCTCGGCCTGCACGGCCTGCGTACGCCGATCGAGCAGGATCACAAAGCAAGCATGATCAAAATGAGTGGTGTCGATGGCGCCAACCAGGTGTCGAACGGCCTCGAGGACACCGCCGTGGCCGCGCTTGCGCAGGAAGAACAGTTCGGCGACGTCATCCGCGCGCAGCGGCCAGGTGATACCCGCTTTTTCAGCGGCGATCCGGGACAGTAGGGGCGGCAGGAGGGCGTGGTCGATCGGCCCCTCGGCGATGATTCCGATCTTCGTGCTCATTTCGTCCTCATGCCTGCCGAGGCTCCGAGCAGGCCGCTGACCCAGGCTTCGCCCAGCGATTTCTCGAAGTGTTGCCGGACACCCGCCAATTGGGCCTTGTCGCTGAGGCGGATGACCCGCCCCCCCGCCTGCGGTTCGGGGCGATCCATGCAATAGACCTCTTCGGGATGATCGTAGAACTCGTCCAGCACATAGGGGCTGTGGGTCGTCAAGAACACCTGGCAGCGGTTGGGCGGCTTGCGCTGCGTGAGTTCACGAAGGATTTGCACGACTTCTCGGAGCAATTGCGGATGGACGCCATTCTCGGGCTCCTCGAAGGTGAGAACCGTCGGAATCTCGTCGAGGTAAAGAAGCGTGGTGACCGCAAGCAAGCGCAGGATGCCGTCGCTCATCTGCTGGCTATTGAATACTGCCTTCTTGCCATTGGTTTCGTGAAGGTTGATGTGCCGCCAACCCCAGCCGCGGCCCGAAATGGAGATGTCGGAGATCGTGGGAAAGAGCCGTCGAATCCGGCGCACCAGCTTCTCGAAGGACGCCGGACTCCGGTCTTTGAGCTGGCCGATCACCGTGGCGAGGTTCTCTCCCGACTGGCCAATTTCGACGTGCTTTCCTCGAGACGGCGCGCGCAGGATTTTCGGGTCCCAGATAAGAAACGAGCGAAACCCCTCGACCCACTCCCGAAAGTGAAGCGCCTCCGGATACCGAACCCGGTCTGGGCCAGCATCAAGGGTGCTCAGGATGCTGGCCGGCAGTCTGAACATCTCCCGCGTGGTCGCCGCGTCATGAAAGCGGTCAAGGATCGTGCAGGTTCGACCCTTGCGTTCGATGAGCGTGATTGAGGCGTGTGGCTCATTCGCCGGGGCCCAGGTGAGATGTTCCTCACCAATGCCAAGGTGCTTGCGCGGCTGAAGGGTAACAACGTAATGGTATGTCCCTGCCCCCTTGCCGAACTTGTTCGCCTCCAGGTTGGCTTTCAACTCCCAGCGGATCAGCTTGTTCGATTCGCGGAGGTTCGGAAGGTCTCGGTAGTTCCAGCCGCGCTCTTGCAAGTAGACTTCAGCCGAGGAACGGAAGAAGGCACGGAGAAAGTCGATCGCCTGAAGAAGCGACGACTTC
Source organism: Gemmataceae bacterium (assembly GCA_019752375.1). Taxonomy (GTDB): domain Bacteria; phylum Planctomycetota; class Planctomycetia; order Gemmatales; family Gemmataceae; genus JAIEMG01. The sequence goes on along the minus strand of JAIEMG010000312.1, from coordinate 31,718 downwards.
CCGCAACCGTTGGGGCCGATCAAGACGTTCAGCGGACCGAATGGCACGAGTTCGCCCTCGCCGGGCGGAATCTGGGCCAGATTCTTGAAGTTCTTGATCGCGAACCCGGTGATCATTTCACTCCTCTGCCAGCAACATCCGCATCGCCTTCTGTGCCCGCCGCGCAGTCGTTGCAGCCGTGGCCTTGCTGAACCAGTAGTAGGTCTCCTCGCCGGCCATGTTCTGCACCTGGTCGGAGATCGTCGTCATGCGTCCGATCTTGCGGAGCGGCTTCACAGCGAGAAACAGCAAGCCGAGTCGTACGCCAATCTCCTCGGGCAGCTCGAAGGGGGCCTGCCGGCCGCGCGACAGGTCGGAGGAGCGGTAGCCTGCTTCCTTCAAGGCGGCCAGGACCTGGTCCATGACCATCTGCAACGGCGTGCCCCAGAGGTGGACGACCACGGGCCAGTGCCCGTTCGTCGAGCCGTTCTGCCGGCGCGCCGCCGGCTGTTGATGGAGGGCCAGGCCGTACTCGCTCCCGTTTTCGCGGACGACGCACAGCTCAAAAGGTCGGTTAGCCATCGCCTTGTCCCTCCGCCATCGGCTCCCCGTCCACGGCGATCCTGCCGATGTTCAGGTTGCCGAGCACGTCGCGGATAGTCTGGTACTGGTCTCCGCTCACGTCAAGACCACCGTCAAAATCGGCTCGCAGCACCAGCTTGACGCTGGCGTTGCTGGCCTCCTGGCCCAGAGCGTCCGTCAGCGCCTTGATGCGCTTGTATCGCTCCCAGCTGCCGGCAAACTCAACGGTGAACTTCTCCCCGTCGGTGAACTCCAGCACCATTTTCTGGTCGAGGGCAATCGTGACCTTACCGATCTGCGGGATGGCCAGGCCCAGGGAGCGTGCGTCGCGGGCCACGTCCTTGCCGAGCCCTTCCACGCGAATAAACATCCGTTTGAGCGCCTTGACCTTCTGATCGTGGCACTGATCCGTCACGGTCTGGAACGTCTGACTGGGCGTGCCCTCGGCGTGCAGGCGAACCGCCTTCTTCGCCTCGAACTCTGGTTCTTCATCACAGACGCAGGGAGCCTTCCTGCAGACCGGGCAGCTGACCACTTCCGGCTCGGCGCCCTTGATCCGGATACCGACGCGCTTGGCTTCCTCCACGGTATAGAGTACGACATTCTCACTGATCTCGACCAAGGGCACGGGAGACGGCAATCCGTAACCGATGCCCTCGTCGGCGGGGTAGTAAACCCAGATTTCCTTGGCCACGCCGTCCTTGATAGTCCGTTTGAGCTGATCGACGTTCAGCAGCATCTTCAACGCCAACTTCTGGGCAAAGGCTCGACGTAACTCCTCGGTGGTCATCGAAACGGTGTTCGCCGGCCATGCCTTGGCCTTGAGGTACTGCGGGTTGATCGGCTTGTCGTCGGCCGTCAGCACTTTCTCCAGGCCCTTCAGGACTCGCAGGACGATATCGCTCTGGTCCTTTTCGATTTCCCCCTGCTCGGAAGGTTGAAGCAATTGGTGTGCCAGCCCCTGGCCTTGCTTGGGTGCATCGGCGGACGGATAGTACAGGTGCCGGTAAGCCTTGGTGATGGCAACCCGCAAGTCCAGCTCGGCGGCTTCGGCGATCTTGCGGAGCTTGTCCTTCTGGTCCTTGTTGAAATCGGCCATCCGGTCGGGATCATGGACGATGCGTTGAATGGCCAGGTAGCGCTGCGCGACCTCGACCATGCGCTCGACCTGGTCGCCGTCGGCTACCAGAAAGACCAGATTGTTCTTGTATGTCCGATACTCTTCGAGGCTGCCCTTGTGCTCGAACAGCTTCAGCACCAGGTCGGGGGGCGGCATCGCCTTGGCTGCCTTGAGGGTGGCGGCATCGTAGTGAATGACCACGAGCTTCGGCGCCTGGGCGTCGTCATCGACGGCATCGGCCTCGGCGGGGAAGAATTCCGGGGTGAAGACGCCTTTCTTCCAGACTCTCTTGATGCGCTCGTCCAGTTCGGCCTTGGCCTTGATCTTGCCAATCAGCCCCATCTCGTCGTCCACGATCTTGCGCAAGGCTGGTTCGGTCTTGAAGCGATAACGGTTGCCGTCGTACTCGAAGAACCAGCAGCGGTCGGTCAGCTTCTGCATTGCCTTGTCGAGCAAGGCAGGGTCATCGCCGGGCTGAAGGACGGCAAGTCGCAGGTCGGCAGGGTCGACGCCGCTTTGCCCGGTCTGCACGAGGCTGTGAAGGAACACCGTGGTTGCCACTCGTCCGGAATACGGCGGTTTACCCGCGTCGATCCAGTCGCGGTCCAGTTCCTGAGCATGTGAAAGTGAACCCGCCCGAGGACTGCTGACGTCCGCCTCGATGACCTGCTTGAACGCAGGCCGGTCGAGCCGGCTGGTCATGTCGTTGGCAATCTGGTCGTCGCCCAGGTTCAGCATGTGGGGCGCAATCAAGTAAGCGTCAGTGGGCCGGCTTTTCCACAACTCACGGATCGTCTGCGCCAACAGCCGCAGCACGCCGCGCGTCTTCTGAAAGTTCGGGATCGTGGAAGTCTTGCGATTCAGGACCGTCAACAACTCTGGGTGGAACGGGTAGTCCTGCCCCATCTCGGCAAGGTACTCGGAACGCAGTGCCCGGCTGGGCAAGTCGACCTTCTGGCTGACCATGCGAGCGTAGTATTCAGCGTAGTGCTGGGCCACCTCTTGCGCGGCGGGCCGGTTCACCTTGCTGAACATGCGGTGGCTGACGATGGCGCTGATTTCGTTCTCGGCCGTCGGCGTGAGGACGTGCTCCTGCCTTGAAGAAATGCTGCGGGCTTCGGCCAGCTGCTGCTGAAGCGCCTGCGTCTCCTGGCCAAAGGCATCGCCGACATCCGCCAGTGTGTAAACCAGGACGGTCCGCGGACTCTCGGCCGCGAACTTGATGAGAGACATCAGGAAGGCCACCGTCTGGTCGGCCAGGCTGGTCGTGCCGACCTGGTACTTGGCGCCACGCGCGACGCGCAGGTAGTAGGCGATCTCGTCGATCATGACGAGTGCAGGCTCGTCGCCGATAAGCTTCTCCCAGACCTGCGTACCCGGCGCCAGCCGTTGCTCGTCGCTGGCGCGAACCACCTGATAGCCCGCCACGCCGCCGAGCTGGTAGGCAATCTCGCCCCAAATCGTGAACACCCGGACGGCGCCATGGTCGATACCGTCCGCTACGTCCATGTCGGGGCCGACGATACCGGCGATGCGTTCGATCGGCTTACCAGGCACCAACTCCACCGGCACGAAGCGAGTTTGATTCTGCACGTCGGCTGGATGCTTGCAGACATGGTACAAACCGATGAGATTGTGCGTCTTGCCGCCGCCGAAGCTGGTCTCCACGCGGATCACGGGCGCATTGGCCGGGTTCTTACCCGTCATGCGCCCCAGGCCCTCACGCAGCAGCGACTGCAAGCCGCTCGTCGGGTAGGTGTTCGTGAAGAAAGCCGCCGGGTCGCCATAAATGGGGTCCGCTTCGTTGCGCAGCACCTTGGTCAATGAAGCGGCGAATTGCTGCTCTCGTAGCTCGCTGGCAAGGACTTCCGGGCGTGGGGTGCAGGACTCGAAGATCGTCTTCATCGCCAGGCCCTGGGATTTAGCGTACGAGTAACCGGATCGAGGTGTCGTTCCTCGCATCATCGTCATGTAGATGAGTGGAAGGGGATTATTGTCGATGGCACGCGCCGCGTCCAGTGTTGAAGGTGCGCGGCCTGGGTCCAGGCCGCTCGGCTCAGTTTGGAGCATGGGGCTGCTTCAGGCCCGCGATTTAGAAGACTCTAACGAGCCACGGCGCGAACAGTCGCGTCAGCGGCATGACATCGAACGTCATCACGAAGACCGTCAACGGCATCACAAGCAACGTCGGCACCCCGATGGGCCCTTTGTATTCCGATTGGACGTTTACACGATTTTCACCCGTCCATTCTTGCTGCTTGACAGGCGCACTGCCCCCCACCTACAATCTTCCACAGTCTCTGGAGGCGTTCATGCCTTTGCCGTGTCTCATCTCTGGGCTTTCCTCTCACGCGCCGGCGACCGGTGCGTCCATTCCCGGCTTCACCTGAGTGGGCGCCCGTTCCTGACGGCGTGTCCCGTACTCGTGAGCCGCTGGCTCTCCTTCCCAATCCGATCCGTTTCCCTTGCCGTACCATCGGTCCCGTGTGGGGCCGGAATGATCGTGGTTTCCGAGTCCGTTTCTCAACACAAGGAGATGTCTCCATGAAGTTTCACCACCTCGCGCTGGTGGCCGCGTTCGCCGTCGTCGGCGCCGTCCTGGCCGCGGATCCCGTCACCTCGGGCCCGCAGGTCGGCGACAACGCCCGCCCGAAGCCCTTCTTCCCGCTGAACATCAATGGCCCCGAAGCCACCAAGAAGTCCTGCCTGGTTTGCCGCAACGGCGACAACCCGGTCGTCATGGTCTTCGCGCGCGAAGTCAGCTCCCCGCTGACGACCCTCATCAAGAAGGTCGACGCCGAGACGACGAAGAACAAGGAAAAGAAGATGGGCAGCTTCGCCGTCTTCTGCTCGGACTCCGAAGGCCTCGACAAGAAGCTGACGGACCTGGCCAAGAAGGAAGAGATCAAGGACTTCGTCCTGGCCATCGACAACCCGGCCGGCCCGGAGCCCTACAAGATCAGCAAGGACGCCGACGTCACCGTCGTGCTCTACAACAAGTCGAAGGTCGTCGCCAACTTCACCTTCAAGAAGGGCGAGCTGGACGACAAGGCCATCGAGAAGATCCTGAAGGAAGTCCCGAAGATCCTGGAAAAGTAACTCGAAGTCTGCGAATGTAGTTTCCGCTTGGACTCGGAACCTTCGGCGCTGTCGGGAACTCCCCGGCAGCGCCTTTTTTCACGCCGCACCGAGAGGTAACTGCTCCGATGAACGCTCGCATTCCTACCTACCTGGCAGTCGCGCTGCTTGCCGGCAGCGTGCTGGCCGCGGAGCCGATCAAGTCCGGCCCCAAGGTCGGCGACGACGTGCCCGGCTCCTTCAATCCGCTGAACATCACCGGCGCCGATGCAGGCCAGAAACGCTGCCTGGTCTGAAAGAACGGACTCAACCCGGTCGTCATGATCTTCGCACGCGAAGTCAGCGACCCCTTGACCAGTCTGGTCAAGAAGATTGACGAGATCACCGGCAAGAACCAGGGCGCCTCGATGGGCAGCTTCGCCGTCTTCTGCTCCGACGCCGAGGGCCTGGACAAGAAGCTGAAAGAGCTGGCCGAAAAGGAGAAGCTCAAGCACTTCATCCTCAGCATCGACAACCCCGCCGGGCCCAACGGCTACAACGTGGCCAAGGAAGCGGACATCACCGTCGTGCTCTACAACGACTACAAGATCGTCGCCAACCACGCCTTCAAGAAAGGCGAGCTCAACGACAAGGCGATTGAAAAGATCCTCGCGGACGTGCCCAAGATCTTGCCGAAAAAGGATTGATTCGTCTTCTAGCGTACTCGCGTGGACGCCACCGGCCCTTGCAATCACATCACGTCTCTGCAAGTGCCGGTGGCGTCTACGCGAATACGCTTGACGCCCTGCCGACTGAGTGGAAATACCCCCCTGCTCGATGGCATTCCCTCCCCCGGTCACGAGGAATGCGCAAAGCCACTCTGGGTCCTCAGATTTGTATTTTGCATTTTGCATTTGCATTTTCTGTTTTGCATCCTTGGAACAATGCAAAATACTGAATGCAAAGTGCAAAATGCAAAGCGGGAACAATCGATACCTACCCTACGTGAGCCCGCTCACAAGGACAGTCCCCCTCCGACACCGCAGCTAGCCTGCTTATCTCACAAAACAAAAGCAACCACCGATTGCACGGATAACACGGATGAAATGCAATCGGCGCGAAAACACCTTGTTCGATCGGGGTCGCCAACTTTGGAAGCGCAACTTCTTTGTTGATTTATCGATCCGTGTTATCCGTGCAATCCGTGGTGAGAATTGCGGGCTAGCTCGCTCACGGCATTTGCGACATAAAAAAAGCCCACGGGGCAAGTAACCCCGTGGGCTCCGATGGGATCCATTCACGTCGATCAATACGGCTGCCACTGGAGACCCAGCGAGGTGATCGCTTCTCGCTTGGCGATCAGCTCCCAGGGCGTGCCCTTGTGGTCCTTTGCCATCTTGTCGAGGATCTTCTTGGCCTGGTCGATGTACTTGCGGGCCTCGCCCTCGTCGAGGTTAGGCTTGGAGGCCAGCTTGTAGCCGACGTGCACGCCCTTTTCCAGGGGCGGCAGTTCGTCCTTGCGGATCTTGGCGAGCATCGCCGAGTATTCGAGGACGTAGGCCATGCGGAAGAGGATGCGGACGCGAACATATTCGTAGTTGGCCTGCCAGAGCTTGCTTTGGTTGTCGCGATCGCCCTGCAGGTCATCCAACTCGGTCAGCTGGCGCTGCAATTCGGCGATCACGTCGGTCGCCAGGCCCTTGCCGCGTGCTTCCAGCTGTGCCTTGATCTGGTTCGCCTGCTGCTGGTTGTCCGGCAACGGCGGGAACGTCTCCTGGAAGGAGTTGTTGAACTTTCGCAGCGTGCTGGCGCCTTCTTCCACGACCTGCTGGAAGTCCTTGGAGTCCTTGCCGCCCATCTTGTAGGCGTTCAGGTTGTTCTTCGGATAAGGCGGCAAGCTGCTGTAAGTCAACGGGCTGCTCTTATCGCCGACCTTGATGGGCGGCACCTTGGCCGGGTTGAGGAACTCGAGGAACGGCTTGACGTCTGCCTCGGTGGCGATGCCGCCCGGGAAGTCGTCCTTGATCCAGTCCAGCTTGGGCGTTGGCTTGTTCGGGATGGTCGCCTTGGAATCGTAGGCGATCATCCGCTCCGGACCGGACCCGAACAGCTTGGCGGTTTGCTCTTCCTTCAGGTAGGCCGTCACCCGCGCCTTGGTGCGCCGGTCCAGCGCCTTGAACAGGTCGCGGACGGGCAGCGGGTCGCTGGGCTTGGCATCCTTGGCGTCGAGCAGACCACCGGCGTCGCGGGTCTGGCCGATCATATTGAGGAACACGCCACCCTTGACGTACTCCTTGGGGTCCTGCTTGTTGGTGTATTCCATTTCCCACGAGCGCTGGCCCGCACCGCACGCCGTCATCACCTGGACGCCGCGAGGCGGCTTCTGCAGGACCGCTTCGAAGCCTTCGGTCATGGGGTCGACCTTGCCGCGTTCCTCGCCGCGCTGACGCTCGAAGCGGCAGACGTCGAGGATGAGCAGTTTCTCCTGGGCCGGCGAGGCGGCCAGCTTGGCATACAGCCAGTCCATCGGAATGAGCGTTTCGGGCTTGTCGATTTCACCGAGCAGCGGCACCAGGTAGGCGCGGCCTTCGACTTCCACGCCGTGGCCGATGAAGACCAGGACGATCCGGTCCATCGAACGACTGGTATCGAGGAACTGGCCGATGGTCAATTCCACAAGCTTCTTGGTTCCGGGCAGCGGCGCCGGACCCTGATCGCTGACGGCGGTGACCTGGTCGAACGGCACCTTCATCATCTCGGCCAGCTGGAACATGAGCTGGTGGAAGGACCGCGGACCGGAGCCCTGGTCGCCGCCGTAACCAACGGGGTTGGCGTACGGATAATTGTTGATGCTCAGCGCCAGCATCCGACGCGGGAAGCCCTTGCCGGCGTCCGCGACCCCCTGCGGCCGGGTGTCGGTCGGCAGGGTCGGACGAGTGGTTTCGGGGTTCGTCGGGTTGGTCATCGGCCGGGTGTCGGTCGGCGGCGCGATGTTCGTGTTGCGCGTGGCGATGGTCGGGTATGTTCGCTTCGGCTTGGTATCGCGCGTCGGAATCGGCTGGAAGAGCGGCTTGGTCGCCTGTCCGGTCGTCACCGGCGGCACGAAGGTCGCGCCGGTGGGCTTGACGGCATCGGGCTTGGTATTTGGCGCCGTGGCCGGGTCGCCTTCCTTTTCGGTGCCCGCACTGGCGAACCCATCGAGATCGAACAACTCGGGGTTCATGTGATGGACGACAGCCACCAGCGAACCGAGTCCGAGGAAGAAGATGAAGATAAACGCCAGTTTCTGGAAGCCCCCCCGGCGCCGGCGCTTGAAACCGGCGGGCTTATGGCCATTCGCCAAGCCCATGGCAACAGGTGCCGCGGTCGGTACCCCTGCGTGCATCGCACCACCAACCGGCATCGCCACGGGTGCCGATGCGAACCCTGGGCCTCCCGCCGGCTTGGCCACCGGTACGGCCACCTGGCCCGCAGGCATTGCCGGTGCGGCCACCGGCACGCCCGGCGGCGGCGCGAATGGCTTGCTTGTGGCCACCGGCGGTGGCGACTTGTGCTTCTTCTTGCGCAGCTTGGGCAGCTGGATGTTCACGGACGTTGCGGCACGGATCGCGCGCTGGATGAAGCGGCCCTTCTTGGGCGGCTTGGCCTGGAAGACCAGACCGCAGTGCTTGCACTTCATCGGCTCCGCGATCCAGTTGGCGGGGATCTTCAGTGTGTTCTTGCATCCTGGACACTGAGCCTGCACAACATGGTTCAGCAGCAACGTCATGATCGAACCTCCGCGCGCGGCCACCAGAAAGGGGAGAAGGGAGTGCAGTCCATGTCATCCGGGAATGCACCAACCCTTTGACGCTAGTTTACTTTAATTAGTTTCCCGAAAACACAATCGAACCCGAAATCGAGCGATTTTCGCTGCCCCTTTCTGCTGGCAACGAAATTTCGCCCAGGCTCTGAATCGGACGCCGGGGTGCCAAGGCGGAAAGCCCTGGGTCTTGTCGGCGCAAGATCTGTTTTGAGAATATTTTACGACGCGGTCTCTGCGCGTGATTCCGAGGATTCCCGCCGGATACCGTCAGCTGGCTGTTTGACGACGAAATGGGAAAAAGGACCGACGGTAACGGCCGCAACGACTGCAGGGTTGCGAACGACTCCGCCGGTCCTGTGATGCGAAAGGCTTCTCAATACTCCTGGAAGCACGGCCGCTCCGGATCGGAGCAGACGTCCAGGGCCACGTCGTTGGAGTCCGGACCGCATGGCTTCTGGGTGCGCAAACACCAGAAGTTCGTCATGCCGGCCTGGTAGTCGGGATCGCTTTCGAAGGCTTCGCCAAAGACGGCCATCGCCTTGCAGTACAGATGCATGCAGCGCGGACGATAGGGAGCCGGGGTGTCGGACATGGGAAAGCCTCGCTTCGACGGATGAGTTTGCGCCCGGGGGAATGACGAAGTCCGAAGGACGAATCAATGACCAAACCCCAATGACCAAAGCGCGTCTTCCATTGGAGCTTGGTCCTTGATTCGTCCTTCGGGCTTCGTCATTCGTCATTATTCCCCGCCTATACCTCCCAGTACTGTCGTTTGCCGGGGTTGGCCGCGGTCAGCAACGCACGCTTGACGGCCACCTCGACCAGTTTCACCTTGTAGCCGTTCTGGCTCAGCGGCTTGGCGTCCTTGGCCGCGGCCTTGCCGGCCGCCGTCGCCACGGCATCCGTGACTTCCTTGCCTTCCACCTCCTTGGCGGCCGCCTCGACGACGAGCGGCGTGGGCGCCACGTGCCCGAGCACGATCTTGACGCCCGTTGCCTTGCCGCCGTCGGCCTTGAACGCCACCGCGGCCTGCACCAGCGGCCAGTCGTACGACTGCTTCTGCCGTACTTCATAGCTGGCGTTGCGTGTGCCTTCCTTCTCGGGAATCTTGACGCTCAGGACCACCTCGTTGGGCGCCAGCACGTGCTCGCGCTCGTTCTCGCCGCTGGGCGCGAAGAAGAACTTGGCGAGCTCCAGCGTGCGCTTGCCCTTGGGGCCTTGTACCTCGGCCGTGGCATCCAGGGCGATCAGCACGGGGCCCAGCGTCGAGGGGCTGACGATGACGCACTTGTGACCTTGGGTGAAGATGGCGTGATACTGGTTCTCGCCATCGAGCGCAAAGCACTTCTGGCCGCCCTTGAGCAAGCAGTGGACGTGCTCGTCGCGGAAGTACCAGCAGCGATTGCGCTGGCATAGGTTGCCGCCGAGCGTGCCCATGTTGCGGATCTGCGGCCCGCCGATCATGCCGGCCGCCGTCGTCAGCGCGGGAAAGATCTTCTGCAAATGAGCGTGGTCCGCGATCGCCGCCAGCCGGGCGCCGGCGCCAATCAGGACGACGCTTCCCTTGCCGGTCTGCGGCGCCACCTGGATGTCGGCGAAATTGGCGATACCGGTCAGGCTGATGACCTTGTCCGGCTGGGCGACGTATTCCTTCGTCAGGTCCAGCAGATCGGTGCCGCCGCCGAGCAATTCGGTCTTGCCCCACTTGGCGTCGAGCAGGCCGATGGCTCCATCAACGGACTTCGGCTGGTAGTAGGTGAACTCTTTCATCTATCCCTTCGCTCCTTTCTTGGCGAGAGCGTTCAGGACGTTCTCGGGGCTATACGGGGCATACGGCACGCGGACACCGAGGGCGTTGAAAACGGCATTGCCGACGGCGGCAGCGGTCGAAACGGTCGGCGGCTCGCCGATGCCGATGACGCCGCGCTCCGGCATGTCCACCATCGCCACCTTGATCCTCGGCAGGTCCTGGATGCCGCCGAGCTTGTAGAACTCCATGTCGGGGTTGACCTGCCGGCCGGTGTGCCGATCCATGATGCGATCTTCGAAGAGCGCGTAGTTGACGCCCATGATGACGCCGCCGGCCACCTGCGACTCGCAGGTCAGCTTGTCGATGATGAGGCCGCAATCCTGCACGGCCACGAAGTTCGTGCAGCGAACGACGCCGGTCTCGACGTCCACCAGGACCTCCGCGACCTGCACGCCGCCGACTTGAACATTGGAAACGCCGGGGTTGACCAGGATCTTCTTGTCCGGGTCGATCTCGTTGGCCATGTTGCTGCTCCAGGCGCCGACGCCCTTCGCTTCATCCATGCCCAGCATGGCGCACGCCTTCTTCCAGTCGAGGCCCTTCTTGCTGGCCTTGTCGACGACCTTGCCTTCCTCGATGACCAGGTCTTCTTTCTTGGCGCCGAACTTGGCCGCAATCTTGGCGAAGAGATCGTCGCGCGCCGCGATGGCTGCCCGCAGCGTGGCCGGCGCCTGCGACGGGCAGGTGGTGCTGCCGCCGGAGCCGCTGGAACGCCCGAACGGGCTTTCACCAATGCGAACGACGATATCGCTGACCTTGAGGCCGAGGATTTCCGCCGCGACGATGGCGCTGACCGTCCGCTGAGCGGTGCCAAGGTCCTGCGTCGAGGACTGCACGATTACCTGGCCGCCGCGGTCGATGATGACGGTGGCGTCATTGGCCGGCTGGCCGTCGCCGAGGTTGCCGACCGCACTGCCGCCCCAGGTGTGGATTGCCATGCCGATGCCGTGCTTGATCGGTCCCTTGCCGCCCTGGCCCGGCTGGTGCCATTTCTTTTCCCACTCGGAGAGCTTCACCGCCAGGTCCAGCTCGCGCACATAGATGTTGTTGCGCTGTCCCAGCCACGCGGTCGGATCGCTCTGCGCGACCTTGTCGTCATTGGGCGGCAGGTTCTTCCGGCGGATGATGAGCGGATCGATGCCCAGTGCCGCGGCCAGGTCGTCCACCGGGCAGTCGGTCAGCACGCAGTTCTGCGGATGGCCGGGCGCCCGCATGGCGCGAGCGATGCCGGTGTTGAGGCGAACGACGGTGTGCTTGCGCTTCCAGTTCGGAATCGTGTCGAGATAGACGTATGGCAGCAGGCCAAGGTTGACCGTCGCACCGCCGCGTTCGCCCGGCGAGCCGTGGCAATCGACTTCGTAGGCGGTGATCGTCCCGTCCTTCTTGCCGCCGATCTTGATCTTGCCGTAGGCCGACGGACGATTGCCGCCGACGGTGATCTCTTCTTCGCGATTGAGCATCAGCTTGACCGGCGCCTTGGTCTTGAGCGCCAGCTCGGCCGCGACGATGCCCTGGATGTCCGGCCCGAACTTGCTGCCGTAGCCGCCGCCCATGTAGTGCGTGATGCACTTGACGTCGACTTGCGGAATGCGCGCCTTGAAGGTCGCCGCCAGTTGCTGGGCCGTGCCGACGACGGCTTGCGTCGATGCCCAGACCGTCAGGCGGTCGCCTTCCCACGAAGCGACCAGGCCGTGCGGCTCCAGACATTGATGGCAGATGACCGGCATGCCGTAATCGGCTTCGACGATCTTCTCGGCGTCCTTGAAGCCGGCCGCGACATCTCCCTTGGTGGCTTCGGCGCCGATGGCGACGTTGCTCTTGGCAGGGCCGCTGATCGTCTTCGATTGCGGGTTCTTGAGTGCGTCGGCTTCCTTGACGAAGAACTCCAGCGGCGTGAACTTGATCTTGATGGCGCGCATCGCGTCCCGGCAATGCTCTTCCGTGTCGGCGCAAACGGCGATGATCTCGTCGCCGGCGAAATAGACTTCCTTGCCGGCGCCGTTGATCTCATGGACGGCCTTGAAGCCCGTCGTCTTCTCGGCGGCGCTGACGTCGATGGCGTCGATGTGTGCATGGGCGTAAGGGCTGCGCAGGATCATCGCGTGCAGCAAGCCCTTGGGGTTCATGTCGATACTGTAGCGGGCGCGGCCGGTGGATTTTTCCGGTCCGTCGGTGCGAGGGATGTCCTTGCCGATGAGGCGGCGGTCCTTGGGCCAAGAGGTAGCCATGAGTTAGCCTCCCTTCTTGCACAGCGCCTCGATGGCGTGGCGCATCTGTTCGTAGGTGCCGCAGCGGCAGATGTTGCCGGCCAGCCCGGCTTCCACCTCGGCCGGCGTGGCCTTGGGATTCTTGTCCAGCGTCGCCCGCATGGAAACGACGAAGCCCGGCGTGCAGAAGCCGCACTGCTGGGCGTCGGCCGCGACGAACGCGGCCGGCACGGGATCGAGCTTGCCGTCGCCGTGCAAGCTGGCCGCGGTCTTGATCTCCTTGCCGCGTGCTTCCAGGGCAAGCATCGAGCACGAGTAGACCGGCTTGCCGTCGAGCAGCACGGTGCAGGCGCCGCAGGTGCCGCGATCGCAGACCCGCTTGCAGGCCGTGGTATCCATGTAATCGCGCAGCGCGTCGAGCAGGGTGATGCGCGGCTCGATGGTGTTCTTGATCTTGGCGCCGTCCACGCTCAACTCGATCGGCACGCCCTTGGGCCCGAGGCCGACGACCTCCTCGGTCTTCTGCGCCGCCGCCTCGTGAAGCAGCGATGGCACCGGGGTGGTCAGGGCCGCGGTGGCGACAGCGCCGGAGCCGCGGAGAAAGTCACGACGCGTCACGCCGGGTCCGTTCCGGGTGCGTTGCTGAGGATCGGACATGGGGTAGGACCCTCCCTTGGGTAGAATCGTTACAATCGGAAGAACCGGATTGTATGGTGCGGTCGGACCCGTCACAAGCAACTAACGGCCGGAAAATTTGAGGGCTTGGAGCGAACCTTGCCGATGGATTGGGTGTCCGGGATGATGGGAAAAAACCCGTCGCGCGCGGGACTTGCCACGCGGCGGTTTGTTCGCCATACTGAGTGCAGAGCCCCTTTAGCTCAATCGGTAGAGCAACTGACTCTTAATCAGTAGGTTCTCGGTTCGAGTCCGAGAGGGGGCATTCCACAACAGCAAGGGCAGGCGCTAGTTGCGTTACCTTCCGCCCCAGCCGGAAGTGTGCCCCAAGGCCGCGGTTTCCTGGCAATTCCCAGGATTGCATAAACTGCGGCCAAGGAGGGCCACCCATGGCGCGACCCCGGACCCCACCCAACTACCTCAAGCATCGCGGCCCTAACGGGACGCTGTACGCGCGCACCTTCCTCTTCGGCGTCGAGCAGTCGCTTGGCGCCTACGGCTCGCCCGAATCCCACGAAAAGCTCGAAGCGATCCGCGCCCAGTGGCGTGAGGCCATGGAACGCGGGGGGCCAGACATGGTCCCTGCCAGGATCACCATCGCCGACCTGGTCGCCGCCTTCTTCCGTCACGTCGAGGAAGACGGCCTGTACCTGCGCGCCGATGGCACGCCGACCAGCGAGCGGGCCAGCTTCAAGCAATCCCTCGATCCTCTGCTGCGGATGAACGGCCCGGAGCTGGCCCGCGAGTTCTCCCCGAAGAAGTTCAAGAAGCTCCAGGCGGCCGTGCTCAACGGATCCTGGCTGACCCCTGCCGAGCAGGAGGGGCGCCGCAAGGCCGGCAAGTCCATTCGCTGGTCCCGCGGCGTCACCAACCAGCGGTTGAAGCGGATCGTCCGCGTCTTCGGCTGGGGAGTCAGCGACGAGCTCGTGCCCGTCGAGATCCACCAGGCCCTGCTCACCGTGGACATGGTCCCGGCCGGGAGCGCCAAGGCGGTCGAGCATGCAGTCCTCGGGCCGGTGTCCGACCAGGACATTCGCCGGACCCTCCCCTGCATGTCCACGATCTGCCGCGCGATCGCGATGGTGCAGCTCGCCACCGGCATGCGGCCGAACGAAGTCTGTTCGATGCGCAAGACCGAAGTGGATCGCCGCGGCATGGTCATCGACGGCCGGGCGATCTGGGTCTATCGGCCTGGCGGAGGGGATCGGCACAAGACGGCCCACCACGGCGTCAAGAAGGCCGTGGCCCTTGGCCCCGCGGCCCAGTGGGCACTGGCGCCCTGGCTGGAAGGCGAGGGGCTCTACTGTTTTCCCGCCGGCCGGAAGGCCCGCGGCGAGGGGCACCTGAGACCGGACAGTTATTCGCACGCCGTTCTTGATGCGGCACGGGCCGCCGGCGTGCCGGATTGGTGCCCAACGCAGCTCCGCAAGGCCGCGGCCACGGCGATTGAAGACGAGATGGACCTGGACCACGCCCGGGCCTCCCTGGGCCACACGACATCGGCGACGACGAAGCGTTTCTACGCCAAAGCCGACCTGAAGAAGGCTGCACAAGCCGCCGCGCGGCTCGGTTGAAAAAAATCTTGCTACTGAGCATCGCGCAGCTGGAAACGGGTTGTTACGCTGAGGACAGCCTGGCTACTCGACCGTGCAGCTGGCGCTCACGGGAGCAATTGGAACTAGGCAAGCCTGGATGGCGCTCCGATCGGTAGCTCCGTCCAGGCTTTTTCTATGTCGTCGCCATCGCAGCCAGACCGCTATTTTCACGCGTGGATGCTCCTTCGGACTTACGACCTGATCGAGCTGTTTGACCGCTATGGCTTCATCCCCGAAGGCCCCATCGAGATCGCCGGCGTCAGCCGCAACGGCCGGGTGAGCGTTCGCTTCATTGCCGAGTACGTGAACGATCCAAGCATCCAGCCGACCTTACCTGCTCTCATTCCGCCGCCGCCGCCGACGCAGGCCCAGCTCAGCGAAGCCGAGCAGCGCGTGGAAGCGGTTGTCGGTTACGAGTGGATGCATATCCGGACGATCGCCCGGTTGGCAGACTACCAATCGCTCTCCCACCTGCGCGGCATCATCGCGCGTTTGTGCCTGACGGAAAGGCTGGAGCGAGGCCCGAAAGGCACCTACCGCAAGCGACGGAGCCGCCTGGCGAGCGGTTGATGATCCGGACGGTTCGGCGCGGAAGGAATGTTGTGTTTCGCTCATATTCACTTTCATGAGCACAACACCACAAACCAACCTCGGCGAGCTGCCGTTTCCGCCTGACCCCATCAAGCCCACCGAGGCGGCCAAGCTGCTCGGCAAGCACCTGGCAACCATCTACCGTTGGATCGACGACGGCACGCTGCCCCACTGGGTCGAGGGCAAGCGGCAACGCGTCGTCAGCCGACGTGACGTGCTGGCCATGCGCCGCCGCGGCCAGGCCAAGCGGCCGCGCGCCGACAAGCCGGCGAAGACAAGTCAGTGGGAAGAGGAGGAGCAGGAGAGGCGAACGCGCGAGACGTTGGAGCGCTGGGGTTCGGCGAAGTACCTGCGGTGAGGCCAGCGCAACGAAAGACCCGCAGCGCTTTCGGAGGACGTTGCGGGTCTCGTGCTCCCGTGGCCGATGGGGTTGCCCTGACCCGGCGGACGTGGGGGGGAACGGTGTGATTATACGGCGCGCGGACGCTTCTTGCTGGCGGTCTTGCGAGGCTTGGGTTGTCGAGCCTCTACCGTGGCAAACCGTCCCGCCTCGACACCGAGCGCCCCAGCGACCTTGAAGAAGTCGGGAGACACCGGCGACCGGCCGCCAGCCTCCCAGCCCTGAATGGTCCGCAACGACACGCCGCTGCGCTCCGCCAGTTCGGCCTGAGTGACTCCGGTCTCAGCGCGGACCTGTTTGAGCAGCTCCCCGAAGTTCATCAGCGAGACCTCCTACAACCAGTGTACACCACAAACGGCGTACCGGCAACGGGAAGCGAGATCCTGGAAAATCCGTTGTTCTACACTTGACGTGTTCTACAATCAGCGTATACTACACGTGTAGTCAAGAACGAACCCAGACAGGAGTCTACCCATGCTGTCCGCGATCCTCTTCGGCATCGCCACTGCCTGCTTCGCTACCGGCAACCTGCCGCTCGGCTCGTTGGCCTGCGTCGCCGCCCTGATCGCGTGGTGAGTGTAGCAACAGTGTGGCCACAGGAGGCCACAACTTAAGGAGCCCGAAATGACCCAGTCCAACGACAACCACGAAACGCTGACCCTGGACATCGCCAAGACCGCCGTCAACCTGTGCCTGATCTACATGGGCCGGCCGTCGGTCGTGACGCCGGAAGGCGTCGAAGACCTGCTCGCGTGGGCACGCTGCCAGCAGGCGATCTTAACGATGCGGCAAGGGGCAACGGAGGGCGGTCGTCCCTACGTCCACTTGATGGAACGCGACCACAAGCCGGGTGCGTGAGCAAGGCCGAAACCGCGGGGCACGGATGCCTGGCGGTCGCACCGTGACGCGGTGCCTGACGATGGCCAGAGAAGGGATTGCGGATGCGGATGGACTCCGCCCAACTCGGTGAGCGGCTGTGCCCGACGATCGCCAGGAAAGCCCCGACGACCTGCTCGACTATCACGACATCGGCAAGGTGTTCGGGCTGCACTACAAGACGATCGCCCGCTGGGACCGCGCCGGCCTGATGCCCAGGCCTTCGTTCGTCGTCCGCAGCTACCGCCGATGGAAACGATCGCGCATTCAGGCATGGATCGACCTCGGCGGCGTTGCAGACGCGATGGACAAATCGGAGCAATTTGGAATCGGGGAGGGGGGTGAAGGTGGCCAAGAGCCCTCTGAAAGACCCCGACGACGGAAAATACGGAACAAATCGGAGCACGACGAAGAACGCACTGGAAACGCTTGAAAACAGGCTTATCGTTGCCTTTGGCCCTGGCCGTTCGTCCGAACCGAGGATCTCCGATGCGACTCTGCGATTTGTGCGGCGCCCGCGCCGACGTGGATACGGTCGAAGTGCTGGTAACCGACCTGTGCGACGGGACCGGCGACAGCATCGGCGAGCCGTTCGAGGTCTGCGTTGACTGCCGCGAACGTGTCCGGCAGCGGCTGGAGTCGTGCGTCGCCGAGCTGGCCGCCGGCGTTGACGGCCGCGCGACCAAGGCCGGCTTCGTGCATCCCACGATCAGCGTCGACGGACCGTAACGCAACTGACACGACGGGGGCTGACGCCGAGCTGACTGGGCGACAGCGGAGCCGAGGCCCCCACCCTTACACCCAATGACACCCGCCGCTGACGGGCGCGCTTGTTGTGCGCCAACTGGTCGCGGTGCGCGCCGAACCGGAGTGCCCCAATGCCAACCATCTCTTTCAGCGATCCCCGCAAGGCGATCGCTATCCGCGGATCGCTGGACGGCTGCCGCTGTCCGAGCTGTGGCGGCGACCTGTCGCTGGCCATCGTGCAGGACTTCGCCGGCGCTGGCCGCGTCATCCCGACCGCCGCCGTCAACCGCTGCGGGGCGTGCGGCCTGGAGCTGGTCACCGAACACGAGTGGCAGCGCTGGCAAGCGGAGGGCCGGTGAATGTCTGGCAAAAAGACAAAGCGACCGCCTGGACATCCCGCCGTCGGCACCAACAACTTCGCCGCGCTGACGTTCGGCGAAATCTCGGCCTTGCTCCGCAAGCGGCACGGCTGGCGAATCGGCAAGGTCCGCGTGCAGCAGATCTGCGCGCGGGCGGAAGAGAAGCTGCGAGCGCGTTTGAAGGGAGTGCTGTAACGAAAGGAGTCCGGTCATGGGCCGTCTCACGGAGCCTCACAACCGCTGCATGTCCTGTCCGGCGTGCACGGCGAACAGGAAGCGGATCTGCACCGCGTGCCTGGACAAACGGGGGAAGCGGATCGGTGTCGTCGTCGCGGGGACGGCCAAGCGAGGCCCGCGCCCCAAGCTGCTGACCAACCCGGCGGCATCACTGTCGCGGCTGGAGTCGATCGCGGCGTGCATGACGATGCGGCGCGACGGAAGAGTGGTCCGCAAGAGCGTGGATGCGTAACGACACAAGCCGCGGTGGGGCCAACGACCAAGCCCCGCAACGGCACGGCAGGGGCCTGGGGCATCTGCAACGCCCCAGGCCCCGGACGGGGATGACGACCATGAAAAAGTCCGAAATCGACACGATCCTGGAGCGCTTCGACAAGACGCCGGCGCGACTCCAGCGCCGCATCATCGTCAAGGCAATCCTCGACCGCGACCGGCTGCTCGCGGCGTGTCGGGCAGCGCTGGGCACAGCGCTGGGCACAGCCCTGACCGGAGCGCCGACCGAGGACGTCTCCACCGAGCTGCTGCGGCGGGCCATCGCCCAGGCTGACGCCGACTTCGTGACATCGCCACGGGAGGCGCGCTGATGGACCTTCGCGACATTCACAACCGCGGCGCCAACGACCACCCGCACGAGATCCCGGCGGACATCCTGGCCATGTCGGACGCCGGCCTGGCGACCGAGTACGACCGCGCGGGCCGCGAGATCATGCGGCTCAAAGCCGAGGTCAACCGGGCCATCCGGCATCGCGACTACTGCTGGCGAGCGATCCAGAAACGAAAGCAGCACAAGGAGCCGTCATGAAGCTTCGCATTGAGAAGAAAGGTGCCTGGACCGAGATCGCCATCGCCTTCGACCCGGCCAAGGGGATGAAGCCGGTCAAGGTGACGCTCTCCGACTCCGACCTGGCCGGCGCGGCCAAGATGCTCCAGCTCGCCGCCCAGATGCAGACGTTTGCCTGCGACCTGGAATGGAACCGCTAACCCTTAACCGTCCCGGCCGGTCGCACCGGCAGCGTACCCAGCGCTTCGGGTCGCACCCGCGGGGCGATTCATTCGGAGGAACGCGATGAGCCCGGTACCGCACACGCCCGTCCCCTGGTTCCTCGAAGAGTCGGACGGCACGATCCGGTCGAAGGCGTTCGGCCGCAGCGACCAGATGGCCGACTACCGCGGCAACATCGTCTGCGATCTGCGGCCGGCCCTGGGCGGATGGCCAAGTCTCGGCCGCAAGCACGCCGAGCCCGAGACACGGGCGAACGCCGGAGTCATCTGCACCGCGCCGGCTTTCTACGTCGCCGTCCTGGGCGACGACACCAACGCCCTGGGCCGCCTGGCCTGGCTCCAGGCCCTGCTCGCCCGGGCTCCCCGGTGGTACTTCGGCTACTGGGAGTCCACCGACGAGGATCCACAGGCGACCTACGAAATGTTCCGCGAGTGCCGCGATCTGCTCCAGCAGCTCGTCGCGGCGAAGCGGCTGGTCGAAACACCGTGAGCTTGCGGGCCGGAGCCCGAGGCGTCTGGGCGAACGCCAGAGGCCGAGGCTGGCTTTGATCCACGAGAGAGCATCGGGCGGCGGTCGTATCCGCGACCATCGGATGCCGTGACCAGGGTAGCGAGGCCCACAACCGTGCGACGAATGGCCGGTGAAGGTCTGCTTGGAGCAGGCCGACGTACCGTAGATGGGCATGAAGCACGGGGACCCCTCGCAGGCCGACACGCTAGGGGACTTAGCCGGTGGAGAGTAACCGGACACGGCCCGCCCCAGGCAAGCCACCGTCCTTCTCGGTTGGCTCAGGGCCTGGACGCCTTCAACTGGCAGGGCGGGCACTGGCCCCGTGGCCCAAACCGTCAAAGCTCGTGGCCGCGACGGCTGTCTCCAAAGCTGCACAATCGGGCCACGGGGCCGCTAAGGCGAAGGGATGCACCATGGCAGAATGCCGGATCTGTTACTGCCGCTACACCGCGGCCATGACCTGTCCCAACTGCGACCACTGCCCCAGCGGCACGTCGCCCGAGGTCACGCCGGGCATCGAGGTCGAGGTCCTCGACGTGCGGCCCGGGCCGCGGCAGCAGCGCGACGAGGAAGCGACCGAGGCGTTCATCGACCGCCTGTACTGCGATCTCGGCGGCGAACGCCTGTACTGCGATCTCGGCGGCGAAGGTGGTGGCTCAGCGACGGGAGGTGCCGCATGAACGAAGACCCCGTCGACTACCTGGCCCTCGCGATCGAGAACCACGACGAGGCCAACCACCTGGCCGCGATCGCCGCGGCCCTGATCGACCTGGCGCAGCACCAGCGGCTCGTCGCCGAAGAGGTGACGACGGGCCCGCGCTACGCCGCCTTGACGGCCCCGCAGCAGGAGGTCCGCGACGTGTGGGCCCGTGCGGCCGCTGCCACCCCCAAGAAGAAGGAGCCTCACGCAATGACGGGTGCACCCCACACCAACGGCGTTCGCGTGCAAGCGCCTGTTCCTGTCGCCGATTCGGATGCCGCGGCCCTGGGCGCCAAGCCCGCGGCGGAGCGGACGCTCCGCGAGCACTTCGCCGGTCTGGCGATGGCGGCGCAGGTGAGCCGGCACTGGCGAGTCAACCCCAACGCCGCCGTCACCGCCGAGCGCGCGGTGTTGTTTGCCGACGCCCTGTTGGAGCGCCTCGCCGCTCCACCTGCGACGAAGGAGTTCGTCGACCCGTATCCCGACCGCTCGATGCCGTTTTGACCCAACCGAAGACACAGGAGTCACCATGTCCCTTTTTCGAGCTTTCGCCACGGGTGCCGGGGAGGAGGTCGCAGCCGCTGTAGCTCCGGCCACCCCCAAGCGCATCGTCCGGGGCACCGATCAGCAGGAGGTACTGTCCGCCTGCGACAGCCCGGCCGACGCCGAGACCTTGATCGGCCAGCTCTTTTCCGACGAGCGCAAGGCCGGCGTGGTCACCTTCAGCACCGTCCACCGCGCCAAGGGCGACGAGGCCGACACGGTCTACCTGATCGACGTGCCCGGCCGGCAGCCGAAGCGCGACTGGGAGGCGCGGCAGCAGACCAACTTGAGGTACGTCGCCTTGACGCGCAGCAAGCGGCGGCTGGTGTTCGTCGAGCCTCCCCAGCCGGCCGACGATGAGTGAGTCCAGATTTCCCCGGTCGCGTTGACCGGGGGTGTTTCCCGTTTCATCCAGAGTCAGAGGTGTCCGATGACCGCAACCGCAACCGAGTCTCCGTTCAAGGCGAAGGCGTCCAACAAGGGCGGTACCTTCGACCAGTGTCCCGCCGGCAACTGGCCGGGCATGCTGCTGTGCCTGATCGACCTGGGCACGCACTGGGACAAGTACCGCGACCAGAAGGAAAAGAAGGTCCGCAAGCTCTACCTCGTGTTCGAGGTCGAGGCCGAAGTCGAGGGCAAGGGCGACCAGCGCTTCTGGCTGGGCAAGGACTTCAACGTCGGCCTCGACGACAAGGGCGCGTTGCTGATCGGCGCCAAGAGCAACCTCCGCCAGCTCCTGGAGGGCTGGCGGGGCAAGCCCTACGCCGACGGCGAGGAGATCGACATCCAGGCCGTCCACAAGCAGCCGTGCCTGGTCAACGTCATCCACGAGCAGGCCGGCGAGCGCTCCTACGCCCGCGTGAAGAGCGTCGCCAAGGTGCCCAAGGGTATGACGCTCATCAAGCCCACCAAGTCCGCCATCCTCTACGCGGCGAACACGGACGCCGAGGCGCCCGGCCACGGCGACGACGAAAAGTCGGAATGGCTGCCGCGCATCTACGGCGAGAAGGTGGAGGAGGTCCTGGAGCGCTGCCTGGAATGGAACGGCACCGGCCGCAAGGAGAGCAAGGCGGGTGAAGGACAGGAGTCCGGCCGGGGGCGGGCCGCCACGGAAGACGGCGACGAGATCCCCTTCTAACCCGTGAGGCGGCCCGGCCCCGCTCGTCGCGGGGCCGGGCCGCCTCACCGTCCTGGACCATCGACCATGTCACGATTCACCACGCGGGCCGTGGGCGGCTTCGCCCAGCGACTCGGCACCGACGAGGCGCGGCGCGCGATCGCGCTGCTCGCCACTCCCGGCGAAGGCTGCCAGCTCACCGAGATCCCCACGGGCCGGCGGCAATGCCTGGACGGCGCCGACGTCGAGGGGCTCGTCGCCGCGGCCGCGGGGCTGACCGAGGGGCGCTGGCTCTACCTGCGGCTCAACCCGGTCCCCGCTGGCCTGGTCGGCAACACCGTCGTCGCGGACGTCCTGCGCCGGCGCTGGCTGACCCTGGACGTGGATGCCCTCCGCCCCAACGCCTCGAAGGAGTCCGCCACCGACGCCGAGCACGAGGCCGCCCGCGCCGGCGCGGAGAAGGCCCGCGCCTACCTGACGGCGCGCGGCTGGCCGCCGGCCGTTGTCGTGGACACCGGCAACGGCTGGCAGTCTCTCTACCGCATCGACCTGCCCAACGACGACGGCGCGCGGGCGCTGCTCCGCGCCGTCCTGCAGGCGGTCAAGCTGGCCGTCGGCGAACTGCCCGGGGCCGTCATCGACACGGCCACGTTCAAGGCGACGCAGGAGGTCAAGCTGCCCGGGAGCTGGGCGCGGAAAGGTGCGGACACGAAGGAGCGGCCCTGGCGGCAGGTCCGCCTGGCCGAGGTGCCCGACCCCGTCCAGGTGGTCCCCTTCGAGCTGCTGCACGCGATCGCCGCGCCGCTGATCGCGGCCGCTCCGGAGGTCCCGCCGCCACCGTCTCCACTGCCGCCGGCGAGTCGCTTCGGCGCGCGCATGGTCGGCAACGGGCACGGGCCGCACCCCTACGCGCAGCGTGTCTTCGACGCCGAGGTCGCCAAGCTGGCCGGCACGAGCGAGGGGCAGCGCAACGAGCAGGCGTACCAGTCGGCCGCGGCGGTCGGCAACTACATCGAGAGCGGCAACCTCTACCTGCCCGAGGTGCGTCTGGCACTGATCCAGGCCGCCACGGGCACGGGCCTGCCGGCGCGCGAGGCGACGTCGGCCGTGGACCGCGGCCTCAACGACGGCCAGGCCAAGCCCAAGGCGATCCCGACGAATGGGCACCACGCCAACGGCCACGCGCATGCCAACGGCACGGCGACGCCCGAAGCTCCCGAGCCTTGGCCACAACCGATCCCGCTCACCGAGGCGCCGCCCGTGCCGGCGTTCCCCCTCGACACGCTGCCGGCCCTGCTGGCCCGCTTCGTGACGGAGGCGGCCTGGGCGACCAACGCGCCGCCCGACTTCGTCGCGGTGCCGCTGTTGGCCACGGCCGCGGCGGCGATCGGCAACTCACACTGGCTGGCGGTCACGCGCACGCACCGGCAGCCGCCGGTCCTGTTCGCCGGCGTCGTGGCCCGTCCGGGGGCAGGCAAGAGCGCGCCGTTCGACCTGGCCAAGGAACCGCTGGAGCAGGCCGAGCGGCGCTACTACAAGGAGTGGCTCGCGGCCAAGCGTGCCGGCGGCCGCGACGAGCCGGCGCCGCACCTGCGCCGCTGCCTGCTTGACGACACCACGACCGAGGGCATGATCCGCGTCCTGGAGGACAACCCGCGCGGCCTGCTGCGGGCCTGCGACGAGCTGTCGGCGGTCGTGACTGGAATGAACCAGTACAAGGAGGGCGGCAAGGGCAGCGATCGCCAGGTGTACCTCAAGATCTGGTCGGGCTCGACGATCAAGGTGGACCGCAAATTGCAAGATGGCATCCCTCTCGTCGTCCGCCGACCGCTGGTCTGCATCGTGGGCGGCATCCAGCCCCAGGTGATCGAGTGGATGCGCGGCCAGCAGCAGGGCGACCGCCCGCCGCCCGACGACGGCTTCCTCGACCGCTTCCTCCTGAGCTACCCGGACGAGCTGCCCGCCAGTGGCGAACGCTGGCGCGACGTGTCCGACGAGGCGTACCACGGCTGGGACAACGTCATCAAGCGGCTGCTGGCCCTGCCGATGGCGGACCTCGACGGCGACCCGGCGCCGAACCTGACGCCCTTGAGCGCGTCGGGCAAGGACGCCTGGACGCTCCTGACCCAAGCCCACGCCGACGAGACGAACGCCGCCGACTTCCCCGAGTGGCTCCGAGGGTGCTGGTCCAAGCTGGTGCCCGGCTACGCCGGCCGCCTCGCCCTGGTCCTGCACCTGCTGCGCTGGGCCTGCGACGAGGCCGGCGACACGGCCGTGGATGGCGAGAGCGTCGAGCAGGCGTTCCGCCTGGTCGAGTACTTTAAGGCCCACGCGCGGAAGGTCTACGCCACGATGGGGGCCGATCCGCGCGTACCTGCCGCCAAGCGAATCTTGCGCTGGTTGGGCGAGCACCGAGACGTGACGACGATCAGCCGCAGCGACCTCTACTACCAGCTCCGCGGGTCGTTCGCCTCGCCCGAGGCCATCGGCGGGCCGCTCTGGCTGCTGACCCAGCACCGCTACGTGCGCGTGATTCAGGCGTCATCAAAATCAGGCCCGGGACGAAAACCGACCCCCCTGTACGAGATCAACCCCCTCTGGGGTCATGCAAACAATGCAAACAATGCAAACAATGCAATCAATTCGGGTGGAGACCCATGAGGACGGCTTCGTGGCGCCCGACAGGGCAGGAGCGCGCTTCCGCCGCGCCCAAGGCTGCTTGGCGGGCACACCCGAATTGATTGCATTGTTTGCATTGTTTGCATGACCCCAGAGGTGGGGATAGAGAGGCCGAGTTATTGCCGGACCTGAATCAGATGTACGCAATCGACATCCCCTGCTGGCACCCGATCAGGCTGAACGAATTGATGCGCATGCACCGCATAGCGGCCAGCCGGCGCAAGCGACAGGACAAGGAGATGGTCGGCACCTACTCCCGCATAGCTGGCGTTCCCAAGGCGGTCGGCCGGCGCCGCGTATCTCTCGTGGTGACACTGAGCCGTCGCCAGAAGCGGGGTGACGACGACAACTGGTGGAAGAGCCTCCTCGACGCCCTGGTCGCGGCCGGGCAACTCGTGGATGACTCGCCGGACTGGCTGGAGCGCGGGTCTGTTGCCTTTCAGCGCGGCGACCCGCCGGCGACGCGAATCATCCTTGAGGATCTGCCCAATGTGCGAGCGGATCCCACGGGAAAAAGGAGCGTCGGGTGACGACCGCCATTGAAGGCCCGGCCGAGCTGCTGACCGGCCTCCGCAAGGACGGCTTCCGGCTCCGGCTGGGCGAGGACGGCCAGCCGCGCATCAGCGGCGGCAAGATCGGCCCGGAGCTGAAGGCGAAGCTGGAGCGCTGCCGCAACGGGATCATCCGTCTGCTCCGCAAGGAGGCCCAGCAGGACGGGCCCTTGCCCTCCATGCTGGAGTGGCGGGTCGGCCCGGTGGTGCTGGTGACGATCTACGCTAACCGGGACGGCCTGCGGCCCATCCCGGAATGGCAGACGCGCAACGTCGTGCCGGTCGGTGCCACCGCCTGGCGCAGAGTAGATGGGGCCTGGCGGCCGCTGGCCGAACTGCCGGCCCATTGGGGGGTCAAGACCGATGCCCAGGCGTCGCCAAAGCCTGCTGGAGCGTGACCGCGAGCTGGCCGCCGCCGGCATTCGCCGTGGCGCTCCGGAAGAAGCGGCCGCTGCCCTCCGATCGCCGGCTGCTGCGGTACGTGACTCTGCTGTTACCCCCCCCCTATTTTCCCAGGCTGCGTGACACCAAGCCCTGACCCGACACCGTGAGGAGCAACGATGAGCAAGACCCAGATCGCACTGGTGCCCCTGGACAAGATCAAGCCCAGCGGGACCAACCCCCGGAAACGCTTTGAGGACGAGACCCTCGCCGAGCTGGCGTCCAGCATCGCGGAGAAGGGCGTGCTGCAGCCCATCCTGTGCCGCTGGGTCGGCGACCTGGGCTCCAAGCCCAAAGACGTCACATTCGAGCTCGTCGCCGGCGAACGCCGCTGGCGCGCGGCCAAGCTCGCCGGCCTGACGGAGATCCCGGTCATGACCTGCGAGCTGACCGACCGCGAGGCCCTCGAGGTGCAGGTGATCGAGAACGAGCAGCGCGAGGACGTGACGGCCCTGGAGAAGGCCGACGGCTACGCGGCCCTGGTCGACCAGCACCAGGTCACCGTGGAGGACCTGGCGGCCCGCGTCGGCAAGAGCGTGTCGACGATCCGCGACCTCCTCAAGCTGCGAGTGCTGCCGGAGAAGGCACGCAAGGCCGTCGCGGAGGGCGAACTGTCCGTCAGCACGGCCGGTCTCATCGCCCGCATCCCCAACGACAAGCTGCGCCAGGAGGCAGCCAAAGAGGCGCTGGGCAAGGACTACTGGGGCGTCAGGCCGTCGTACCGCCAGGTCAAGGAAACGATCCAGCAGCGGTTCATGATCGAGCTGAAGCAGGCGCCGTTCCCGGTCAAGGATGCCGAGCTCGTTCCCAGCGCAGGCGCCTGCACCACCTGCCTCAAGCGATCCGGCAACAACCGGGCCGAGTATCCCGACGGCCGGGCCGACACGTGCACGGACCCACCGTGCTATCACGCCAAGGTGAAGGCCCACCAGGCGCGAACCGAAGCCAAGGCCCGCGCCGACGGGGCGCAGGTCCTCAAAGGCGATGACGCCCAGAAGGCGTTCCGCTACGGCCACAACACCGGCCAGTATGGCGGCAGCAAGTGGCTTGACCTGGGCGAGGAGTGGTATGCCGAGGACAGCACGATGACTGTCGAGAAACGCCTCAAGGGCCGCCTCGACGGGGAGAAGGTCCTCGCCCACGACAACGGCAAGCCGCACTGGCTGGTGCCGCGGAAGGCGGCCGTCGAGCTGATCAATGCCGAACTGACGGAGAAGCAGGGCAAGCGTGACGAACGGAAGGAAGCCCACGTGCCGCGCCCGCCCAGCGACTGGGAGATTGGCAAGCGGGCCCGGGCGCTGGCCCTGCAGGAGATCGGCACGACGGCCGCGGCCAACTTCGAGGACCTGGACGTACTGACGAGTCAGGGAGGACCGGAAACCAACGCGGCTTACCAGTCGCTGCAGCTCGTCGCCTGGTACACCGCGATGAACGAGACCGCGATGAACGAGATGGAGGAGAGCTGGGGCGACGAGAAGAGTCTTTGCCCACTGACGCGGCGTGTGCCCGGCATCCACGATCTGAACGACCCGAACGAAGAGGGCCGCCTCATCGCCGCCTGGGCCAAGGCGGCAAGCCCGCGCGAGCTCTTGGCCTACCTGCTCGAAACGACAAGCCGTCATACCATCGACACGTTCGACAAGGCCGTCGCCCCGATCGGGGCGGAGATCCTCCTCAACTACACCGACGCCGGCGACATGAAGGCGTTCAGCAAGCAGGCCCGCAAAGAGTTGACCCAGGAGATGCGGGCGAAGGCGTCTGGCAAGGCCAAGCCGTCGACCAACGGTCATGCGAAGAAGAACGGCAAGGCCCCCGCGATGGCCTCGGCCGAGCGGGTCACGCCGCCGGACGGCACGAACCCCATCGATCGTGCAACGTCGCTGGTCGCACTGCTGCCGGCCGGCGACGACGTCGACCGCGCGGCAGCGGCCCTGCGGAAGTGGTCTCGCGAGACGCCCACCATCGGCGAGCTGTTCGAGCGTATCGGCTCGGTCAAGCCCGGCGCGAGCTACACGAGCAAGCTGTACGCCTACCTGCGCGACATCCCCGGCCTGGGCGCAGACGTCGCCAACGAGCTCGGCGACGCCCTGGTCGAGTCCGGCCTGATCGGACCCGACGGACCGAAAGCGAGGTGACCCATGCTCAACTGTCGGCACTGCAGGGAACGGTTTGCCGGCCGGCCACGCGGCCTCTGCGGTCGCTGTTATTACACGCCCGCCATCGTGGCCCTGTACCCGGTGGCGGCCAGCAAGTTCAACCGCCGCGGCGTGCCCGACCGCACCGGGACGCCGCCCTTGCCGCCGGCGGCGACCCACGCCAGGCCCGGGTCGCCGGAGAAAGTCGCCGTACTCGAGTCGCGTGCCGAGCTGGGTGTCGCCCTGTGGCACCCAGCCGACGAACCGATGGATCGCGACAGTGCCCGAAAAATGGGGGGGGGTAACCGCCATATGCAGATCCAGCTCACCGAGGACGAACGCCAGGCCATGCTGCTGGCCCTGGCCCGTCTGGCCGGCGACCGGCCAGGATGGGTGTGGTACCTGGGCGGCATCGCCGAGCGGCTGCACGGCCGCGAGATGTACGCGGAGTTCCTCCAGATCCGCAAGGACGGCCTGGAGGCGGAGCCCATCGAGACCCTGTGGGGGATTGTGTCATGACCGTCACCGATCGCATCAGCCTGATCCGGCAACGCCACGAGTTGCTGAGGGCTCAACGCAACGGGAGCAACGGCCACGGGCCGGAGCCCGGAAAAATGGGGGGGGGGGGTATCGACCCCGTGATTCCGGCGATCGCCGAGCCGGTGCCCGAGGATCCGCCGGCACCGCCGCCGATCGAGGATCCGCCGGCCGTGGCCGTTCCGCGAGCGCCGCGTCGTCGCCGGGCAGCGCCTCGGCCGAGCCCGCCGGCGGCACCGGTGCCGTTTGACGCCGTGATCGAGCTCGCCCTGGTCGTGCGTAAGCTGGGCGGCGCCGACGTGGCCCGCCGCGTGATCGATGCTCTGGAGTGCCAACCATGACCGATGGACCGCTGCCGACCGATTTCCCGACACACCACTACGACCAGGCCAAGGCGGAGCTGCGCGACTCGATCGCCGACCTGCGACGCATCGCCGCAGGCGGAGCGTTCAAGCGTGGCGATCGTCGCCTGGCGCGGCTGGCGTGCAACGTGCTGGCCCTGGAGATGATCGTCGCCCAGGGGCGGGAGGAAGAGTGATCCGCACCCCGTTGCCCGTCGTCTCGTGCGACGACTGCGGCGCCTGTTGCACCGAGCAAGCCGCGTTGCCTACCAGCCTGGTCGGCACAGCGTTCCGGATGCCCGGCGTCGGGCCGTTGCCTGTCGAACTCCGGGCTGAGCTGCTGGCCGCCGTCGAGCGATTCCGTCGTGACGGCTGGCCGGCGGACGGCACGCCGTGCATCTGGTACGACGCCGCGGCGAAGCGGTGCCGGCATTACGAGTACCGGCCGACGCTCTGTCGTGACGAGGTCGTTCCTGGCGATGAGGCGTGCCGGCGCTGGCGGCGGTTGAAGGGAGTGGGCCCGCGGCCGCCACGGTACGCCATGCGGAACGGCCGCGTGGTCAAGGTCTAGATCAAGGCCGCCTAACCGCTTTACTCTCACCCGTCCTTTTGCCTTCGCCCTCCCCTCCCCGTTACGCTGGCGCGCGCCGAAAGGACTGCACCCATGCATGGCCGCGCGTCAACTGACCCCGAAGCAGCAGCGCTTTGTCGATGAGTACCTCATCGACCTGAACGCCACGGCTGCGTACAAGCGGGCCGGCTATCAGGCACGCACGGACAACGTGGCGGCGTCCAGCGCGAGCGAGCTCCTAAGAAATCCGAAGGTCGCGGCGGCGATCGCGGCGGGCAAGGCTGCCCGTGCGCAACGAACGGCCGTCACCGCCGACGCCGTCGTGCAGGAGCTGGCCCGTCTGGCCTTCTCCCGCATGCGGACGTTCGTACGCTGGGGCCCCGACGGCGTCACGCTCAACGCCAGCGACACGCTGTCCGAGGATGCCGATGCCTGCGTCGCCGAGGTGAGCCAGACGACCACGCAGAGCGGCGGCACGGTTCGGTTCAAGCTGCACAAGAAGGAGCAGGCCCTGCGCATGCTCGGCCAGCACACGGGGTTGTTCAAAGAGAGAGAGTCGCTGGAGGTCCTGCTTGGTTGCCTTCCCGCCGAGCTTGCTGCAGCAGTTCGCCAGGAGCTTGCTCGGCTCCTTTCCGGCGGAGGAGGTGCACCGGGTGGCGGCCAGCAGCCGGTCGCCCCAGTCCCTGGCTGAGTGGTCCCGCGCCTACATGCCCGCCTACTTCCCGATCGGGCCCAGCGCATTCCACCGCTGGCTGGTCGGCGAGCTCACCACGCTGCACGACCGCCGCGGCACGCGCATGAACGTGCTGGCACCGCGCGGCGCGGCCAAGTCTACCTGGTCCAGCTTCGCCTATCCCCTCTACTGCGCCGTGCACGGCATCGAGCCCTACATCGTGCTCACCAGCGACACCGGGGCCCAGGCCAAGCTCTACATGGACTCGATCCGCTCCGAGCTGGAGACCAACGAGCTCCTGCAGCGCGACTACCCCGACGTCGTCGGCGCCGGCTCCACCTGGCGCGAGGACCGGATCCGGCTGCGCAACGGCGTGGTGATCGAGGCCCTCGGCACCGGCACCAAGCTTCGCGGCCGCAAGAACCGGTCGCACCGGCCGTCGCTGGTCGTCGTCGACGACCCGCAGAACACCGAGCATATCCTCAGCCCGCTCCAGCGCGAGCGGAGCTGGGACTGGATGATGAAGGACGTCTGCAACGCCGGGTCGCCGGCGACGAACATTGTCGTCCTGGGGACGGCGCTGCATCGCGAGGCGATCGTGATGAAGCTGCGGACGACGCCCGGCTGGCGCTCGAAGCTGTGGCAGTCGATCCTCTCGTGGCCCGACCGCATGGACCTGTGGCACGAGTGGGAGGAGATCTACCGCAACTACGACCTGGGCGACGACGAGCGCGAGGCCCAGTCGCGCGGCTTCTACGAGCAGCGGCGGGCCCTGATGGACGCCGGGGCCGAGGTCCTCTGGCCAGAGCGCGAGCCGCTCTATGCCCTCATGGGCCTGCTGACGGCCATCGGCCGGGCGGCGTTCGGGTCGGAGAAACAGAACGACCCGGTGAACCCCGAGGCCTGCGAGTGGCCGGCCGAGTACTTCGACGGCCCGGGCTTCTGGTTCGACGAGTGGCCAGCCCAGCTCGCGATCAAGACCATGGCCCTCGATCCGTCGAAGGGCCGCGACGCCCGCCGCGGCGATTACTCGGCCTACGTCATGTACGGCCGCGACGCCAAGGGTGTCGAGTACGTCGAGGCGGACTTGAAGCGGCGGGACACGGCGCGGATCGTCGCCGACGGCGTCGAGCACGTGCGCCTGTTCCGGCCCGAAGGCTTCGCGATCGAGACCAACGTCTTCCAGGAGCTGCTCCTGCCGGAGTTCCAGCGTGCCGGCCTCACGCAGAAGGTGGACCTGCCCATCTACGGCCTGGTGAACACGGTGAACAAGGAAGTGCGGATCCGACGCAACGGGCCATACCTGTCGCAGCGTCGCATCCGCTTCAAGCGCCGCTCGGCGGGCACGGAGCTGCTGGTCCAGCAGCTCCGCGACTTCCCGGTCGCCGACCACGACGACGGACCCGACGCGCTGGAGATGGCCCGCCGCCTGGCGATCGACCTGTTCAATGGCCGGCAGGCCGGGCAGCGGCAACAGAGGGCGAGCACATGAGCGACACCAACGGCACCGACAAGCGCGAGCAGCTCCGCCAGGCCCGGACTGAGGCGCGGCTGATCGAGGCGGAGCTCCGCCTCGGGCAGCTCAAGACTCTCAAGTCGCGCCGCGCGATCCGCGAGCAAACCGACCAGTGGGACTACCTGAGCACCTACCAGGACCTGCTGGACCGCATGCGCCAGCCCGACGGCGCCTTGCTGATGCCAGTCAGCACCGCGGCCGACCGGCTCTACGGCGCCAACTGGCCTTTCTGGCGGACCTGGACCGATCACGCCAAGCTGCGCGGCATGGCCCGGATCCTCGTAGGCATGAGCACGCAGGCCCAGGGCGCCATCGGCGGCCTGTCGTCCTACGTCTGCGGCGCCGGGGCCACGTACCGGGC
>JAIEMG010000287.1 GCA_019752375.1 Gemmataceae bacterium | reverse complement strand
TTCCCTCGTGACCGGGCTCTGCCCGGTCACGAGGGCGAGGGCTTCGACCAAGCAGGTCGCGCAGAAACGGGTTTGCACCCGTATTCCGCCAGCGTCCGGACATGCCAGTTGCGGCGAAGCCGGCCCTTGACGCCGCTGCCGTCCGCCCAGAGAATGCCCGGTCGCTCTATTACCTCGAGTCGAGCCGCTCCTTGTGATGCACTCGACTTCCATTACCCTCCTGGATCGCCTGCGTGTTCGGGAGAATCGGGCGGCATGGGATCGCTTTGTCGATCTGTACACGCCGCTGCTTTTTCACTGGGCACGGGCTTGTGGCTTGCAGGAAGGGGACGCGGCCGATCTTGTGCAGGACGTGTTCCTCGCGCTTCTCGAGAAACCACCCACCTTCACCTACGATCCGCAACGGAGCTTTCGTCGCCGTCGCAAGCCGCGGACGAGATCGGTCGACTCGGACCGACAAGGAGCACGAAATCACGCTGACGCCCGGCGAGCACGGCATCAAGATCAAGCGCGGCGATTTCGAGTTCGGGACGGACAAGTTCGTGCTGCATCGGCCGTCAAGTGCCGAGATAGCCGACGACCCGCAGAAGTGCTGGCGTCAGCATGAACGGTCCAGGTGGGATCGTCTCCATCCGAAATAGCGGCACCAGCTCATGCGATGCGATGGGTTCCACTTGTTCCACCCATCCGCATGACCAGGCCAGCAGGCCCAAGAGCGCCTTCGGCTTCACTCCCGCAGCGCGCAACGTGCTCAATCGGGTGTCGCCGTGCCGCTTGGCCAGCCGCCGACCATCTGGTCCGACCACGAGCGGCACGTGAGCGAAGGTCGGTGCCGACCATCCCAGGGCCGCGTAGAGTTGGAGCTGCCGGGGCGTGGACGGAATCAAGTCGTCGCCGCGGATGACGTCGGTAATGCCCATCGTGGCATCGTCCACGACGACGGCGAGTTGGTAGGCCGGCGTGCCGGCGGATTTCCAGATCACGAAGTCGCCGCCGGTGTCGCGTGGATCGACTTCCGTGCGGCCGCGGAAGCGATCGGTATATTCGCGCACTTGCGCCGCTCGGAATCGCCAGGCGTACGGCTTGCTTTCCAGGTGCACCGCATCGGCAAGCCGACGATGGGCGCAGGTACCCGGGTAGACGGCGCCTTCATGCTCGGCGTGGGGAGCGCTGGCGGCGCGTTCCACGTCGCCGCGCGTGCAGGTGCATGGATAGACGAGTTCTCGCGTTTGCAGTTCGCGCAGGGCAGATTCGTAGAGAGGCAGTCGCTGCGTCTGGACGATCGGGCCGGTGTCCCAGTCGAGGCCCAGCCAGCGCAGATCGTCCATCGCTTGCTCGGCGGCGCCGGGCTTCACGCGCGGTGAATCGATGTCTTCGATGCGCAAGGCGAGGGCGCCCGCACTGGCGCGAGCCGCGAGCCAGGCGATCAGGTAGGTGCGCGCATTGCCGACGTGCTGCGCTCCGGTCGGCGATGGGGCCAGGCGACCGCGATACGGTCGGGGCTGCACGGGTTAGGAACCCTTGTACTTGTCGATGAACTTGAGCAGCGCCTCGGCCACGGGGTCGCCATCGACATTGGCGTTCAACAGGATGGTGAGGTGGTTGCGCTTCGCCACCTGGAGCTCTTCAAAAGTGCATTTCTTTTCCTGCAGCACCTTGCAGAACGAGATCGAGGTCTTGGCGCAGACCGGTAGGTCGCTGTCGGCATAGATGACGAGGAAGGGCGGGATGCCGTCGCGCACGTGGCAGATGGGCGAGGCCTTCTTGCGCACTTCGGGGTCCTTGCCGAACACGTTGGGCAGGATGTCGGCCTCGATCTCCATCACGCCGCTGACGGGCATGGCTCCCTTGATCGCCTTCAAGCTCAGCTTCTCGGCCTTGAGGTAGCTTTCATCGGTGGACAGCAGGGCGACGAGATGGCCGCCGGCGGAATGGCCGCAGACGAACATCTGGTTGGGATTGCCGCCGTGCTTGGCGATGTTCTTGTGCGTCCAGGCAAAAGCGCGGGCCACGTCCTTGATGTGCTCCGGATGCTGTACCTTGGGCGAGAGACGATAATTCGTCGTCACCACGCCGATGCCGAGCTTCGCCATGCGCATGCCGAACGTGCTGTAGATGCCGAACTGGCTCTTGTCGCCCGACATCCACGCGCCGCCGTGGACGAAGAACAGCATGGGAAAGTCCTTCAAGTCGCGCGGCAGGAACAGGTCGAGCTTGTGCTTGATCTTGTCCGCGTCCTCGCCCTCGTAATAGGCGACGTCGCGCACGATCTTGACGTCGTAGGTCTTGGCCGGCGCTTCGTCGGCGCGAGCGATGGGTGTGTGGACGGAGAAAGCGATCAGGAGAGCGATGGGGCAAAGGGGCCAGGGAAGCGCACGGGTGTTCATGGCGGGGCCTCGGGATGATGCACGGAATCTTCGGCGATTATACCATCGCCGAGACGAGGGAGTTTTGCGGAAACTGGCGGTTCTTCGCCGGCGTGGCGGTCTGAATCCAACACGGTGCTGGCGCTATCCGTGCTGCTTGCCCATATTCCGTGGCACGGACATTTCTGTCCGTACAGTTTGATGATTGCACGGACAGAAATGTCCGTGCCACGGGAGAGTTTTCACTTGTTGCTCCCCCGCGGAGCCCACGAATTCGCCGCCGTCCCCCGCTTTGTCTTCAGGACGGTCTTCTCTTTTTGCGTCCCATCGCCTATCGTCCCGCCGCGAGGAGAATCCGTATGCTCCGCGACTCTCAATCCTGTGGCCGCCTTGTCACCTTGCCACCTTGTCACCTTGTCACCTTGTCACCTTGTCACCTCGGCATCCTCCTGCTCTGCCTCGTTGCCGGGTGCGAGACGACGCAGGAAGAGCGCGCCCGCAATTACAACCAGGACGGCGTCCAGCTCTTCAAGGGCGGCAGCTACGGCCCGGCATGTGAGAGCTTCCAGGCGGCGCTGACGCTCAAGCCTGAAGACGCCGACCTGCTTTACAACATTGCGGAGTGCCACGCTCACCAGGGCGACGCCGCCAGGGCCGAACGCTACTATAACGAGTGCCTGCAGAAGTCGCCCAACCACGTGGCATGTCGATTCGCCCTGGCGGCCCTGCTGGTGCGCAACGGCCGCTTGCCCGAAGCTGCTCGCATGGCCAACGACTGGCTGGCGCGCGAGCCGAAGCGAGCCGACCCCTACGCCCTCGACGGCTTCCTCTGGCATCAGGCCGGCGATTTGCCGCGGGCGCAGGGCCGATTGCAGCAGGCACTGGTGCTCGATCCCCAGAACGTCCGCGCCCTGACCGAGCTGGCACTGATCTACGAGGCCATGCAACGGCCCGACCGTGCCGTGGTGCTTTACGAACGGATCCTGGTCCGCGAACCGAACAACAACGACATCATCCGCCGGCTGAACGAGCTTCAAGCCAAGGGAACTGGCCGGCCTCGACCGGAGTAGCCACCATGCGTCACGTCTACCATCTCGTCACCAAGAAATGTTGGGAAGCATCGCCCGCCGGCCCCTATCGCGCTGATTCACTCGCCACCGAAGGCTTCATCCACTGTTCCAACCGCGGACAGGTGGCATGGGCCGCCAACAAGTTCTACGCGCGGGAGTCCGACCTGCTCGTACTGCACCTCGATGCCGATCGGCTGACAAGCCCTTTGAAGGACGAGGACCCCGGCATCGGCCAGACGTTTCCGCACATCTATGGAACCATCAATCGCGAGGCGATTGTCGTGGTCGAGCCGTTGCAACGCGATGCCGCCGGCCAGTGGACGTTTGGCGCGGGGACGGACAAGTAGCTCCATTACGCTACGTTGCAGTTCAATTGGCCGGAAAATGGCGAATGACGAAGGCCGAATGACGAATCAATGACCAAACCCCAATGACCAAAGGTCCAGGCGCCGCACACCGTTGGAGCTTCGTCATTGCGGATTAATTCGTCATTCGGGCTTCGTCATTCGTCATTGCTCCCAACGCGGGGGAGCGAAATAGTGTTGTGGAAGTAGGGAAGCGACGGACGCCCCCCCTCATTTTTCGCTGGGTCGGTAGACGCCGTCCCAATTCTCGCCCGGCGGGTCTGCCAGATAAGTCCGGCACCGCGCGAGCATGCGCTGGCTCGGCGGATCCTGAGGCCGCTGCCGCGTTACTTCGCCGAACAGCTCAATGGCGTGCTGCCAGTCCTGCTGTCGGTACCGCTTCAACGCCTCCGCATACACTTGGGCCGCCGCTTCCATCTCCGGGGCCACCGTCCCGCGAAGTCCGAGCAACTCGTAAACCTCCAGCGCCCGCGTTCGGCCCTTCACCGATACCCAGTCCAGCGGTCGCGCCACCACGTCCTGGCCCGCTTCTCGGTAGGTGCTCTCGCTGATGATGATCTCGGTGCCGTACTGTTTGTTGAGCCCCTCCAGTCGGCTGGCAACATTCACTGCATCACCGATCACCGTGTAGTTCATGCGCGTCGCGCTGCCGATGTTGCCGACCACGACCTCGCCCGTATTCAGGCCGATTCGAGCGGTGAACATCGGCTTGCCCGCGGTCCGCCATTTCTCGCGCAACTCGTGCAGCACGGATTGACAGCGCAGGGCCGCCGCGCAAGCCGCCAGCGCGTGCCTGGGGTTGGCCAGTGGCGCACCCCAGAAGGCCATCACCGCATCGCCAATGAACTTGTCGACTGTCCCGCCGGTGGCGATGGTGGCCACGCTCATGGCTTCCAGATATTCACCCAGGTGCGCGAGCAACTCGGGCGGCGAGAGACTTTCGGAAATCGAAGTGAAGTTGGCAATGTCGCTGAAGAAGATGGTCACGTCGCGGGACGTGCCACCCAGGCGAGCCTCTTGCCTCGACTGCGTGAGCGCGAGGACCAGGTCGACGGGGACGTATTTGTGGTAGGAGCGCAGGCTGGTCTTCATCTCCTCCAAAGCCACACCCAGATCGGTGACTTCCTGCACGTGCGAGTGGATCGGGGCCCGCGGCTCGCAGTCCAGCCGGCCGATGGACCGGGTCTCCCCGACCACCTGCTCCAGCGGTCGGGCCACCTGGCGGGCCAGGTACAGGCCCGCCAGCATGGCCAGGACCAGCGTCGTCAGGCCGAGGCCCAGCATGAACCAGTTGTTGCGCCAGACATTGCCCATGATCTCCTTCTCGGGCATGACGATGCAAATGATCCACTCGGGCGTGTCCGTCTCAGGCAAGTCGCGGAGATACTCGTAGCCGCCGCAGTAGTGGGTGCCGTCGATCTCGAAATCGAGCGGCACAAACGTCGAGTCCGCTCCGCGGTCGATGTGTTCGGGCAATCGTGCCATGAAGGCGCGGACTCGATCGTCATTGATCTCGGCGGTCGGCACCTTCTCGCGGTCTCCCGCTCGGGGCCCCTTCGTCCGGGTCCGCCACACGAGGTCGGCGCTCGGCAGCGCAATCACGGAAGGCGGCTGATCGTCGTGCAACTCGGCCACGAAGGCGAACCCCTCTTTGCCGACCTTGAGCGATCGCAAGTACTCGCACAGCGACAGGACATTCACGCCGGCCGCCAGCGCGCCGATGCGCGATTTGTCCTTGCGGATGAGGGCGGCCACGCACGCCGTCCCCGGAATGCCCGGATGCCCTTTCTCTCCGAGGAAGCCGTAGGTCTCGGTCCACAGCAGCTGTCCCCGCCGTGCCACGCGCGCGGTCCCCCAGATGGGATGGGGGTGGAATTCCGAAATACGCGGATCGGCGTCGGAAAAGCGGGGACGGTCCGGATAATCCTTGAGATCGAATAATTTCAGGCGGGGCGTCTTCGCCTCGGGATCGAGCCGCCACTCCTGAATGTAGATCTGGTTGTCCCGCGAGCGGCCCATGCGGAGCGTATCGCCGTTTTTCAAGGACAGCGCCATGAAGGCCAGCTCGGGGTGTGTCTGGAGGGGACGAACCCAGGAGCGTGCCACTGCGGGAAAATCCGCGGGGTCAACGGTCCCGTCCTCGATGCGGTCCCGGGTGTAATCGGTCTGCCGCATCGCGATGTCCAGGAGCCGATTGATCTCGCCATAGATGTCTCGCGCCGTCTCCTTCAGGATGCGGCCGCGCAACTGGTCGGCCGAGTCCCGGCTGAAATGGTAGGAGGTCATTCCCAGCGCGATGACGGTAAGGAGAATCAGGCCGACCAGAAGAACGGTAATCGAGGTCTGCAGCCGAACCTTCATTGCGCCTCGTTGGAAAGGTCGATCCCCAGTCCGGGGCGGCGGCTCCCAAGGGAACCCAATCGACTGTACACCCGCACGGAGGTTGCCACGAGCGAACCGCTCGTGCTACCGTTAGCTCATGGCATGCGCGACAGCAAGGTACGGGGTGCGATGAACCTCCTGCCACTTCCTAGCAGTCGAGATCGCCATGCCAATCCCTTTCGTCATCGACAACCAGCAGCACCGCATGGCGGATGCCCTGAACGAACTGCTGGCCCAGTCCGTCGCCCAGCCGCTCGACATCGCCACGGCCTATTTCACGATCTCCGGCTACCGGCTGGTCAAGCAAAGGCTGCACATGGCCGACCCCTTTCGCTTGCTGCTGGGTGCGGAACCGTGAACCAGCGTCCGAACACCCTCTGTTCGCCAAGCCCTTGGTGGTGACGTGATGAGTGGTCAAGAAATGACAAGCGTCACGGCCTGGCTTCGAGGACCAGATTGAACCGCGTCTCGGTCGCTCGGCGGAAACGCGTAAAGCCGGCTTTCATGACAATGGCCTTCAAGCGTCCCTCGCCCGCCTGGGCGCCAAGGGCCGGGCCATGGTGTGCGAGCGAGGCCGGTACGCACACCATCGTGGATGCGCCATAGAAGATGCGGCCAATGGGATTCAGGTTGTCCTCGACCTTATCGTGGGCAAACGGCTCCACAATCATCCAGGTGCCGTCCTTGTCCAGTGTTTCAAGCACGTGGCGGGCGGCACCAAGTGGGTCGCCCATGTCGTGCAGGCAATCGAAGTTGGCGACCAGGGCGTAGCCCTTGCCCGGGAAGTTGCTTGCGTTGCCGACCTCGAAGCGGAGCCGGTCCGCCAGCCCCGCAACCTGGGCTCGTTGCCGGGCGACCTCGATGGAGGGGGCATGGTAGTCGAAGCCAATGAATTGCGACCTGGGATACGCCTGGGCCATCACGATCGTTGAGACGCCGTGCCCGCATCCAACGTCGGCAACCGTCGCGCCCGCTTGAAGCTTGGCCTCGACCCCGTCCAGGGCGGGGATCCACCGCTTCACCAGGTTGCCGATGTAGTTCGGCTTGAAGCAGCGCTCGGTGCCTTCGAAAAGGTCGGGGGTATGTTCGCCCCAGTCCATGCCGTTGCCGCTGCGGAAATTGGCGAGCATCTTGGGAATGGCCGCCCAGATATCCGCCGCAGCCTGGAAGTTGCCGGTGAGCAGGCAGTCGCTCTCCTCATCCGCAAGCGCGCGAGCCTGTTCGGGCGGCAGCGTATACTTTGCCGTGGCTGCATCGTACGTCACATAGCCGCCGGCCGCCTGGTTGTTCAACCACTCGTAGATATAGCGTTCCGCCGTTCCCGTCTTCCGGGCCAGTTCACCAGGAGTCAGTGGCCCCGCGCCAGCCATCGCCTTGTAAAGGCCGAGCTTGTCCCCGACCACGACGAGCGCAGCGCCGAGCGTGGCGCCCACGTCGTTGATGCCTTTCTCCAGGAACTCCTTCAGCTTGGTTTCATTGATGGCCACCGCGGCACCTCCCGTGCAATGAGCCAGAAAGCGGTTAGAGATTCCCGGTTATACTTCGCGCGGTAGAGAATGGTTGTGATCGGTGGGCCAGACACTCTTGTCTGGCCGGCCAGACAAGAGTGTCTGGCCCACCTAGCCAGGTATCAAATTGGCCCGCGTGCAGTATAATGTATCACCATCTCACGGCAACTTGAGCGTTCCAATTGCGAAGAGATTTCCGATCATTGGAGCCATGTCGTTCGTTCCGGTCGTGACGCCATGCAGAGATCTTGTCCGAACGGTAAGCCGTAGGGCATTGGCTTGCCAGTGGTGTTGGAATCGCACGTTGTCAAGGGATCGCCGCTGGCTCGCCCAGCGATTGCATGTTATCATTCAGTAACCCAGCCAAATTCAACCTTCCACGACGTTGGGTTCGATCCATCGCCATCCACGAGGCTTCGATGCTCTGGTATTGCCAGATGGGCTGCGCTCGCACACCTGCCTTTCCGTGGTTCCGGTCACTCACTGCAAGCCTTGCCGTCCTGTTGTTGACGCCAATTGGCACGTCCGCGCTTGGCCAGATGGCTCCATCAACGGCAAAAGCGCGCGTGACGGGCGAGGATGTCAACGATCAGCTGTCCACGACGCGGCATTCGGTCAACGTGGGTTCTACCAAGCTGGCGTACGAGGCCACGGCAGGGACGTTGACGCTGCGCGATGATTCCGGCAAGGTGCGGGCCAACATCTACTTCACGGCCTACCGAAGCACGACCGTCAAGGACGTTGCGTCGCGTCCGATCACGTTCCTGTTCAACGGCGGCCCCGGATCTTCGTCGGCCTGGCTGCACCTCGGTGCTTTTGGCCCGCGCCGAGCCCTGGTTGAGGAGAACGGCAAGAGCGTATCACCCCCGTATCGTCTCGTGGACAACGAGGCGACGTTGCTCGACACGACCGATCTGGTGTTCATCGATCCGGTCTCGACCGGTTATAGCCGTGCGGCCTCGGGGCAGGACGTCCGCGAGTTTCACGGCGTTCGCGAGGACGTGGAGACAACGGCGGCGTTCATTCGCCGCTACGTGACGCGCTTCGGCCGGCGCGACTCGCCGAAGTTCCTCGCGGGAGAGAGCTACGGAGCGGCCCGTGCGGCTGCACTCGCGCAGCACTTGCAGGACAAGACCAAGATGAACGTCCAGGGCGTCTTGCTCATTTCAATGGTGCTAAACTTCCAGACGATCCGCTTCTTCGAAGGCAACGATTTGCCCTATCCGCTGTTCTTGCCCACCTACGCGGCGACGGCGTGGCATCACCAGAAGCTTGCGCCGGAGTTGCAGGCGGATTTCGAGTCCACCCTTGCCGAAGTCGAGAAGTTTGCGGAGACGGAATACACGGCTGCGCTCATGAAGGGGCAGCGCCTCTCCGCAGTAGAGCGACAGGCCATCGCGAAGAGACTGGCCAACTACACCGGGCTCTCCGAAGACTACGTCATGCGCAATGACCTGCGCATCGACGCCAGCCGTTTCCGCCAGGACTTGCTGCGCGCTCGCCAGCGCAACCTTGGGCGCTACGACAGCCGGTTTTGGGGGACGGATACGGAAGCCACCGCGGGAGGCGCCTATTACGATCCCAGTCGCACGGTCATCGCCGCGCCGCTGGCGGCACTGGTCGGTCCCTATTTGCGGAAAGAGCTGAAACACGAAACCGAGTTGGTCTATCGCGTCTCGACCGACAAGGTTCTCCCCTGGAACTACGGCAGCGCCCAGGACGGCTATGTGAATACGGCGCCGGCGTTGCGGCAGG
The DNA here is from genome assembly GCA_019752375.1 of Gemmataceae bacterium. Lineage (GTDB taxonomy): Bacteria > Planctomycetota > Planctomycetia > Gemmatales > Gemmataceae > JAIEMG01. The sequence goes on along the minus strand of JAIEMG010000287.1, from coordinate 46,166 downwards.
CGATGGCCAGAAATCCTCGTCTGCGAGTGTTTGTCGCCGCCGGTTGCTACGATCTGGCCACGCCCTACTTTGCGACGCGCTACACGCTCGACCACCTGGGGCTCGACGCGGCCCAGATGGAGAACATCACGGTTGAGCACTATCGTGCCGGTCACATGATGTACATCGATGGTGTTGCGCGCGAGAAGCTCAAGAAGGACGTGGTGCAGTTCCTGCGTGCCAGCCTGTCCAGTGCCAAAGAGTGATCGCATCTCGAACCTTCCGACGGTTCCACCTTGCTTCGAATGGCCCGCATCGAAACCGAAGGATGCGAGCGTCGGGCTTCGGTGCTGTTTTCGCGAGAAGTGGAGCGGCACTCTCCACTCACGGCATCACTTTTGCCTGTAACGGTTCCTGTCTCTACAGTGGGATCAAGCGAACCTCTGTAATTGGGCGGAAGGAGTCGTCGATGCAATTCAATGGCCACCCTGCGATCGCAACCGAACAAGTGGCGAGCTCGACGGATCGAACCGTCCCGTGCGATGCTCCGACAACCGTGGATTGGATACGCCTCGTCGTATTGGCCGGCCTGACGGTCGTGCTCGTGGCTTTGTGTGTGTGGTTGGCGGTTCCATTCCTTCCCGCGATCACCTGGGCCGTGGCGTTGGCCATCATTGCCCGGCCGCTACACATTTGGATGAGCCGGCACATTGCCCGTCCGGATCTGGCTGCAGCCGCCAGTTCGGCAACGGTCGCGCTGCTCATCATGGTGCCTCTCACCGTCGTCGGATACCAGCTTGCACGCGAAGCCGGAGCAGCCGCGCAAGCGATCCAGACGCCAACGGATGGAGACGTACGCGAGAAATTGTCCGATGTCCCCGGCTTCGACCAGGTGGTTGCCTGGATGGACCGAGCTGGCATGGACCTGGAGCAGACGATTCGCGGCTTTGTGGCAGCCCACACGCAAGACGCCGCTGCACTGGTCCAGGGATCGCTGAGTGTGGCGATCCAGAACCTGGTGGCGTTGTTCATTCTCTTCTATCTCTTCCGCGACCGTGCTCAGTTGACACAGGCGGTGCGCAACTTATTGCCGTTGTCGCGTGCGGAGACTGCACGCGTCTTTCAAAGCGCGTCGGACTCGGTACACGCCAGCCTTTATGCCACGCTGGCGACCGGGTTGATGGACGGCATTGGAGGCGGATTCATGTTCTGGCTTTTGGGCCTGCCGTCGCCGATCCTCTGGGGTTCGGTGATTTTCATGCTGAGTGTTGTGCCCCTTCTGGGCGCAGCAATGGTGTGGCTGCCTGCCGCGGTGTACCTGGCGATGAACGGACGTTCGTCGGCAGGGCTGGCGTTGGTTGCCTGGGGCGTGGGCGAGTGGTTTCTCGTCGGCAATATCGTCTATGTGCGGCTGGCGGGAAACCGCATGCGGATGCACCCGGTGCCGACGCTCATTGCGTTCCTCGGCGGTCTGGCGATCTTCGGAATTTCCGGCATGATCCTTGGACCGGCCATCGTGGCTGTTACGGCGGCGCTGCTCGAAGTGTGGCGACACCGCGACGAATCCTTGAGCGAAGAAACACACGCACTGACGAGCTCATCGTCGCCAGCGCGTGCATGAACGGGCCGAGTCGTCCGATCACTTGCTCAGCTCATTCAACGTCTTGTCGAAGAACTCGACGCAGCGCGGCAGGTTCATGTCCAGGTGCTTCAAGTCGCCGTACTCGTACTCGATGGACAGGTAGCCCTTGTAGTTTTGCCGCTTCAACTCTTCGAGGATGCCCTTCGCGTTCGCGCGGCCGGTGCCCCACGGCATGTCGTGGCCCTTGACTGGCTCGTTCAGGTCCTTGAAATGGAGGTGCAAGACGCGGCCTTCAAGTTTCTTGAGCTGCTCGACCGGGATGAAATCGGCCCGCATCCAGTGGCCGGTGTCGGAGCAAGAGCCGATCAGCTTGCTGCGGTCCTTGGTGTGCTGCAGCACCATGTCCGGCGGCCAGGTCTTCGGGTGGTTGTGCAGCGCCATGCGGATCTTGAATTCATTGCACAGCTTGTCGTGAATTTCGTTGGGCGTCGTCTCGGTCACCAGCACCTCGATGCCCATCTTCTTGGCCCATTCGAACGTCTTGCGGGCGCCCGCCTCATCGCCGGGGACGCCGTCCACGCCGTAGGCGACCAGCTTCACGCCGGCATCAGCCAGCTTCTTCTTGACCTCGGCAATCGTCTCGTCAGTCATCGTGCGTCCAACCTTCAGGTCGGAGTCAGGCTTGAGCTTCTGGCCGGGGAACATTTCCAGGTACTTGACGCCCAGGCCGGCTGCCTTGTCCACGGTCTCGAAGAACGTGAGACGATTGTACGTCCAGCACTGCAACGACAGCTTGATGCCGAGTTTCTCGGACGCCGAGTCGTCGCGCTTGGCGGCATCGGCGCCCTGGCCTGCTTGAACCAGGACAAGCAGCGCCGCGGCTGCAATCGTGAAACTACGAAGCATGGATGGAGCCCTCAGAGGGATGGAGATTGGCCCGATTGTACCAGGGCTATCGCGTCACTTCCTTGTTCCGTCCGACTTTTCATCGCCCAGGTATTCAAGGCAACGATGGATACACCCGTCGAGTGATTCTACGCCCGTGTCGAGCGTCAGGTGCGGAGTCGCGATCGGTTCGGCACGGGCCTTCACGCTGCGGTAAAGGTCGAACGTGCGATTCCGTGCGGGGTGCAACCCATCCGCCAGGTCCCTATCAAGCCGTTGCCTGGCGATCTCGTCCGAGCAGACGCACTCGATGATCCGTGGCACCTCGCCGACCGATTCCGCTAAAGCGAACAGGTCGTGCACTTGATACGACCGCAGGAAAGTGCGCCCATCGATCAGGACGGACCGACCGGAAGCGCTCTTGAGGATGTGAGCGGCGGCGGAATAAACGGCGTCCATGCTGATCTCGTTCTGTGCCGATGAGTAGTCCAATACCGGTGATGGAAACAGGGCGACACGGACGGTGTCCTTGCTGAGCACAACGCCGTCGAGTTCCGCGGCCAGCCGTGCGGCCAGTGTACTCTTGCCCGAACCCGGCAGGCCAGCCATCGCAATCAGCATCGGAACCTCGAGTCGAGTGGGAAATAGAAAAGGCCCACCGGCTTCATGCCCGTGGGCCTTTTGCGTTCAGTCAAGTTCAATCAAGGACGATAGGCTTCCAGCGTACGGCGGCCGGGGCCTTGCACGCGTTCCAGGGCGGAACCAACCGCGGCACTGCCGGGCTTGCTTTGGCGTTCCAGCAGCGAGCCCATCTGGAAGTTCACGATGGCGGCGTCGCGTTTGCCCTGCTGAGCGAGCCGAGCCAGACCCAGGTAGTACAGGATGCGGGCGTCCTGGCCGTTGTTGCGGTATGCTTCCAGCAGTTCCTTTTCAGCCAGCGGATACTGACCCAGGAAGTAAGCGCGGAGGCCATTGGCGTAGTGCTTCTCGGCCACCGCCAGGTCCGGGTTGCGCAGGGCATCCGGAAGCTGGAAGGCGGGGTGCTTGTCCACGATGTAGTAGAGGCCTTCGGCGTATTCCGGCTTGATCAATCGACGCAGGCCGTCGGTGTAGGTCTGCAAGGCCAGTGTCCAGCGACCCATCTTGGCGTGAGCCAGGCCCTTGATCAGATAGCCTTCGGGGTTGCCGGCGCGGATAGCCTGTTCGCCGAGGCGAATTGCTTCCTCCAGAGCCGGATCGGCGTCGAGGTCCTCTTCGGGCTGGACGGCGGCGACGGTCAGCAGCACGAACAATGCGGCTGCATCGCCTTTTTCCAGCGCCAGGCGGATCTGACGTTCGAGGCTCTGCGGTGCGGCCATGCCCACCTTGCCGTCGCCTGGCTGCAGGCGAGCCGGCGGGGCGCCGATCAGCACGCGGCCGAGCGCCACACGATAGCGGCTGCCGGCGCGATCGTTGGCCGGGTGGGCCTTGATCGCTTCGCGATAGAACTTCTCGGCTTCGTCGCGCTGGCCGAGCTCCTCGGCAACGCGACCGGCCGCGAAGTTGCCTTCGGCGAGAGCACCGGCTGCAATGGCGGCCTGGGCGTCCTTGCGGGCCTGGGCTACGACCGGATCGTTGGCCTTGAGCCGTTCCTTCGCCTTGCTGTTGGCCACGTCGATCTGGACCAGGCTGCGCTGGGCCAGGAGCCGGCCATCCTTCGGGAACGCCTTCACGCCCAGCTTGAGGACTTCGAGCGCGTCATCCAGCTTGCCGGCGCCTTGCAACTCTTCCGACGCCGGGATGAAGTAGTACATCGGATCGGTCAACTGCTTCTGGGCGTTGAGGGCGTAGCCACGCCAGAGGCCTTCCTTCGCTTCCCTCTTGTTTTTCAGCGCTTCGGCCAGTTCGGTGCGAGCCAGGTCGTAGTCGCCGGTGTTGCGCGACACCAGGCCCTGGATCGTGTGGGCAGCGGACTTGTCGCTGGCCGTCGCACCCTTGTCTTCAAGGACGCGACGAGCATCCAGTGCGGCGGCGTCATTTGCTTCCTTTGGCGGACGACGGTCCAACACTACCGGCCAGAACTCGACCATCTCGCGCGGTGTGCGAACCAAGCGGAGGCGGGTTTCCAGGATGGCGACGCGGCCCTGGGCAGTGGCCAGTTGAGAGGCCATGTCGATCTTCGGGGCGAACGCACTGCTGCTTTCACCGCCGACCTTGCCGAGGGTTGACATCGTGCGCGCCAGGGCCGACACGATCGGCGACCGGGCCGCATCGATCACGCGATCGACGCCCTCGGGCAGCTTCTCACGCGGCGACTTGGGGACCAGGTAGGCATTCGCTTCCAACGCTCGCAACGACTTGTCGATGAGGCCGTAAGCGGTGTCCCGTTCTCCGATCAACAGGCCGACCGCCTTGGCGGTGTCCTTCTCCTCGATGCCGGCTGCTTTCACCATGTCGTCGATCTTGGCGACAACGGCCTTGTTACCGGCGTCCTTGATCGCTTCCTTGACGCCCTTGGCCAGGTCTTCCTGTTCCTTGGTGACGTACTTGGCGGTTTCCAGGTCGTCCTTGATCGATTCCATCGTCTTACGCATCTTCTCGATGCCTTCAAGAGCAAGCATGATGTCGCCGATCTCGGCCTTTTCGGGGTCGATCTTGAGGCCGAACGCCTTGGCGGCGGCGGCAAGCAACTTCTGCGTTGCCTCGTTGCCCTTGCCGCGCGAAGCAATCAGCACGTCCACGGCTTCCACTGGGGTACGGCCGGCCAGCAGGCCAGACGCCTGGAGCTTGGACCGCACTTCCCACCAGGTCTGTAGCTCGGCCGCGGACCGCAGGAAGATTTCTTCCGTCGGGTCGCTGTTGGGGTTCTGGGCCTTGCGGAGGCGCTGGAAGCGATGCTTCTCGTGAAGGTCGATGGCCTTCTTCAACGCCGTGGCAGCGTCCTTGTACTCGTTCTTCTGGGCAGCCCGCACGGCCTTCCAGAATTCAAAACCGGCTTCCTCGGCCTGCGCCTCGGCGGGCTGGTTGGCCTGGAACGCCATCAGCATCAGCACCAGCACTTCTTCGCGGTCCATCGGGTTGTTGCCGTGCGGGGCCATCGCGCCCCCCACGGGTTTCTGCGGTGGACGGGTCTCGATGCGGTCGAGGGCGGCGTCAAACAACTCGCCGAACTTCGGATACGCCTTCTTGCCTTCCTCGTAGAGCTCCTTCGCCTTGGCCGTGTCGCCGAGTTGTTCCTCCATCTGCGCCAACCAGAAGGTCGCGCGAGCATTGTTCGCGCCCTTGGCCTTGGTCAGCTCCTCGCTCGCCTTTTCCACGTCGCTGGCCTTGCGGTCCAGGGCCTTGTTGGCCTTCTGCTGGTTCTGCACGTACAAGAGCCAGCGGGCCTCGCCGCGGATCGCAACCGCTTTCGGCTCGGTCGGGGCCTGCTCGGCCAGCTCGAGGGCCTTCTTGAACTCGCCGGCGAGCAGGAGGCGATTTGCCTGATCGACGAGCGAATCCTCACCCGGCTTGACCGCCGGCGGGGTGTAGAGGCCAAGAGCTTCCTTCCACTCCTTGGGCACGTCGAAGCCGGCAACGCCGAACAGTCCCAGCGCGATGACGGCCGCGGCGCCGAGCAGCATGCCCAGGATTGTGCCGCCCAGCCAGCGGCGGCCATACCTCGGCTTGACCGCCGGAGCGGCCGGGGCCGTGTCATACTTGGTCGAGCTATCCATGCCTGCATCGATCGTGGACGCTTCGAGCATCTCCCGAGCGGAAACGTCGCCGATGTCCGCGGTGGAGACTTCGTGATCCACTTCGTCTTCCGGCGCCAGGATCGTGTGCTGACCGCTGCTCTTGGGGAGCATGGTCCGCTTCATGCCGCCTGGCAGCTCGAGGGGGGCCTCGTCTGGTGGTCCGAGGGTCGTCGGCGTGCTGGACTTGCCAACCATCGTTCGCTTGGCAGCCCCCGGGGGCAATGCCAGGGCGCCTTCGTCCGGTGGGGCCAGCGTGGTCGGTTGACCAGTCCGGGCCAGCATCGTCATCTTGCCGGCTCCGGGCAATGGCAGGGGATCCTCGCCCGCTTCGGCCAACTGCGTCTGCTGCTTCAGCTTATTAAGCACGGTTGCTTTGCCGGCAACTCCGGGCGCGATGGTCGGCAGCGGCAGTGGTTCCTCGCCGGCTTCGCCGAGCTGGGTCTGCTGCTTCTGCAAGTTGATCATCGTCTTCTTCGGATCGGTCGGCACGTCCAGCGGCGTCTCTTCGGGCGGCGCCAGTTGGGTCTGCTGGCCGCTCTTGGAGAGCATCGTCGGTGTGGCGCCCTTCGCGAGGATCGTGCCCTGAGGCGACCCGGCAGGCAACGGCAACGGACCACCCTGGTCGGGCGGCGCGAGGACCGTGTGCTGACCGCTCTTGGCGAGGTGCGTCTGCTGCGCCGTCTTCGCGAGCATCGTGGCCGGCGCGCCGCCTTCGGGAAGGATCGGCATCGGCTGTGTTTCAGAGGGTGCCAGCTGCGTGGGTCCACCCGGCTTTGACAGCATGGTCGGCTGCCCGCCGGGGGCCATCATCGTCGGCTTGCCAGGCTGCGCGGGGGCACCGGGCTGCGCGGGCGCAACGGGTTGCGGAGCAAGGTCCAGCGCGTCCTGGTCTTCAGGTGCGATCATCGTGGGCTTGGCGCCCTGCGGGCCCATCATCGTGGGCTTGGCGCCGCCCTGGCTGGCCAGCATGGTTGGCTGCGCCTGGCCGCTGCCCGCGATCATCGTGGGATTTGCCTGACCGCTGCCCGCGATCATCGTGGGGTTGGCTTGGCCACTGCCCGCCATCATCGTCGGATTGGCGGCTTGGCCGCTGCCGGCGATCATGGTGGGGTTCGCCTGACCGCTGCCGGCGATCATCGTTGGCTGAGCGGTGCCGGAAGCGGGCAGAATGGTTGCCTTGCCTCCCTCGGCCGGCGCTCCTCCGGCGCCGGGTGTTTGTTCCCGGCTCATCAACGGCGAAGCCGGCTGTCCCGGCGTGGGCGGGGGAACCGGTTTATTCGGTTGGGGTTGCTTGCGCTTGTCGTCGTCTTTCTTGGCCATTGATGTTACTCCAGTGCCTGGAGGCCCCTGTGTAAAAACCCTGAAGAAGAGCGCTGCCGCGACGAGAGGTCCGGACTCTCGTCTTGGTACCCACGGGGGAAGACCCCAGCGGTCCCGGAAGTGTGATTTTCCCGTGACTACGCATGATTGGCAGCAGTTGCCCATTTTGTCCCAATCCCCCAGGCCGAGCAATCATTTTCCCAGATTTGAGGCGTTCGGGGCTTTGGCCCGGCGGGAAATTTGCCGCTATCTCTTTAGTTGCTACGACCGCGCTTTACGGAAAGTCCGGCGCCCCAGGCGCTCTGGATGGACAAAGATCGACTGAACGGGGAGAATCTACTTTCTCCTGTGCCATGGATGGCAAGCAGTGAATCATCAGAAGCAAGGAGCTCCCATGTCGCCATTGTGCCGCGCAGCGCTCGCTTCTTGTGTGCTGCTCCCGACGATCACCACCTTTAGCCCTGCTGCCCCGACCAAGGAGGAGATCGCCCGCGCCATCACGGAACTGGGCGACAACAACTTCGGGGTGCGCGAGAAGGCGTCTGCCTTTCTGCGCGCTGCCGGCAAGCCTGCCGAGCCGGCACTGCTGGAAGCGATGGCAAGCAAGGATGCCGAGGTGTCGCGCCGCGCCACTGCCATCATGGCGGAGTTCAAGTGGGGTGTTTACCCGGACACGCCAAAGAACGTGCTGAAGCTCATTGCCGACTATCGCGGCGGCAATGCCCAGGCCAAGGTGGCCGCGATCAACGAGCTGACCAAGCTGGGCGGTGCTGGTTTCTCCGCCCTCCTCAGGATCGCTGGCGCCGAGGACGACGCGCGTTTCAAGGCCGACCTGTTCAGTCGCATGGCCCGTGAAACGGCGCAAGCCGTGCCCGTCATGTTGATGGAAGAAAACCATGCGATCATCGAGGAACTGCTGGAGCTAAGCCTGCCAAGCAAGCAGGACGCCGCGCTTCGCAACTATGCCGCCTACATCCTTCTGCGCGGCCGCCTCGACGAGCGGATCCCCCACTACAAGGCACGCGCCCAGGGTTCGATGGGAGCGCCGGCGGCCGCGGTGTTGACGCACCTGTATCGGGCAAAGGGGGACCTGCCTTCCGCATGCGCAGCCGCCGAGAAGTCCGCGGATGAACAACTGCTGCGACAGGTGCTTACCGAGCGGGGCGACTGGAAGGAACTCGCCCGTCGCCAAACGCCCGCGCGGGATGCTACGCCAGACATCGAGACATTGGCCTACCTGGCGGCATGCCATCGATTGGCGGGACAGACCAGCGAATTCAACGCGACGCTGGAGGCAATGCGCAAGGCTGCCGAGTCCGAGACGGGCCACGGCGTGCGCCAGGCGGCCAAGGCGTTTTTCCTCAACGACTGCCCATCCGATGGAGTGGCCTTGCTTCTGCGCAAGAAGCAGGCCCTGCCCGCCTTTGAAGTGCTCTGCACACAACTCCGCTATCGGGACGCATTCGAGATGTTGCAGAAAGCGTCGACCGATGAGGACAACCCGGCACAGGCGCTCGATCTGCGCCGAGCGTACCACCTGTACCAAATCGGCGACCGGGACCAGGCCTTGCAAGTCCTTGCCAAGGCGGCGGAGGCGCTGCGGGCCGGCGGCACTTCGGTCCAGTACCGTGATCTGCTGCGCATTGAGGCTCGCATCGGCCTGACCGAACAGGCGTTTGAGCTGGCCGCGCGCGGCATGTCCAGCGGCTGGGACGATGAGCGAGCAGCGCAGGCGTTGACCCCGATTTTTCCCGGACAGGGAGAGGCCGCCGAGGTCTGGTGGACGTTCTTCCGCAAGAAATACGCGGAGGAGAAAGAACTCCCGGTCATGCGGCGAGTCCGGGACATCTTCGAGAAGAAGATCAGCGCGGATGACTTCGTCGTGCTGGCGGAGGAAGTGGCCAAGGAAACCGAGAACCTGAAGGCGCCCCGCGTCGGACAACGAACGCGCTGGCTGCTGGCGCTGGTGGAGACAAGCCGGCTGCTCGGCAAGGACGACCTGGCGCTGAAGTATGTCGAGCGAGCGGAGTTGCTCGCCGAAAGCCCTCGAGCGTCGGTGCGCTGGGGCGACTTGCTGGCGGAAAAGAACGAATGGAAGCAAGCCGCGGAGCGCTATCAGAAAGCCTGGGAGCGCGACCGCACGCAACCATTGCCGCTCTACCTGCGCGGCTGGGCGCTGCTCCAAGCTGGCGACGCGGCGCAGGGCAAGAAGCTGATGGAAATCGCTCATCTGCTGCCGCTCGCCAGTGACGAAACACGCTACGCGTTTGCGGGTGAACTCTCGGAGCGCGGCCACAAGGACGCAGCCCGACGCGAGCGCGAACTGTTGCTTCGCATTGGTCCCGACGAGAGCTGGGAGATGAACGAGGTCCGTCGGCAATCCGCTTACGATGCGATGTTCCGCAAAGACCACGCCCGCGCTGCCGACCTGTTCGAGCGTTTCCGCTTGCGCTGCCTGCGTTCCACGATCTCTTTCGTCGATGAAGGCGCCAACGTCCATATGCCGGTGCTGGTCCATCTGAACCGCGCCTGCGCGCTGGCGGCGGCCGGCAAGCCCGAAGACGCGCGCAAGGCGGCGCAGCGCGGTCTGGCGTCCACGCCGGGCAATGTGAACCTCTCCATCCAGGTCGTGGCCGAACTGGACCGCCGTGATTGCAAGGCCGACGCCGACGAGTTCTTTGCCGCGCTGTTCACGACCTACGAAAAGGTCTGCGCTGACTATCCCAACAGCGCGACGTTGCACAACTCGCTGGCCTGGTTGTGCGCCGCGTGCCGGCGCAAGCTCGACAAGGGGCTGGAACACGCGCGGAAGGCGACGGAACTGGCGCCTAAGCAGGCGGGCTACCTGGACACATTCGCCGAACTGCATTTCCAGAATGGCAACAACGCCAAGGCAATTGAGTTGATGAAACGGTGCCTGGAATTGGAGCCGAAGCACGACTACTTCCGGCGACAGTTGAAGCGACTGGAAGCAGGCGATCCCAAGGCAGCGCTGCCGGACCCATGATTATCGGCGCCGCTACGACGGGCGTCGCTTCGTCGAGTACGCCGGGATCGCATCGAGATCCAGCGGCGCGAATTCGCCCAGGCGCCAGCGTTCGACCGCCATGGCAGCCATCGCCGCGTTGTCGGTGCAATACGTCAGCGGCGGAATGTATAGCTCCGCACCCGCTTCCGCCGTCATCTGCTCCAGTGCGTCCCGCAACGCACGATTGGCCGCAACTCCACCGCCGACCGCCAGTCGCTTGAGCCCCATCCGCAGCAGCGCTTGCCGCGCTTTTTCCACCAGCACATCGATGACCGCCTTCTGAAAGCTTGCCGCCAGGTCCGCACGGCGCGGTCCGGCCTCGACGGGCTTTGCTTCCGTCAGGTTCTGCCCGTGAACCGCGTAGAGCACGGCGGTCTTCAGACCGCTGAAGCTGAAATCGAGTCTGGAGTCACGCAGGAACGAACGCGGAAACTTGAATGCACGAGCGTTGCCGCCGGCTGCTTCGCGCTCGACCGCTGGACCGCCGGGAAAGCCAAGGCCAAGAATGCTCGCGACCTTGTCGAACGCCTCGCCGGCCGCATCGTCCAGCGTGGCGCCGAGGAGCTCGAATTCGAGCGCGCTCGGACAGTGAAACAGTGCCGTGTGCCCGCCGCTGACAACCATGCCGACGCACGGAAAGATATCCCGCCCCGCCGCAAGTCTTGCCGCGTAGATATGCGCTTCAACATGATTGACGCCGATCAACGGCACATCGAGCGTTATGGCCAGCATCTTCGCCGCACTGACCCCGACGAGCAGTGCACCGACCAGGCCAGGCGTGTGATGCACGGCAATGCAGCCGATCTGGTCCAGGGTGACGCCGGCGTTGCGCAGGGCCTCGTCGACGATGGGAAGCAGCCGTTGCAGGTGCGCTCGCGCGGCGACCTCGGGAACGACGCCGCCGAAACGGGCATGCAGGTCAGTTTGCGACGCGATGACGCTGGAGAGGATGGCCGGTTCGTCGGTGAAGACGGCGGCGGCGGTTTCGTCACAGGAGGTTTCGATAGCGAGGAAGTGCACGGTGGTATGAATCACGAAATGTAAGCGGACAGTCTCTCATGATCCGCTTGAAGGATTGCCGAGCATCTTGAGAATGTGTTTGGCCATCCGGTCCTTGATCTCCCGATGCCGCGCGACGGGTTGAGATATACCCGTATTCGGATTGCGGTACCAGTCGTGCTTGCCTCCGTGTCGCACAAAGATGCAGCCGAGTGCTTCGATCTCCTTGATGAGTTCGATGCGCTTCATGGCACGACCAACTCGTCGACCTTACGGATGCCAGGTATCTGGCCTCCTGTCAGGTCTTGATGTAGGTCCTTCAAATGCTCCTTGAGGTCTTCGAGAGTTTCGCCCTGCGTCCAGTAGTCGGGGTAATCTTCCAGGTACCCGATCCAGCCGCCGGCTTCTTCCCAGTGGACGAATTTAACGACTCGCATTGTAGAATCCTCCGCGTGGAAAGCATCGAATCTCAGCGTCGCGCCGCCAGGGTTGTGGAACATGAGGCTATCCTCGCCGACTGTCGATCCACTGGTAGTAGCCGATGACGAGTTGAATCGCACCAACCGCGATCGCGCCTCATGCGAAGACCCAACCACCGCCGTCACGCGCGAACAATGCATGCGTGCCGAAGGTGACTATTAGACCTCCCCCGAGCCAGAATGCTCCGTACACCATGTTTCGCCGCGCTCGTTCCCTGAGCACGTCGGACGGCGACCGACGGATATCGCCGATGTTGGCCTTCTTTCCGGAGCGACACATGTCGGACAGTTCGGCGACATAGTCGGACGCAGTTGCCGAATCCAGCCTCAGTTTGAGCAGCTTCTCGTGCACATCCTCCTCTGAAAAGCCGTTCTCCAGCAGTTGCCGCGCGTACGCATATGCTGCTTCGTCTCCCTTGCGGGGCGTTCCCTTCGGACGGTCTTCGGGCGGCATGAATGTCGGTCCTCGGGAGTCGCTCATATCAAGGAAGCAATTCTCGAACGGCGATCCGGCCCACTTCAGTGCCATTGATGACAAGCGGCACTAAGTCGTTCGCGCCATAATCCTGTCGCTGACGGTAGTGGGGCATTGGGCGGGACCAGTCGGATTGGACTAGACCTCAACCTGCGCGTCCGCCACGTTCACGATCCAGTACACGACGATGGCGGCTCGCGCATAAAGGCGCGCCTTTTCCTGGCGGTCGCGTATCAGTGATGAGTCAGCTACCTCAACAATCAGACCCACATCGGAAGCCCCAGGGTGACGGCCCCCGCGACTGCGGGCATTGCCGCGAACCAGCGCCACATCCGGTTCAGGTTCACTGTCGGGTAGAGTGACGGCCGATTGAATCCGGAGCCGCCAATCTGCCGGCAGCATGTCACCGAGCGCTTCCTGAAGCAACTCAATCGCGATGTCGTGGGGCGAATTCCGTGGCATCTTGGGTACGATCCATCCTTCCAACAATTCCACTGAATCTTCCTCAGTGAGCAATCCCACCTGAATCATCTGATGGTACTCATCCACCGTGAACTTATGCACCGGGTACGGTGGAGGCTGGTAGATCGCGTCAATTGGCGGCGTCATAATGGACATGGAAAATTACCTCCGGGCGGCCTTCGCTTTTTTCTCTTCCTTCCCAGGTTGGGGCGCCGTCTTGCCGTCCTTGACGGGTAACTGCCACTCCTGCCAGCGGTTGCTCAGGCGCCAGAAGTTCAGCGGGTTCTCGTAGACGACTTTGCGAATCACGGCATCACTATGCCCACGGCGCTTCATCTCCTGGATGAACTCCGGCACCGCCAGCGGGTTTGACTTGCCCCAGTCGCCAGCGGAGTTCGGCATGATGCGGTCGGTGCCGACCATCTCGATGATGTCCACCGCTCGCTCCGGCGTGCATTTCGTCGTCGGATAGAGCGTCATGCCGCACCAGAAGCCGCCGTCCAGGGCCAGGCGGACCGTGTGCTCTTCCACGTGATCGATCAGCACGCGGCCCGGATCGACGCGCTTGTCGTTTTTCAGCATGTCGACGATCATGCGCGTGCCCATGTACTTGTCTTCGAGGTGCGGCGTGTGGATGAGGATCAGTTCGTTCGTCTTCATCGCCAGGTCGACGTGCTCCTGGAAGATCGTCGCCTCGTTCTTCGTGTTCTTGTTCAGGCCGATCTCGCCGATGCCGAGGACGCCGGGCTTGTTCAGGAACTCCGGGATCATGGCGATCACGTCGCGAGAGAGGCTGACGTTCTCCGCCTCCTTGGCGTTGATGCACAGCCAGCTGTAGTGCTTGATGTGAAACTGCGCGGCTCGCTTCGGCTCGACCTCGGTCAGGTGCCGGAAGTAATCGCGAAAGCCCTCCGCGGAGCCGCGATCGAAGCCGGCCCAGAACGCGGGTTCGCTGATCGCCACGCAGCCGCACTGGGCCATGCGCTGATAGTCGTCCGTGACGCGCGAGATCATGTGAATGTGCGGGTCGATGTAGAGAGACATCGAAAATCACTCCTTCTTGACGACACCCTGCGAAGAATGGATGCACGGGCCCGTTCAGTCCCTTGGCTTCCATGATACCAAGCGGGCCACCGGACCGCACGCGGTCAGTCACCGGAGTTCTGTCTGAGGAGGGCCGCTTCGGCTTTCGCCCGGATGCGGATATAATTCACGGCGACATGCAAGACACCCACAGCCGGCGCTTGCCGCGGGAGGACGCAGCGATGAGCATGCCAAAGCCCGAGAGAGTCTACAGCGTGGACGAATACCTTGCGAGGGAACGCGCCGCGCCGGAACGCCACACGTACCTGGACGGACAGATCTACGCCATGGCGGGCGAAAGCCTCAACCATGGCATCATTACCGTGAACTTGGTCGTTGCGCTCGGAACCCAGTTAAGGGGCAAGCCCTGCCAGGCGCTTACCAAGGACTCTAAAATCCGCAGTGGTCCGACTCCCATGCTCGGGCGCAGCACTCGGGGGCTATTTTCCTATCCCGACGTGATCGTGGTTTGCGGCGAGCCGGAGTTTCACGATGCCCACCAGGACGTGATCTTGAATCCCACCGCGATTGTGGAAGTGCTGTCGCCCTCCACCGAAGCCTTCGATCGTGGCGACAAGTTCACCCGCTACCAGGCCTGGAACCCGACGCTACTCGACTACGTGCTGGTTTCCCAGCGTGAACCGCGCATCGAGCACTTCCACCGTCACACCAGGCGGCGCTGGGAATACGATCTGCATGATGCATTGGACATGAGTGTCGTACTCCCGTCCATCGATTGCACGCTCAAGCTGGCGGACGTGTATGAGCGGGTGGTGTTTCCCGAGGAGGAGGAATGATGCACGGGCGGCCTCCATCGTCGGCCCGTTGCTTCCAGAGTTCATTCTGATGGCGGCACTGCCTACTCGGGTTTGCTGCGCGTTCGGTCGGTCTTGCTGTCCAGGTCTCGCGTGGCGCCCGGTGCCCACGCCAGGATGCGGTACTTCGGCGCCTCCATCCAGGGACGCAAGGAGGGACACCGCCACCAGATCAGGATGAAGCCGGCCATCAGCATGGTGATGGACAGGACAATCAGGTCAAACACGTCGAGGTCCATAGCGATTCCCCCGGCAGGGTCATTCCGGCAGATAGAACTTCCGCACGTATTGAGCCAGCAGTCGGCGATCCGCGTCATTCAGCTTGTCCTTCCACGCCGGCATGGACGTGCCGGGAACACCGTCCGCAAGCGCTCGTTCCGCCCGCGCGGTGGTCGGTCGAACCCGGCGGAATACGGTCGGTGCGGGCATCAGGATTGTTGCCGTCGCCCCTCCGCCTTGCGGACCGTGACAGTCCTGGCAGTTCGTGGCATACAAATGGTCCGCTTGTCGGCGCTGCGTCTCGTCCAGACTGGTGACCGTGTCGCTTGCATCCGACACAAGCGTCCGGGTGAACGCAATGAGTCCTCGCAAATCGGTCACGGACAGGTCGTGCCAGGGAGGCATCGACGAACCGGGACGGCCTCGCCACATTGCGTCGCTCAGGGCTTCGTCGGAGAAGCGCGCACCAGACAGGTCGCGCGGCGTCGGCAGCAGCGCAACGGCGGCTCGGCCATCGCCACGGCCCTGTTCGCCGTGGCAGCCGCTGCACTGACGCGCGAATACGTCCTTGCCAAGGCGCTCGAACCGGGTCCGTTCCGTGGGGCTTAGCTGTGCGGTTGCGAACAGCGGGGCGGGACCGGGCGTCCGCGGAATGGCGCAGTCGCAGAACATGCCACGCCGTTTCTCCTCCTCGGGATCGATACCGGACGGCAGCCCCTGACCCAGGCCCGCGAGTTGGGCGTCGCGGCCGAGCGAGTCGAGGTAGGCAACCAGGTCCAGCGCCTCCGGCGTCGGCCGCTGGGGCGAACGGTCGAACAACCAAGGATATGCCGGCATGATCGATTCGGGGACGACGTAGCGCGGGTTCCACAAGTGGACGAGGTGCCAGTCTGGCGACTTGCGTCCGCGTTCCCGCGCCAGGTCGGGACCGATGCGCCGCGTGCCCCAGAGTTGCGGCAAGTCGTGTTCGCTTTCCCACGCCTGACTGGCAACCCCGAAGCGGCGAACGTCCGCGTCCGTAAAGCGAATAAACTGGGAGTGGCAATTGAGGCAGCCTTCGCGAGCGTATATTTGCCTCCCGCGCTGCTCCGCGGGCGATGGGCTGGGCAAATGCGCGGGCCGGGCCTCGGCGATCTGTGCCTCGAGCACCTGATTTGGCCAGGCGGCCAGCACCAGGAATGACAGGACGAAAAACCCGACGCCCGCGACGGCGGTAACGACGTACGCTTTGCCCAGCCAGGAAGCTGTCAAGGCCGCGACTGGAGCCGGTGCCAGGTCGTCGTCGTTTCCCCTCTCACCTTGCCACGGCGTCACCTTGTCGTCCGCAAGCACTTCCTCGCCGCGCGGTCCCGTCCGCATGGCGGTCGCTACGCCAACAAAGCCGAGCAGTAGGACAACGCCGGAGATCGAGCGCGTCAACCAGAACACGCGCGAGGCACGTACGGAGTCCATCCAGGGCGCGTCCGATTCCCAGAGCTGGCCCTGGATGAGACCGGCCGCGGTCAAGTCGATCACCATGAGACCCAGGCCGACCGTCAGAAGCCAGAAGGCCCAGTTCGCCGCGCGCGGACTGTAGCGCACACCGGGAAGGCGTTCCCAAACGTGTAGCATGCCGCCGATGGCCATGAACGAGGCGAAGCCGATCATCGCCAGGTGCGAATGGCCGATCACCCAATCGCTGAAATGCGTGAATCGATTCACCGGCAACAACGCTTGCATCGAACCCTGCAAGCTCACGACTACATAGGCGACCGTGCCGACCCACACGAAGCGCAGCGGCACATTCGCAGCCACGACGCCGGCGCTGCCGCGCAGGGATAGCAACAAGTTTGCTACCACCAAGATCACGTCGACTCCCAGGTACACCGAGGCGACGATTGCCCCCTTTTGCGCGTCCATCGGGATCGCCGAGAAGAGGAAGTGGTGCATGCCGTTGAGGGGGTACACCAGAAACAACAGCCAGAAGCCAATCATCGACAGGAAATGGCTGAAGATCGGCCGCCCGGTTGCGGCCGGGATGACGACATAGGCGATGGCCAGGGCCAGCGGCGTAACGTAGAGGCCAACGGCATCGTGGATCCACAGACCGCTGTACGCCGCACCGCGTGCGCCGGGAACGAACTCCGGCACCAGGTTGCCGACGGGATACGCCAGAAGCGTGAAGACCAGGCCGCCAAGGATATACCAGCCGGAGACGTACAACTCCGGAAGCCAGCCACGCAGGAATGGCAGCACGAACTGAACGGCGGAAAGCATCAATGCGACGACCACGACGGCGTCAATCTCCAGCGGGAACTCCGCCCATTCCAGCGGTTGGCTGATCCCCGCCTGCACGAGCACCCAGCCGGGAATCACGAGCAGGAAGTTCCAGACAAAGAACAGCGCCCAGCCGAGCCCCACGCTCGTCAGCGGCCGTTCGGCGAGGCGAGGCACAGCGTAGTAGAGGAACATCAGGAAGGCGTTGCCCAGCCAGCCAAAGAAGACGCCCTGAGTGTGCCCGTAGCGCAGCCGGCCCCAGGTGACCCAGGGGCTGTTGCTCATCAGGTCGGGCCAGTGGAACTTCAACGCCACGGCCAGGCCGAGGAGCAGTGTATAGCCCACCATGGCGATCGCGGCCCACGCATGCGCCCGGATCAGGCCATCGTATCGGCGCGGACCAGGGAGAACGTCGCCCATTTCGATGCGCCCCTTCGCTGCGGTTCACTTCGCGGCAAGCTGTCTCGATTCGGTTCCGATCGAATTCAGATATGTGAGGACCTGACGCTGCTGTTCCTCATTGAGCGGAGCTCCGTAGGCCTTGACCATCTTGTCGACGACGGCCATCCATTGCCTTTCGTTCAGGTTGGGCTGCGTGAGGATCAGGCGGGTCGAATGGCAGATGGTGCACGATGCCTGAAAGACCTGGCGATGTGGGCCCACCGGCGGAATCGGCTCGTCGAGCGGCGGCGAGAACGACACGGCGGCAATCGGTGCCGGATCGATGCCAGCGACAGGCTGCTCACCTCCCCGCGTGCCCAGGTAGGCCACGCCCGCGGCGGCCGTGAATAGGATCAGTATCACGCCCAGGAGGCGGCGATCGAGCAGGGTTGTCATGGATCGGCTCCGATGCTCAGCCTGCGGCCGAGACTTCCAGGGTCTCGATGCCGTTGCGCTGGAAGCCGCCACGGTTCCAGCGTGCGGTCACCGGCTGAGTCTGCCCACTGTTGCTGGTGGCCCGCACGGACAATATGTGCCGGCCGGTTCCCGCGGGTTGCCAGGTCATCCGCCAGCGTCGGAATGAAAAGCGGCCAAGGTCCGGACCCAGCTCGGCGGCTTGCCACGTCGATCCGCTATCCACCGAGACTTCCACCTTCTGAATTCCGTCACCACCGTCAAAGGCGATGCCGTCGAGTGCACACGGCTGTCCCGCGCGAACGCTTGCACCGGCATCCGGGGTCGTAAAGAACGAACGCACATACATGCGCTGGATCGGTACGGTTTTTTCAGCCAGGTGCTGCGGATCCTCGACCGCGTCGGGCGTGGCCGGCAGACGATAGGCCTTGCTCATCCAGTAGCCGTCGTAAGGCTTCGTCAGCACGGCAATGTCACTCAGCGCCTTGACCCAGTAAGTCGCGAACCATCCCGGCACGACCAGCCGCAGCGGGAAGCCGTTCAGCGCCGGCAGCGGCTGGCCGTTCATTTCGTAGGCCAGAAGGACCTCCGGGCGGCGAGCCATGTCGATCGAAAGCGACTTAAGGAAATCCGGCACCGACGGGATCCCGGCCCGGTCGAGCCCCTGGAAGCGGACGTCCACGGCACCATCCTTCACGCCGGCCTCGCGGAGCAGCGCATGCAATGGAACACCGGTCCAGCGTGCATTGCCCATGGCGCCATTTTGCCATTGGGCGCCGGGCACCTGAGGCGTGGACAGGCTGCGCGAATTGCCGGAACACTGGTTGACTGCAACGATGGAGACGCTCTCGCGGCGGCGCAGGTCGTCCAGCGACAACTCCAGGGGGCGCTCCACTTCTCCGGAGACTCGCAATCGATACGTGCGCAGGTCCACCGCAGTCGGCACCAGTTGTAAGTGCCAGCGGACGTAGAACGCGTCGTTCGGCGTCAAGTCCTCGCGAAAGTAACGCCACGGCGTTTCCAGGCACGGCGGCCGGCTATTGATTGCACGCATCGGCACTTTGCCCGGAAAGCGAATCAACTCCTCCGCTAGCCCCGTCTCAGCGCTCGGCCCCGGCACAGGGCGCTGACAGCCAGTCGGCAATAGGGCCGCCAGCCCGGACAGCCCTGCAAGCTGCAGCCAGCGGCGCCGATCGAGCGGCCGTACTGCCTCTGGAGGATCGAAGGCATTCATGGCTTGACTCACGTTTTCCGTTCAGTCGCCCATGTGAATGAGTGGAAGCAGGGGCGGCTTCAGCCTATTGTCGCAGGCCGAGGCCCAGGGACCAACGGAGATTTCGTTTGGGGCTCATTACCCCGCGACACTATTTCGTCGGACGTTGCGGTTGCCAACACCGGAATGATTCAAAAAGCAGTTGCCGAATCGACAATGACTGACCAATAATATGCGACGCCTCGACGGAACCGTTTCTACAACCAAGCAGCAGTATTCCATGGACCTCCACACGGTAGAGCAAGTTCGCCGGCCCGCTCGTGCGGAGGAGATCGCTTCCTGGGAAGCCGGCTTCGCGTGGCTTGCCGGCGGCACCTGGCTGTTTTCGGAACCCCAGGTCGACGTCCACACGCTGATCGATCTCGAGTCGCTGCAATGGCCCTCACTGCACGCTACGGCGGACGGCCTGGAGATCGCCTCGACGTGCAAGGTCGTGGAGCTCGATCGATTGACCCATAAGGCGCCGTCCGACTGGAAGGCAGCACCGCTGTTCCGCGAGTGTTGCCGGTCTTTTCTGTCCTCGTTCAAGATCTGGAACGAGGCGACGGTGGGCGGGAACATCGTCATGTCGCTGCCCGCTGGCCCGATGATATCACTGACTGCTGCACTGGAAGGAATCTGTACGCTCTGGCCGAGGGACGGACAACCGCGGCAGATCGCCGTGGTCGATTTCGTCACCGGCGAGCACCAGAATGTCCTCGCACCGGGTGAATTGTTGCGATCGATCCACCTGCCCGTTCACGCGCTCCGCAAGAAGTTCGCCTTCCGACGGTTCACGCTGACGCACCTGGGGCGATCGGAGGTGTTGTTGATTGGCACGCGCTGCCCCGAGCATGGCGAATTCCTGCTCACGATCACCGCCGGCACGCTGCGACCGATTCAACTCACTTTTGCAGCCGTGCCGGCGGCGACGGAACTGAAACGCGCGATCGACGATGCCGTGCCATTCAGCCTGTATCTTGACGACCCGCATGGTTCGCCGGCCCACCGTCAGCACTTGACCTACTATTTCGCGGAACAGATTCGCGCGGAACTCGGTAACTAAAGCTCTGGAATCCCCCATGAATTATCGCATCAACGGCAAATCATTCGCGGCCGAACCGCGCCCCGGTCAGTGCTTGCGAACATTCATCCGGGACCTCGGCTGGTTCGGAGTGAAGAAAGGGTGCGACGCCGGGGATTGCGGTGCCTGCACGGTCTGGCTCGATGGCAAGCCGGTCCACAGTTGCCTGTTCCCCGCCTTCCGCGCCGACGGCCGCGAGGTCACTACTCTCCAAGGGCTTGCCGTCGACGGCAAGCTCCATCCCATGCAGCAGGCGTTTCTCAACGCCCAGGCGTTCCAGTGCGGCTTTTGCACCGCGGGAATGATCATGACGGCGGCGAGCCTCTCGGAGGACGCGAAGAAAAACCTGCCCTTCCATCTCAAGGGCAACCTCTGTCGTTGCACCGGCTACCACGCGATCGAGGATGCCATCCACGGCATCGCGTCCGTGGAGGAAGACCGGGCCGGCCATGCATGCGGCACCAGCCTCGCCAACCCACGCGGGGAACCGATCGTTACCGGCAACGCCCATTACACGATGGACGTCGCGATCGAGGGGATGCTTCACCTCAAGGTCCTTCGCTCCCCGCATGCCCACGCCCGCATCACGGCCATCCGCAGAGATAAGGCGCTTGCCGTTCCGGGGGTCCGCGCGGTTTTCACCTGGGAGGACGTGCCGAGGCGGCTTTTCACGACCGCTGCCCATGATGACTACCATGTCGATCCCGACGACACCTACATGCTCGACAACGTCGCGCGGTTCGTCGGCCAGCGGATCGCCGCCGTGGTCGCCGATACCGAAGCTGCAGCGGAGGAAGGCTGCCGACTGCTGGAGGTGGACTACGAGTTGCTGCGCGCCGTGTTCGATGCCGAAGAGGCCATGCTTCCCGGTGCTCCGCAGCTTCATGTCGGCAAGGACGTCGATTCCCGGATCCAGGATCCGGTGCGCAACATCTTCCTCAAGATCGAAGCTGAAACCGGAGACGTGGCCCGAGGATTTAGCGAGGCGCACGCCGTCTACGAAGGCACGTTCTGGATGCCCAGGATTCAGCATGCCCACATGGAGACTCACGGCACGATCGCCTGGCGCACCCCCGACTCGCGCGTCCATGTCCGCACCAGCACGCAGACTCCGCACATCATCAAGAATAAGCTCGCCTACCTGTTCGGCATGTTTCCGCACCAATTTCACGTCTTTTCCGAATTTGTCGGCGGTGGGTTCGGCGGCAAGCAGGAAATGCTGACCGAGGACCTGTGTGTGCTGGCAACGATGAAGACCGGTCGCCCGGTGAAGTGGGAATTCACTCGTTCGGAGCAGTTCACGGCAGCAACCACCCGCCATCCAATGAAGATCACTGTCAAGCTGGGCGCCAGGAAAGACGGCACGCTCACGGCGATGCAGATGCACACCGTCTCCGACACCGGAGCCTATGGTAACCACGCCGGCGAGATCATTGCATCGTCTCTCGGCTCGTCGCTGGCCACCTACCGTTGCGCCAGCAAGAAGGGCACGGGGTACGCGGTCTACACGAATACGGTGCCTTCCGGCGCCTTTCGTGGCTATGGCGCGACTCAACCCGCGTTTGCCGTCGAGTGCGCCATTGATGAACTGGCCCGCAAGCTGGGGATTGATCCCTTCGCCATGCGGCGCACCAACATGATCCGGGCGCAAGATCCCGTGCACAGCATCTGGCCCTTCCCGAACGACGGCGTGATTGGCAGTTATGGGCTGGATCAGTGCCTCGATTTTGTCGAGCAGGCCCTCGCCAGTGGCCGGGGCGAAACCAAGCCCGAGGGAGATGAGTGGCGCGAAGGACGCGGTGTCGCCATTCACGCGCAAGACTGTGCTCCGCCGACGGAGCACCGCTCGGAAGCCCACATGTCGCTGCTGCCCGACGGCACCTACCACCTGAGCGTCGGCTCCGCGGAATTCGGCAACGGCATCCGCAACGCGCAGCGACAGGTCGCCGCCTCTGTCCTGAGCGCTCGGGCAGGGAGCATCGCCATGGACTTCGTCGATACCGACAAAAACCCCTACGACACGGGAACGTTCGCCAGCACCGGCACCAGCGTGGCGACCCTCGGCGTCCAAAAGGCCGCCGACGCCTTGCGGGAGAACTTGCTCGAGGTCGCCAGCCAGGTTTCCAGCGTGCCCGTCGCCCAATGCAGCCTCGCGGCCGGGCGGGTTCGTTGTGGCGATCGATGGCTGTCGTTGCAACAACTCTACGAGGCGAGCCCGCTCCGCGAGAAACTTCACGTGTCGCGCAAGGTCTATGGCTCTCCCCGTTCCACGGCCTTTCTGGCTCACGGCTTTCGTATCGCCGTCCATCGGGTCACGGGCGAGATCCGCATCCTGCAAAGTGTGCAGGGGTTTGACGCGGGCACGATCCTCAACCCCATGCAGTCGCGGGGGCAACTGGAGGGCGCCATTGCTCAGGGCATCGGAGTGACCCTCTTCGAGCGAATGAAGTTCGACGCTTCCGGTACGGTCGTGAACCCCACCTTCCGCCATTACCGTATCCCGGCCTTTGCGGACATTCCTCGATCCGAGCTCTTCTTCGCCGACACTTACGACCGTTATGGGCCCCTCGGCGCAAAGCCGCTTGGAGAAGCCCCCATCATTCCCGTCAGTCCGGCGATGGGGAATGCGATCGCTGACGCCACGGGCATTCGTTTCCACAGCCTTCCCTTCAGTGCGGACCGGATTTTCTCGCAATTGGCGGAGCTACAATGAACCCCCCAACTCCAGACGCCGTTCGGCCCGTCCTGGAAGTTCGACATGCGGGGGCCTCCGCGGTCATCGTGCAGCACGTTCCCGAGGACAAGGTGGAACGCTTCATGCAGTTGCAGGCCGGGATCACGGAGGCGGCGCGCGATTTTCCCGGCTACCAGAAGGTGGACATCTATCCGCCCACCCAGAACCAGCACCTGGAGTGGGTCGTGGTGATCCATTTTGACGACTCGACGACGCTGCAGCGCTGGCTCGAATCGCCGGTACGCGCCGAGTGGATCGCCAAGTTTCATGGCGAAATTGGCGAGTCCCGGTTGAAGCCGTTGCCCAGCGGCTTCAGTTCCTGGTTTGTCGGAATGGATGCCGACGGCAAGCTTCCGCCGTCCTGGAAAATGGCACTCTCGGTCTTGCTCGCGCTTTACCCCACGGTCATGTTGCTGGCCATTCTGGTCGTCCCTCGTCCAGACCGGCTCGGCCTGGCAGTCACCATGCTTATCAGTAACATCCTCAGCGTGAGCCTCACTCAGTGGATCGTGTCACCCGCGGTCAACGCCGTGCTCGCTCCCTGGCTTCGCGCGGATGGGAAGGAAGGCAGGCGCCGCACGCTTGTCGGCCTCCTCCTGATCCTGGTGACCCTGGGGGCGATGGCATTCCTGTTTCACACGATCACGGGGTAAACCGAGCCACCGCCATCGACCAGAAGGCCATTTGGCCCATCGGCAGCACGACGTTCGCTAATCCCATTGGGTAATCCACGCAAGAGAAGGAGCATAGTCCATCATGGCCAAGCCCGATCATCCCGTCCCCGAATTCATGCGTCAGGTCGTCGCCGACGAGCCGCCGGTAAGCGAGCGAGTGGTCGCGGAGCATGCAGTCCTCGCTCTGAACGCATCCATGATGCGTTTCTACGAAGACTCCCTGATCAAGTTCAAGCAGAACATGCGCGACCGGGTGCCGATCATCCTGGCGCTCTTCACGGGCCAGGGCGGCCAAATGATTCTGTATCGCCCCGGCCATGGCCCGGAGGTTGCGCCTTCGGTGCCGCTCGTTTATCAACTGGCCAAGTCGGTCGGCCATAGCACGATGGCGATTTATGAGATCCTGTCCCCGTACCTCGCCAATGCAAAGGCGAACCAGCTTTGGCGCGCGCCTCTCGCAATGTACCGGGCGCAGAACCAGTCCGCCCTCGACGGCCTTGGCGCTCTGGACATGTCCGAAGACGATCGGGCCGTCCTTCGCACCATCCTCCAGCGCAACCTGGCCTTCATGGACGAATGTCTCGGCAAGGGAGTGTATAGCTACGAAGACTTTGAGAAGTACATCCGCGGAACCACGCCCTTCTCCGTCAAAACCATCGGCATCGGTTCGGGCGCCCAGGTCGGGCACTGGATGAAGGTCGTCGAGGGCTGGAAGGAAAAGTTGGGGAAAGACTGGGAGCGCACGTACGGCGTCAGCAATACCCTGTACATCGCGCGGCAAAACAACATCCTGTTCAGCGTCCTCGTGCAATTCATGGGCACGGAGACGATGGGCGACCGCTTGCTGCTCGTTGAAACTCCGGACTTCGAGACGACCCCCGAGAAAATGCTCGACGTCCTTGGCCGGATCGTCGCCGACCGCGCGCTGGGGATGGTTTTCTTCCGCGACTACTTCCTCATGGACGTGGAACTGCTCGGCGGCGGCGGCCGCGCGGCGATTGAACGGGAAATGGAGAAGCGGGGCCGGAAGGCCCTCCTGCCGACACTTGCGCCGTTCCGCTCCAACGCCTGGCCGTGGAAAACGGATCCCCACCAGGGCAGCGGACCAGCGCGGTTGGAAGACGTCCCGTAACAGCGGCGGTTGCCGTGTCTTGGTGGAGGAGGCACAGCGCATCCCTGATCCGGAGACCGTTCACCCCTGACCTGACTCTTTTGTGAGGCGAATCGATGATGGCAAGCATCAACGGCCTGAACATCCACCATGAAGTGGACGGCGACGGTCCCCCAATCGTCTTCGTCCACGGCCTGGGTGCGACGTCCAACATCTGGCACGCGCAGCGAATGGCCTTCAGCAAGTATTTCAAAGTGATCGTCTACGATCGCAGCGGCGCCGGGCGATCGGAGAAGTCGGCCGGCGGATACTCGATCGACGCCTGGGTCCATGAGCTGGCTTTGCTGCTGGATCATCTGAAGATCCCTGCCGCCGTGGTGGTGGGACATTCGTTGGGCAGCATGGTGGCCCAGCGCTTTGCCGGCAAGCTCGCCGCGCGGACCAGGGCGCTGATCCTGGCTGGCGGCGAGGCGGAACTGCCCGCGGAGGGCAAGAAGATCCTGACAGACCGGGCGGCGGCCATTGAGGCGCAGGGCTTGCTCTCCGTTGTGGACGGATGGTTGGCCGGCGTGCTCTCCCCCGCCACCCGCGAAGCGAATCCTTCCCTGGCAGGGCTCCTGCGCGAAATGTTCCTCGGGTATGATGCGAAGACGTACGCAGCCCACGCCCGGGCGCTGCGCGACGGGTCCGCGAAGGCCGATCTCAAAAATATCAAGTGTCCAACGTTGCTGACGGTCGGCGACCACGACATGGTGACGCCCCTGCGCTGGCAACAGGAGATCGCCGCCGCCATTGCCAACAGCCGGATTCGAACCATTCCGTACACCGCTCACATGACGATGCTGGAATCGCCGGCGGTGTTCAATACCGTCCTCCTGGACTTTCTGGCAACGCTTGCTCCCTGAAAACCCGTCCATGCATGCGAAGCGGCCGCTCGTGCTCCGTTCATGCTTGGGTCTAGGGTTCGGCCGGCACAGCCGGCCCTACACGGGCTTTTCTGTAGGGCCCGCTGTGCCGGCCGAACCACTCCACCAACCCCAGTTCTAGGTTTGACACAGCACTAAGTTGCTACAGCCAACTTCTCCGCCTCGCCTACCATGTCGTCCAGCAAGCGCAGGCCCAGTTCCCAGAAGTTTGGATCGGCGATATCGACGCCCAGGCGGCGTAGCAGCACCGGTGGCGATTCGGATCCGCCGGACGAAAGCAGTTCCAGGTACTTCGGGACAAAGTCAGCGCCGTCCTGTTTGTACTTCTGCACCAACGCCAGCACCAGCAATTCGCCAAACGCATAGGCGTAGCAATAAAACGGCACATGGATGAAGTGGCCGATGTACGACCACCACCAGGCGTAGCCCTCGCTCAGCTTGACCACGTCGCCGTGCATCGGCCGGTTCGCCTCCATCCACAGGTCGTTGATCTGCTCCGTCGTCAGTTCGCCCTTCTCGCGCCGGTCACGGTGCAGGAGCTGCTCGAAGCGAGTGAGCACCACCTGGCGAAAGACGGTGGCGAAGCCGTCCTCGATCTTGCTGCACAGCATGGCCAGGCGAATCCTTGGCTCCGGGTACATCTCCAGGAGCCGATGGAACGTGAGCATCTCGCCGAAGACGCTGGCCGTTTCCGCGGTCGTCAACGGCGTGTCGCACTGAAAGTAGCCGACGCCGCGCGATAGATACTGGTGCAGGCCGTGGCCGAGCTCGTGAGCCAGCGTCATCACATCGCGCAGCTTGTCGGTGTAGTTCATCAGGATGTACGGATGGGCGCTGGGGACGCCGCTGCTGCTAAAGGCGCCGCCGCGCTTGCCGGTGCGCAACTCCGCATCGATCCAGTTCTTGTCGAAGAACTCGCGTATCACTTCGCCCGCGCGCGGGCTGAATGCCTGGTAGCTCTCGACCACGGTCTGCCGGGCTTGCGACCAGTTGCACGTCGGCAGGTCGGCGAACAGCGGCGCATAGCGGTCGTAATCGTAAAGCTGATCGAGCTTCAGCAGTTTGGCCTTGAGCCGATAGTAACGCTGCACAGTGGAGTGATGGCGCTCGGCCGCGGTCATGAGCGCGTCGACCACCTCGGCCGTAATCTCGTTGGCGAGATGGCGGGAATCCATCGGGCCGGGGAACTTCCGCATCTCGTAGTCGATCTTGTGGTCGAGCACCAGGTTGTTGAAGACGTAGGTGAGCAGTCGGGTGTTGTCCTGCAATCCCTTGGTCCAGCCCGCGGCGGCCGCCTGGCGCACGCCGCGGTCCGGGTCATACAGCTTGGCGTTGATCTGCTGCATGGAGAGCATTTCGGTCTTGCCGCCATGCTGAAAAGCGAATTGGATACTGGAGATCGTCTCATCAAAAAGGCGCACCCAGGCTCCGCGGCCGGTGATGGACTTGTCGTCTACGACCTTCTCTTCCGGCTCGCTGAGGTAATGCGGCCGCCACGCGCGCTTTTGTTCCAGGTAGTGGCGGTAGCACGCCAACTCCGGAGCCGCCATCAGGGCAGTGGCCGGCGCGGCGGCGAGCTTGACCCATTCGAGATCGAAGAAGATCAGGTGCTTGTTGATCGTCGTCCGCTGTTCGCGCGTCCGGCTCACCAGCGCTCCGTGCTTAGGATCGTCCGTCTTCGCTGCGTGGACCAGGCTCGCATAGACGGCGGGCTTGTCCATTTGCTCCGACAGACTTTCCAACTCGCGCAGCGCGTCGTGCAGCACCTCGGCGCTTGGTCCGGTCGGCGTGTCGATCTTGCCCCGATAGGAGGCCTCGAATGCCTGGGCCCGGTGCAACGCCTCCGTCAGGTCGGCATTGATCCGTGGGTCGTCGACGGCGCGGTAGAGGTCGTTCAGGTCCCATGCCACCTGGTCGGCACTGCTGCTGGGTCGGATTGCCTGGATCATGAAAGCTCCTCTAAAAAAGCATTACCAGTCCCGCCAACGCACGGATCCGTTGATAGACCGCCACTACCTGCTCCGCGCACTGCACGATCGGCTCCAGCGTGACTGCGGCATGCCGACCGCCGGCAGTGTGGCGGACGCTGAACGGCGGATCGGACTCGAGGCCCAACTCGTCGCGAACGGCAGCAACCACGCGAGCGACGAAGCCGTCTGCTTCACTGCCGATGGCCTTGAAGAGATAGCGGCCTGGAAACTGGTGCGTCTGGTTCAACAGCTCGATGGACGGCATGTCATTCACGACACGATCCTTCTTGCCTTACGGACTACCGGCGACCACTCTCGGATCGTATCAAATGGACCCTTCGACTTCGATCCGACCTGGGAAATAGTAGAGTACCCGCGCCGAGGAAGGATAGAATACGTCTGGCAAGCCGACTGAACTGAAGGAGTCACTGACCATGAACGAGAATGCCAACACCCGTCGCGAATTCCTCCAATCCACGCTGGCCGGCGCTGCCGCGCTCAGCCTGGGCTCGTCGGTGCTCGCTGCCGACGACGGCAAGGGCCTGCCCACGCGCCCGCTGGGCAAAACGGGGGAACGCGTCTCGATCCTCTGCCTGGGCGGCTGGCACATCGGCTCCGTCAAGGATGAGAAGGAAGCGATCAAGATCATGCACGCCGCCATCGACGAAGGCATGACCTTCTTCGACAACGCCTGGGACTACCACGACGGCGGCAGTGAGACGGTCATGGGCAAGGCCCTGGCGATGGAAGGCAAGCGTAAGAAGGTCTTCCTGATGACCAAGAACTGCGCTCGCGACGGCAAGGGCACGCGCCAGCACCTGGAAGACAGCCTCAAGCGGCTGCAGACGGACGTGATCGACCTCTGGCAGTTTCACGAGATCAACTACGACAACGATCCCGAATGGATCGTGGAAAAGGGCGGACTGGCCGAGGCACTCAAGGCCCAGAAGGAAGGCAAGGTGCGCTTCATCGGCTTCACGGGCCACAAGGACCCGCACATTCACCTGAAAATGCTGCCCAAACACAAATGGGACACGGTGCAAATGCCGATCAACGCATGCGACAATTTTTATCGCAGCTTCGCCAAGCAAGTGGTGCCGGAAGCGGCCAAGCTCGGCATCGGCGTGATCGGCATGAAGAGCCTGGGCGGCGGCGACTCGCACAAGGGTCGCCTGGTCGCGGAAAAGGTGGTGACTGCCGAGGAAGGCCGCAAGTACGCGCTGAACCAGCCGATTGCCAGCCTCGTGGTCGGCATCGACGGCATGGACATCTTGAAGCAGGATGTTGCGATTGCCCGCAATTTCAAGCCGTTGACCGACGCCGAAGCCAAGGCAATCCTGGCAAAAGTCGAACCGCACGCCGGTGATGGGCGCCACGAACGGTTCAAATCGACGCAGGTTTTCGACGGCCCGTACCATCAGAAGCAGCACGGGTTCTAGCAGACTTCACTCTTTTGTGGCGAGCCGGAAGCGTGAGCGACCGGAGTTCTTCCGGCGTCTGGAGAACTCCGGTCGCTCACTCACGTTCCCGGCTCGTCCTGCGCTGCACCTACGCGCTTGCCAACGGTGAACGGTGAAAGTGGACGTGGCGCCAGCGGCCGCCCTGACGCTGCCAGACGCGCGTCTCCTCGAAGCCGCTAGTCGCCGGCGCGCCGTCCATGCCAATGCGCTGGCTCAGGCGCACGTATGCGATCACCGCCACGTCCCCCATCACGCGCACTTTCGGCGCACACACGGTCGTTTGCTGCGGAGCACTGCGTCCACCCAGCTTGAAATAGAAGTGATGAAAGTCCATGCCTTCGACGAGGTGGCCGACAGCTTCGGGTTCGAACGCGGTCAGCGTGGGGTCGCACAACTCCTGGTAGGTCGCCCAGTCGCCGCCGGTAATGCTCTCCAGCAGGCGTTTGTTTAGCTGAAGCAGTTCTTCGGTCACGGGATCTGCCATGCGTTTTTCTCCCTGCGCGGCATCGGTCGTGCGGCCTGATAGCTGCCAGTAAGCACCAAGGCCAGGCTCCAGAGCGCGGTCAGCTCGTCCGGACCATCTTCAGTCCTTTCATACGGCTCGATGTAGCAGGCATCCAGTGCGGAAATGTCTTCGATCGGCATCGCATGCGATCGGACGCGCATCCGGTGTTCCTCAACTCTCTCCTCGTGTTCATTCGGTAACGGTAGGGGTGGTTCATCCCCAACGAGAGGCGCTGGCTCCGATTGCAGCAGCCGCGACAGGGTTGGCTGTAGGTCGAAGCTCGTGCCGGGCACGAGCGGGGCAGGTCCCGGGTCGCTGCCGCGCCGCAAGTCGCGTTCATTGCCGATTGGTTGCAGCGACGACGGCAAGGGCAGCGACGGCAACTGCTTCTCAGCCGCGCGTTGGGCAAGGATCGACACCGCCCGGGAGTCCGGCGTCGTCAGCGACCGGTCCGCAAATAGGACGTCAATCGCTGCACGCACCTTGACCGACGACGAAACCGATGTGGTCGTGGACTTCGCAGTGACTCCGCTCGCTGCGCCCGCATAAGCCACCAGGTCGCGAACCACACGGTCGGCGTACGGACTGCCGCGGCCGGTCGCCAGGTCGTAGCCCTTGACCGCGGTGAAGCCGTTGGAACCGCCAATGACGTCGCGAAAGTTGCCGCTGCTCATCGCGTACAAGGCCGGCAGCGTCTGACTCGGTCCGTCGAGTGATCCTTTGCCGTTCAACGCTCGACCCTGGTCCACAATGGCGATCAGGGCTGCCCACTGCGGCGCTGCAGCGCTGGTGCCGCCCACACCGAACCAACCGGTGCGGCCGCCGACCGGCATGCTGCTGTAGACGTAGACGCTGGTATTTGGGTCGGCATTGTAAGAGACGTCGGGCGTGGTACGCCGGCCGGTGGACTGGACGCTGTACTGCCAGCTCGGCTCGGTTACCTGCGTGCTACGTCCGCCGCCGCTGCCGCTCCAGGCGACTTCGCCCAGGTAATTGCCCAGGGCGTCCACTTGCAGCGTGGTGCCGCCGACCGCCAGGACGTTGGACGACGTGGCAGGCCAAATCGCCGGCGCGCCGTAGTCGCCGGACGCTCCCACGAACGTGACGCCACCGCTCAGCCGAGGTCCACCTCGGCCATTCGAGCCGCCGACGTGATTGGCCGGCGTGGTGAAGTAGGCGTCCCAGCTCGTTTGCCCGACAAATTCGCTGGTACCCCAGCTCATCGAAACCGCGACCACGCCTGGCTGGTTGCGTGCATAATTGACGGCGCTCATCAGATCGTAGAAGTTATCGGATTTCGCCTGGACTAGAAGGATGGAAGCGCCCGGGGCGATGGCGTGCGCCCACTGAACGTCGAGCGCGGTTTCCAG
Source organism: Gemmataceae bacterium (assembly GCA_019752375.1). GTDB lineage: Bacteria > Planctomycetota > Planctomycetia > Gemmatales > Gemmataceae > JAIEMG01. Next base: position 14,927 of record JAIEMG010000287.1, on the reverse strand, counting down.
CGTCCAGGCACCCGTGCGGTCCGCGGCCGGCTGGCCTTGCGGGTTCACGCGCGTCAGGAATTTCGTGGCAGCGCCGTACTGCTGATAGAGCGTCGTACGTCCGTCGATGCTGAACTGGCGGTCGAAGGTGTCGACGTCGTTGAAGATCGTCGGATTGTCAAAGGCATTGACGATGGCAATGGTTTGACCGCTGCCGTCGCCGCGGACCGTCTGACCATTGACGACAAAGTTGATCTGATCGAAGCCGTAGGCATGGCGAACTTGCGCGGGAACGAGGACCGTAGGGACCGTGCGGCTTTCGAGCTCCTCAATTCCGATGAGTGCGGACCATCGGCGCCGGCCAGTGATGCGCTGCATGACTGTCCCTCTCGTTGTTGCCGGGCGAGTTGCGAAATGTTGGAGAACTCAGTAGACTCGATTGAGAGGGGGAAGTCAAAGCCGCCTGGTGCGAGATCGCGAGCAATGAGGGGAGCGGTGAGCGCAAGAGTGGCGCGACTGATTCATTTTACTTCTTCGTTTCCGAACGCCCGCGTGGGAAAGCCAGCCGAGATGAAAGTGTGGCGGCAGACCTCCAGGTCTGCCGGAATCGTCTATCCCGGCAGACCTGGAGGTCTGCCGTGTCTCAGTCCGCCACGCTCTCCGCGAGGACCTTCTTGTATGCGATGCGGGCCTTGTCGTAAGCCGTTTCCGCTTCCTGCAGCTCCTTCTCGCGGATCTTGGGCTTCTTTTGCTCCCAGCACTTGTCGATCGATTTGAGGCACCACTCCGCCGAGCGCTTGCTTGCTCGGATGGGCTTGTCGTCCACGATCGCAAACACCGGGTTGGTGTGGCTCGACGGGAAGATGCGAAGGCACACCCAGCTGGAATACTTGATCGGCACCTCAAACGTCACTTCCTGCTCGGTGCCGTCGGCGATGATCTCTTTCTTGTCGACGGGATAGCCGTTGACGACGACTTCGACCGGAACCCTACGCGTATCACCAACGCGCGAGCGCTCCACGTGCCAGTACGGCTTGGAGGTCAGCGTCTGCGTGCTGGAGTTACCTTCCTTGGGGCTCGGCGCGCCGCGGATCTTCTCCGTTTCCGGCGTCGGCTTCGGCTCCAGCCAGGCGGCGGCCTTCGCCTTGATCTTCACCTTTCCGGGTTCGGACAACTTCACTTCGCTCTTCTTCAAACCGACGCCCACGCCATTGACTTCGTAGTCCATCAAGTGACTTAACCCGTCCGAAACATAGCAACGGCCCTGCTTGATGCCCTCGGCCCAGTCGTCGAAGTTCAGCTTCCCGTTCAAGTGAACATAGCTGCGGCCCAGGCCGACGCGCTCGCCGTAGATACAGGGAAAATCGGTCTCGCCGCTGATCCGGCAACGGTAGCCGCAATTCAGCGTGTGATACCAGATATTGAGCTCCCACAGGATCGGCGTATCCACGGTCGAGATGAAGTCGCACGCGCCGTGGGCGACGTCCACCAGGTATTCGTTGGCGCCGATGCCATCCATTTTTGGCAAGACATAGTTCGGGAGCTGATTGACGGTCGGGTCCTTCGGATCGTCCGGCGCCAGGCCCCAGCCGCTGTGCGCGAAGCCTACCACGCCGCCCTGTGCCTTGGCCCACTGGAAGATCGGCAGGTCCCAGCTTGGCCAGTCACTGATGAGCTTGGTGCCGGGGTAGTCCTGTTCGCGAAGGCGCAAGAGACAAATGTGCCCGGCATGACTGGACGGGAAGCCGCTGACTTCCACGTCGTAGCGCAAGAGGTGGTCAGGCGTGGAGAGCTTGTGCACCTTGCCTTCGAAATAGCGTTTCTGGTGATACCAGCATGGTCCCCAGCTCAAGCAGCAGCCGACATTCAAGTCCTCACCAAGAATGTGCCGCATCATGTCTTCGGGCGTCACGCCTTCCGTCGGACTTTCGTAATGGGCGCAGCCGGCCGCGTGAACGTGGTGATCGCCGGAGTACCAACCCTTCTTGAGCGGATGGATCCAGCGCTTCAACTCAAAGGTCTCGGTGTGCTTGCGGGATGCGGGCACCGTGATGGTCCGTTCCAGCACCAGGTACTCCGGACCGCGTGTGTAGGTGACCTTGTATTTGCCGGGCTGCAGCAGGACCGTTTCGCCGTCGGTCCGGTAAATCTGAGGATGGAAGCCCAGGTCCGGCGCCAGTCGGCGACTTTGCGACGGATAGACGCGATCCTGGGCGTCGCGAAACGTGAACGAGCCCATCACTGGCTTGCCGTCCCAGTCCTTGACCTTCAGCTCGACCACCACGGCCGGACTGCTCTCGACAAAGATGCCGACTTCGTTGCTGTCCGCCAGCTTTTCGAACTGGGGCCGGTCCGTCGGCTTCTTCTTGGGTAACTCGCGCCACAGGCTGAAGCCAAGCGTCGCTTCCTTCCGGCCGGGGTCACGGCAGTATATCTGGAGGATGCGGTACTCCAACTCCAGGCCGGCCAGGTCGCGCACCAATGGCTGTGCATTGAACATCGACAATTCGAGGAACCGCTTGCCGACTTCACCGATGGGAATGACGGTCGGATCGGGTTTACTGGTCGACCTGTAGAAGAGCGGCGCCGCATTGGGGCTTTCCGGCCGCAGTTCCACGTGTTCGCGACTGCCGACGTTATGGACTTTCACCAGGAACACGCGCCAGCCTTGCTCCGCGAGGTCGGCGGCGGCCGGACCGGCGGCGACTTCCAGCGACAGCTTCTTGTCGCTGCTGCCGGGAACGCGTACGCCGGCCAGGCAGTGCTTGTCCAGCACGGTTTGAATCGCATTCACATCCTTGGCCGATGCAAGCGCCTTTTTGTCGGCGTCGGGCAGCGGACTGCCGAGCAGGTCGAGTGCTTCGACGATGCGCTTGGCCTGGGCGGCGAGTGGTTGCAACTCGACGTTCTTGACCTTGGGAAGCTCGGCTGCGACCAGCGGCGAGGTCAGGAGCGAACCGGCAAGACACAGGCAAAGGCGGCGCAACATGGTGCGATCCTCCCACGGTGGGACATTGCGTGCAGAAGTGGAGGCGATGTCAGCTTAGCGGCGAACGAAGGCGTAAGCAACAACTCAGAATCTCTGTATCCATTGGGCCAACCCACCGTCCGATGGTCCCATGCTGGGTAGCATGCTCTCCCCAGGGAGGGCACGACGCCGAAACCTGAACGACGCGATGCCGCCCTGCCCTGTCGAGCAGAAATAACGCCTGCTTCGGCACGTTTGACCTTTGAACCCAACTTGGGCTTGATGAGCTTCCGGTGGTCAACGGTTGTCTCGGGCTTGCTCTTGGCGGATCGGTGGGTAGAATGCGAAATGTTCGCTCAAAACTGATCTCCCTAAAGGCGCGGTCAGTCGTGGACAACCGGTGGTCTGTTGCTAGCAGACCACCACTTTTTCGGTCATCGGGCCGTCCCAGTTGTCAAGGACAACTGATGTTCGCGAGAGATGCAAGAAATTAGCCCCGGAGAGGTGGCTGAGTGGCCGATAGCGCCGGTTTGCTAAACCGGTGTAGGGATAACACCCTACCGCAGGTTCGAATCCTGTCCTCTCCGCTGAATATTTCTTGAAAAGCCCACTGCCGGCAACGGCAGCGGGCTTTCTGTTTGAAATCATGCATTTTTTCAGCGATGGCCTGCGGCTTAAAACCTGGTGGCGTCGGCAGAAGTCCTTTTCTTCTCTCGGCGTAATCATTTATCGTTGCTAATGTTAGCGCGGTTCAAATGCCACCTGCCGTGATGTCCTTCATATGTCAGTTTGCAGAACTGCCTTACCAATGACCGATTGTATGGCGATGCCCGGTGAAATTTGGCTGACTCTGCCGCTGCCGTCCGGAGTTTAGCCCTTGCGACCTGCCAAATCGACTGAAAGACCGTATGCAACGTGAACGGCCAGGTAAGCGCCAGCGGAACCGCCCATGCCTCAAGAAACGCCCGACCACCCCTCCGAAAAGCCGATTCCCGTTCACATCGAACTTCAGCGTGTGCAAACCTGACTAGCTGCCGTGCTGCGTCTTCGGGCGATGGTCAGGGCGCACGCGCTCCTCGGGCACCGCCTCTTGTCCCTCGCAGCCGGCTTCGGCCGAATGGTCTGTGGTTAAGCGTAACCCCTGCCTACCGTAGCGGCTATCAAGGGTGTCACGACGAGCGAACAGCTGCTGCAGCACGAGTTGTTCGCTCGTGACATGTGCGACAGCAAGGTACGAGTGGGCGAAGCTCGGTTTTCGTTTGTACTCGGTGCCGGCCTTCTGCTTAACCATGTGCCATTCGGCTGAAGCCGGCTTCAGCCGGCTCCCCTTCTGCCACCGGCTTTCGTCGGTGGAGCGAAGCCATCATCCCCATTCAGCAGCCGGCTTCAGCCGGGCTTGCGAGGGCTTAAGGCGAGCGACAAGAAATCACTTCCCTGGCGAGCGTCGAGGCGTAAGCCCGACGTGGACAGCGTCCAAAACTCCGTCGTGAACTGCACCCAGACACGTCGGGCTGACGCCTCGACGCTCGCCGAAGGGACTTCCTGCCCAGTATCCACATCGGGCCAAGCCGGGCGCCAGGTAAGTCTTTTCCTGCCGATCGCCTTAACCCTCGACAAGCCCGGCTGAAGCCGGCAGCGGGTCTTCTCTGCTTCGCCCCACCACCTGAAGGTGGCGGCAGACGGGGAGCCGGCTTCAGCCGAATGGCACGTGGTTAAGCGCAAGTCAGGCCGCGAGAACAAACTACCGACACAATCAAGTCGTGCCTTTCGCACCGAAGGTGCTGGGCAGGACAGCCCGGGGCTCGCTCGCGAAGCGAGTGCCGCCCCGGGTGGAGCGCGCCTCCATTGGATTGCACGCTGAAAGCGTGCGGCTTCAAGACCCCGTCCCAAACATGACGTGCAATCCTGGCGATTTCCGCACGCTTATAGCGTGCAATTCCTCATGCGGTGTCTCGGACCCAGGGCGGCACTCGCTGCGCTCGCTTGCCCTGGGCTGTCCTGCCCAGCACCTTCGGTGCGAAAGCGGCTACGCGGAGAGGAGTTTTGCCTATCCACGTGCCATTCGGCTAAAGCCGGCAGAAAGGCAGGCGGTGTCAACATTGGCGAACACAGAACGGATTCTGTCGAACCCGACAGTCATTGATTCGCCAATCCTTATTGAGTTGAAGGCGTCTTGAGTGGGCCGCCCGCGAGGAATTCCATGCGCGAGCAGAGCGAAGGAGCCGTTCCACCTGGGGTAACCGGCAGCGATCGTGTTCTACGCTGGCGACGCCCGATCGCTGGGATAGAATCACCTGCGGCGGCGCCACGCCCGCGACGGACGAATGGAGTAGCACCCGCACTTGCTGGCGTTCGCCTGCGGGTCCGGATCCCTCTTATTCAGGCACCATGTATGACCGAGCGCTTCAAAGTCCGTGTGACCAAGGACCACCTGGTCTTCTGTTCCGGACACTTCATCAGCTACGAGGGCGACCGGTGCGAACGGCTGCATGGGCACAATTATCGCACCGCTGTCGAGATCGAGGGCGACCTGGACGTCAATTGCTACGTCTTCGACTTCGTCACGCTCAAGAAACGCACCCGGATCATCACGGATGACCTCGACCATCGCATGATGCTGCCGACGCAGAATGCCTTGATCCACGTCGAAGAGACGGGCCGCAGCATCCGCGTCCGCTACCGGGATCGCGAATGGCTCTTTCCCCGCGACGATTGCATCCTGCTGCCGATCGAGAACACCACGGCCGAACTGCTCGCCCGCTACATCGGCCAGCGGCTGTGCAACGACTTGCGCGAACATTGCCACTACACGCCCCAGGTCCTGCGCGTCGAGGTGGAAGAGAATATCGGGCAGTCCGCCACGTTCGAATGGCGTCCCACCTGAACGCCCTGGCAAACAACGCGACGACCGTGTATCCCGGCTGGGACACACGGTCGTCACTGTTTTGTTGGGCCGGACTAGCGCTGGTCGCCTCCACGCGGAGCGGCGGCGCCGTTGGGATTGTTCCAGTTCGGAAGGTTGAAGTTCGGATTCATGCCGAACGGGTTAGCGGCGTTCGGATTCATGCCGTGGGGGCCGAACATGGCTGCATTGAAGTTCTGACCGTTGAATGGGTTGTTCATCGGATTGGTCATTGGATTGCTGAGATAGGCAGCCGTGAACGGGTTGTTCGAGTAGAAGTTCGCGTACGGGTTGTTCATGTATGGCGTCGGCGGGTAGGGAGCCGGGCCGAAGCCACCGTAAGGGTTGCCGTAGGGGTTCGGGTAGGGATTGCCGTAGGGGTTCGCGTATGGATTCAGGTACGGGTTGCCCATGGCGGCGTAGTTGTTGAAGGCATCGCGCGTGTAGGGATTGACGTACGGATTGCCGAACGCCGGGTTGAACTGCCCGCTGCCGAAAACGGTCGCGTTGGCGGCATTAAAGATCGGGCTGTTGTTCATGGCTGGGTTGCCGAAGCTCGAACCGCCCATGCCCGGGAACCCATTCGGAGCTCCGCTGGAGGGCATGTTCGGGCCGTTGCCGGTGACGCTGTAGCCGATGGGCCGCCGGCCCGTCGCGCCCAGCGGATATGGGGCGCTGATGCCGGCCGCGCCGATGCCGACGGCTGGGTTGTTGTTGATCGGTGTGCCGATGCTGGGCGCGGCAATGCCGGAAACGGTGCGCGTCCGATTCGGCGCCACCGTGGTGCCGCCTCCGGACCGCGCAGCGGCGGCAGCCGCGGCTCCGCAACCGACGCACTGGGCCGATGCCGTCCCAGAAGCCAGAGCCAGCGCGCCCAGCCCAACGAACACGCCAAGCGTGCGAATGTGCAATGACATGGTGGATTACTCCCTTCGCATGAGATGCTACCGACCAACTCTTCGAGATGGGTTTCGTATTCAAGTATGGACGACGGCATGGGGCCGGCGGGCAAACTTGAGGTCGATTCGCCGGATTTCGAAACCAGCAAGACCGGCATGCGCGATTCGCTCCGATTGCGTTAAACGGGCCGATTGTATCGGAAGGAATCGGACTCGTCGGCGGTGCGGAATCGACCGGCGGTCGAACGAGTCGGAACCAGGCAGGTAAGCAATGACGTCGACGGCCGCTGCCCTCGCGATTTACGGCTTGCTCTGGGCCAGCTTTGGCCTCGCGCACTCCCTGCTGGCGCGTCCCCGTGCTCGGTTCTGGCTGGAGCGGACGCTGGGTCGGTTCCATCGCCTGATCTTCAACATCGCCGCGACGATTCACCTGGGCGTCGTCCTGATGCTGGGCTATCTGTTGCTGGGCGGTCTAGGATGGCAGTTTCCAACGACGTTGGTTTGGTGCATGGCAGTCGTCGCCATCGTGGGACTGGCACTGATGGTCCTCGCCGTCCGGGAGCTTGGCTTCGGCACTTTTGTTGGCTGGCAGCAAGTCATTGACCGGAAGTGTCAGATTCCGGAAGTGCCGGTGGAAACGCTCCGCGTGAACGGTCTGTATCACCTGTGCCGGCATCCCGCATACCTGGGCACGCTGCTCTTTTTCTGGGGACTGGCAAACACACCCCTGGGGCTCGCGACCGCGGTCTGCGGCACGGCCTACATCCTCATCGGAACGTGGTTCGAGGAACGCGACCTCGTCCGGAAGTTCGGCCGCGACTACGAAGAGTACCAACGGCGCGTGCCGATGTTCCTTCCTTCGGTTCGCTCCCTCTTGGCCATCGGTTCCGCGGGTCAGCAGAACTGACATCACCCCGTGGTCGGCTTCCGGCCGCCAGACCGGCGGGAAGCCGGCCCCACGAAAATCTACTTCCGAAATTGCCGAATCTCCGCGACGACCTGCTCCCAGTCGCCCCGGAATGGAATCGCGCGATCGTCCACGTAGACCAGGGCCGGCGGTTTGTGCTCGCAGACCTCGTCGACCTGGATGTCGTGCTTGCGGAGCCACAGTTCGATCGCCCGGCGCCCTTCCAGCGTGCTGCAGCGCGAAGAGTAGACGACGACGCGATACTGCTGGCGCAGCCGAACCACGGCATCGCGCGTTCCGTGAATGGGCGGGTCCGGAATGACCTCTGCGCCGCGCCACCCCGACAGGTATGAATGCAGCACGCCGTCGAAGTCCAGGCAGACGGTACGCCGCATCCGCTCGATACCCACCGGCTCCAGCAGTGCATCGATGGCCGGCCGCGTGGCCAGCATCCGCTCGATGGCGTCGTGTCCCACCAGCCACGGCGATTCGGCGAATGGCTCGTCGTTCCAGACGCGAGTGAAGTGCGGCCGTGTGTGATGGCGGCCTGGCAGGCGCAGCCAATCGCCATAGCGGTGCCAGCTCGGCTTGTCCGGAAACAGCTCCGGCCGCTGATCGAGTCCTCGGCGCTCGTAGTCCGCCACCAGCCCCTTGCCGAATTCGTGAACGCTTGCCGTGCTCATCGGCTCCGCGAAAACGATCAGCAGGTGAAAGCCGCCGATGCCGTTGGAATCCATCAGCAGCGGATCGAGCCCCTTGTCGGCGAGTACCTGAAACCAGCCACGCGCCGCGGCCAGGTTCCCTTCGAGCGAGGCGGACAGGTCCTCTTCGGGATCGTGCAGGTCGATGTCAATCGCCAGCCAGCGCGAAGTCAGGTCACGGCTGGCGCTGTGGATGCCCAGCTGGCCGCCAGGCTGGCGGTTGCGGAAGTGCTTGCGGAGCGAATCGTGATCGAGCCAGACCTTGCCGCGTTCGTCGCGAAACGGTGCCGTCACGGCCCGCGACTCGTCGTCGGTCTTGCGGCGCACATAGCGGCCCCACACGCCGGTGCGGTTGACCAGGTACGTCATCGCCCAGGTCGCCAGCTCGTTGGCGCGCTCGCCCCACTCGCCCGCGATCCGCTCGAAGTAATCCATCCGTTGCCTCAGTCCGCGGCGCGGCGCAACCGTGTCGCCGCATAACGCAGCCACCCCGCTTCGGTCCCGCGGCTCGCGTATGCGCGCCAATGCTGCTCTGCTTCCTTGTTTCGGTCTAGCCGTTCCAGCAGATCGGCGAGATGACAATGCACCTCGTCGTAACGGGGCGCCACCTGCAGGGCCGTCTGGTAGGCGGCGAGCGCGTCCTCCAGTTCGCCCAGCTCTTCGAGCACGATGCCCAGGCTGTTCCAGCCAGGCGCATGCCCGGGGTCGATCTCCACGGTCTGCCGGAAGCGTTCCGCGGCAGCCTCCTTCCGGCCGAGCGAATAGAGTACACAGGCCAGCCCATAGCACGCCTCGGCATCCGGACCGCCCAGGTTCAGTGCCTGCCGATATCCCGTCAGTGCTTGCTTGAATTGCCCTGCCTGCTCGGCGGCGTATCCCGAACGGTAGCATTCGTCGGCCGTCAGGGGTCGGCGCACAGCGCCTGGCACACTCTCCGGCTCCGCGCTGAAATCGAAGTAAAGCTGGCCCGCGCGGTCGCAGAGGCGGCCGTCGGCACGACGCGTTAACAGAGCGCCATGCTGCTCGAGGATCGCGCGCAGGCCGTGAGTCGTGTCCGCCATGCTCCCCTCAGGGATGAGTACCCGACCGTCGACGTTCGCGGTTCGCGTGTCCCGGCGGCGCCGTCGGCGCCATCTTCTTGGCGGGTCTTCTCTCGAGCGTCGGCGTCTCCGCGACCCGGACCGTAGCTATGCTCAGCGTCGACGGGGCGGCCCAATCCTCCGGATACCGGCAGATTTCCTCGATGACCTTGTGCAGGGAGACTTCGGCCGCGGCTCGGCTCGGATGGAAGTCACCGACGTCCTCGTCGTCCACCATGACCAGGTACCCGCACTCCCTGTGAACGCGATTGACCTCCGGAATGTGTGCGATCCAAATCTTGACGCCGTTGACGTCCCGAATTCCCCCCACGCGAGTTCCCTTCTCGTGCTCCTCTCGAACCGATTCGGCATCGGTTTCGGTGTCGTACGCGCCCCAGATCGGAAAGCCGCGATCCAGGATGTACCAGCCCGGTCCATCGTCGCCGTCTTCGACGTAGTCCACAGTGAGACGACGCTCGTGCAGTGGCCACTTCATGCAGGGACACTCCCATGCGCGCTGTGGCGTCCGAGCGGACAGCTCGCCATGATAGTGAATCGGTTCTCTTCAGCGAATGGGGAATGGGTTGCAGCTGGAGTTGACCCTGACCCCGTGTATTCTCGGAAGCCGGCCGAATCGATGCAAGGAATTTCAGGGGATGTGGAAACAAAAGGCGTCTCAAGGCGAGGCGCAGGATTCCTATTCACACCAATCCGACGCATCGGCGGGGTGTGATGAATGGAGAGCAAGCGATGAGATTCAGCGTGCAAGCGTCCGTTGGAATTTTGCTCTCCTTGTGCGTTCTCTGCGCTGCGGGCGTCTTAGCATGGATGCTCATGCTGCCCCGCGCGAAAGTAACGGTCGGATCGAAGACGTTCACCGAGTCCGTGATCCTCGGCGACATCGTGCAGCTGCTGGCTGCAAGTGACGGCGATGGCACAAGCCATCGCCGCAGCCTCGGCGGTACCAAGCTGGTTTGGGAAGCGATGGTCAACGGCACGATCGACGTGTATCCGGAGTACACCGGCACCATCACCAAGGAAATCCTTGCTGACGACAAGCTCAATGCGGACGACGAAGCGGGCATCCGGTCAGCGCTCGGAAAGCACGGTATCCGCATGAGTCAGCCGCTTGGCTTCAACAATCCATACGCGCTTGGCATGAAGAAAGCGCGGGCCGCCCAGCTCGGCATCGAGAAGATATCGGACCTGGCGAAGCACCCGGAACTGAAGTTCGGCTTCACCAACGAGTTCATGAACCGGGGCGACGGCTGGCCGAGCCTCCGCGCTCGCTACCAGCTGCCCCAGACCGACGTCCGCGGCGTGGAACACGTGCTGGCGTATCCCGCGCTGGCAGCCGGCTCGCTCGACCTCACCGACCTGTATGCAACGGACGCCGCCATCCGCAAGTATGACCTGAAGGTGCTGGACGACGACCGTCACGTCTTCCCGCCCTACCGTGCCGTGTTGCTCTATCGTGCCGATCTGGAATCGCGGGCTCCGGACGCCCTGGCCGCGGTCCTGAAGCTCCAGGGGCTGATCTCCAATGACGACATGGTCGCCATGAACGCTCGCACCGACGATGACCGGGTCGATGAGAAACGGGTCGCGGCCGACTACCTGACGCGGAAGCTCGGCAACCAGGTGAATATTCAGGTCGAGGGGCCGTGGCAAAAGCTGCTGTGGAATACGCTGAATCACCTGTTTCTGGTGTCGGTGTCGCTGCTCGCGGCGATTGTGGCAGCGGTGCCTTTGGGCATCCTGGCGGCGCAGCGCCCCACACTTGGGCAGTTCATCCTCGGGGCGGCCGGCATCCTGCAGACCGTGCCGTCGCTGGCGCTGCTGGTCTTTATGGTGGTGCTCCTGAATGGCGAACTTGGCGCGAAGCCGGCGATTATCGCACTGTTCCTGTACAGCCTGTTGCCCATCGTGCGCAATACTTACACCGGGTTACGCGACATCCCGCTGCCGATGCACGAATCGGCGGAGGCGCTCGGTTTGTCTCCGTCGGCACGGCTGTTTTTGATCGAATTGCCGATGGCTTCGCGTTCGATCCTGGCAGGCATCAAGACGTCGGCCGTGATCAACGTGGGCAATGCGACGCTAGGCGGCCTGATCGGCGCTGGCGGCTACGGTCAGCCCATCTTCGAGGGTCTCCGGCGCTGGGATCCGCAGACAATCTTCTTTCAGGGTGTGCTGCCGGCGGCACTGATGGCTTTGGCCGTCCAAGGATTGTTCGAGCTGGCGGAGCGGCGCCTGGTATCGCGCGGTTTGCGACTGCAAAGGACCTGATGCCGGTTCAGGATCCCGCCACGATCACGTCTCGGTATTGCGGCGGCACGTCCTCCCAAGCAGCCGTGTACGCTGCATCCAGCGGGACACGGACGTAATTCTCTCGGGTAAGGAACAGCGGCATTGTCGGAATCGGTTCGCCGACCGCAAAGTGGGCGACGAAGGCCTCGACGACAGCGCCGCCGACATAAGCCGCGACAGTCAAGGGACGCTCGCCGGTCAGTGTGTAGTTCTCGGATCCAATCTCGCTGAGCACGGCCCCGTGGATACCGTGCGGGTCGCGCGGACCGGGAGGGTGAACATCCACCAGCAGCAGATGGATCCCGCCATCGAGCGCGGCAACCGCCTTGTCCAGGAATGACCGGATGGCGTGCCGACTCGACTTGTTGCCGGACGAAAGGACCTCGATCATCGCCACGATACGGTCGTCGCTCGTGTGCCGGATCACCAGAGTTCGCTGCATGCGCGCATAGGAATCTCGTGGGATCGTCGTTCGCGCATGCACAACCGGCGGCGTTTCCGTCAGCGTCGCAGTCCCGGCAAGGGTGCCTTCCGATTCCGTGCCCGCCGCCTGGAGCGTCAAGACGTCCGGCGCGCCGAGGTCGCCGCCGATCTGCTCGGCCATGACGTAGTAGCCCTTGGGAAGGAGGCCGCGCATCAGGGCACGCTTGATCTCCAGCACCCAGGAGTAGTGGAAGTCGTGAAAAGTGCCGGAGCTAACGCGCGTCCAGTTGTGCACCGGCATAACGATGCTCCCTTCCGACGGTGTACATCATGTCGCCGGCATTGATCTTCTTGGGGTCGCGGGCGGAGGCTCCGCATCGTCAAGTGCAAAGGCATGTGAGCCAGTCAGTACGCGCCAGCAAGGGAGGAGCGTCACCTTGCTGGCGCGTCGGCTCCCATTGGTGCTTACTTCTTCTTCTCTTCCTTGATTTGCTCCAGCGCCTCGGCGGCGGCCTTCTGCACGTCCACGTTCTTGTCCTGGAGTGCGCCGGTCAGCGCCTTGACGGCATCCTTGGCGTCGGGGCCAATGCCGCCCAGGGCACGAGCCGCACGCACGCGGATCTCGTCATCCGGATCGTTCAGCGAATCGGCAAGGTCGCGTACGGCCTCTTTCGCCTGCTTGCCGAGCTTGCCGAGCGCGCCGACCGCCTGGAGCCGCACGTCGGCGTCCTTGTCGCGAAGGGCCTTCGCGATTGCAGGCACCGCTTCCTTGCCAAGCAGACCCAGGGCGACCACCGCATCGGCACGCACGTCGGGGTTCTTGTCCCGCGTCGCCTCGGTCAGCACGGACATCGAGTCGGGGCCAATCTGTGCCAGTGCATATGCGGCGATGGCCCGGACATTGCCTTTCTGCAGTGCCTTGGCCAGGTCCGGGATTGCTTCCTTCGCCGCTGGTCCCATGCGACCCAGCGAGTTGGCCGCACGAGGGCCAAGGTCTTCATCCTTGAGCGAGGCGATCAGTGCGGGAATCGCCTCCTTTGCGTCTGGGCCGATGCTGCCCAGCGTGTCGGCAGCAATGCTGCGCACCTTGGATTGTTTATCCTTGAGTGCGTCGATCAACGCCGGCACCGCGCTCTTGGCGTCTGGCCCGATTTTGCCCAGGGCGAAGGCTGCAAAAGCACGCACGTCCTCGTTCTTGTCCTGCAGCGCCTTGCTCAGGGCGGGCACAGCAGCCTTGGCCTTGGGACCAAGGTCCGCGAGATCGCGCGCGGCCTTGATGCGATTCAGCTCGTCCTGGTCCTTGAGCAAGTCGATCAGGCCCGGGACCTTTTCTGTGTCCTTGTCCGCCGCAGCTGCGACGCCGATCAGGAGCAAGGCGGTCATGCCAAGGAGCGAAGTCAGGGTCGCGCGCATGGGTGGTCTCCACAATGCAGAGCGGAATTGTGCCGTAACATCCAAGACGCCCTTCGTGGGACGGTCTAACACGGGCGGTCAGAACTCCGAGGCTTTTGGAGCCGTGGTACCTGACTTCAGTCGATACACCGCCTCGCGTGCGTCCGCTGCCAGCGGATGTTGCTCGTAGGCCGTCACCTGCTCGTAGAAGCGAAGCGCGTTCTTGGCGTCTCCGGTCGCTTCATACGCTTGCCCGAGTCGATAGTTGGTGTCCGCGCCGCTCTTGGAACTCTTGCGAAATTCGTGGAAGCAAGGGATCGCCAGGTCGGGACGGGACAGCTCGTTCAGATAGAGAGTGCCGAGCAGGCGGTTGGCCAGGTGCCAGGCTTCTTCGTCGTCGCCGGACAATTTTTGCGGCCGATTGTTGCACAGTTCTTCGAGGATCGCGACGGCCCCCTCCCGTTCCCCGCGCTGGAGCCGACCGCGGGCGCGCAGGACCTTGGCTTGCACCCCGTTGGGGTCCATCACCTGGGCGAGTTCGGCGAGGTGGAGCGCCCAGTCGACCATCTCGATGTCGATATTCCGCGTATCGAGGATCGTCTTTGCTTTCTCGATGCAATAAGCCGTGTCGAACGCGTTGCGGACGGACTCAATACGTGCCGCCAGCTGCTGGGGCATCACGGAGAAGTAGTAGCGGTCCTTCCGTTCCAGCAGGTCCTTGTCGTTGCCCTTGTGGCACAGGGCGATTTCGACAATGCGCAGAGCGCTGAGCGGGTCGCCTTTGCGTTCGTAGAGGCCGGCGAGGGTGCGCAGGACTTCCAGACCGCTGCTTTCGTGCTCGGTATAGAGGTGGTAGTTCTCAATGGCGGCCTCCCAGTCGCCGCGGGCCGTCGCCGATTCAGCCAGGAACTTGACGGCAGCGAAGTACGCCTTCTGCTCTTCGGGTGCCAGGTTCTTGGCCCCGACCGCCCGGCCGGTGCGCTGGGCCATCTCGAAATTGTGCAGCGCTCCCTCGGCATTACCGGCTCGCTGCAGCGCCTGGGCAATCTGAGTGAAGATGGATGGCCCCAGCACCGGCAAGCCGCGTGCAGCCATGCGCAGGTACTCGGCACCGCGCTGCCAGCGTTCGGTGTCGTTGATGAGCGCCAGACCGAGCTGCTGTGCGTAGCCGTGGTCGAACTGGGCGGCTACCTTGTCCTTGCCGGCGACTGCTTCGTAATCCGCTTCGGTCAGGGTGCTGTAGAGCAGGCGCTTCAAGTCCCAGCCGCCCGGATCTTCAGAATGCGTGCTCAGCTGGCGTTCCACCGCTGCGATCGCTTCCATGCGCTGGCCGGGCTGGGTCAATTGTGGGCCGCCGACGCGTCGCT
>JAIEMG010000178.1 GCA_019752375.1 Gemmataceae bacterium | reverse complement strand
GCCGTGTCTCCACTAGCTGCGTTCTGTTCCGCCAAGCCGGAGCTTGGGTACGAGGGGGATTGCGAAACGGGCTGTCGCGCGCCGTGTAGAGCGTCAGGATCCCATGCGGAACTCTGGCGAGTTCCGCTACGTGACAGGAAGCGCATCGTGTAGCGGAAGTCGCCAGACTTCCGTGCGACAGGTCCTCGTTCGGAACTCTGGCGAGTTCCGTTATGTACCCAAACCGGAGCCTGGGAACGAGGGGCAGCAGTGAAAAAGATCGGTGAATCTCGAAGCGAGATTTGCTACCGTACCCGCATGGCCAAAGCAAACGACCTGAAGAAGGCCCAGGCGGTCCTGCGCGAGCATGCGCTCGCATTCCCCGAAACCACGGAGGATTTCCCGTGGGGCCACATGGCCATCAAGGTCAAGGGTAAGGGCTTCGTGTTCACATATCTCCACGAAGGCACGCTGAGCGTATCGGTCAAGCTACCGGTTTCCGGAGCGATGGCGCTGCAGCTGGCGTTTGCGTCTCGGACGGGATACGGACTCGGCAAGAGCGGCTGGGTCACCGCACGCTTTGCCGAGGGCGATGCCGTGCCGGTCGACATGCTGTGCGACTGGCTGGACGAGAGCTACCGCGCCATCGCACCAAAACGGGTGCTTGCGCAACTGGAGGCCGACGAGAGTGTGGTCGCGAAACCACCGGCCAGGAAAGGGAAGAAGCGAACCACGGAATGACAAAACGCCCGCCGAATCCAGAGACCCGGCGGGCGTTGCGTGTGGCACAAAAGACTATTCAACGGTCAATCCGATCAGGAAGTCTTCGTACTCGGTCTGCTGCTTCTTTTCGGCTTCCCGCTTCTGCTGGATCTGGGCCTGGAGCTTCTCGATCTCGGTCTCCTGCTTGTCGAACTTCTCCAGGTAGCGCTTGTACGCCTCGGAAGTCGGCGGCACCTTGTCCAGGTTGGCGCGGAGCCTTGTCTGATCATCGGTGATCGTCTTGAGTTGCTGCTCGAGATGGATGCGGTCGCGCTCGGTCGCGGCCCGTTCCGTCCGCAGGGTGACGGCCTTCCGCAGGGCTTCCTTCACCGCGGGCGTCGAGACGTTGCTGTTCATGAAGATGCGGACGGTGCGGTCGTCGGAGGAGCTGAGCGACAGGCTGTCCTGACGCGTTCGCTCTTCGACCACCGGGAACGTCACCGTCTTGCCGGCCGGCACGGCCACCTCGAAGCGATACGAATCGCGGCTGCGCTCGTCGGCCTTCTCCGGCGACACCAGCTTGAAGTCCTTGTTGATGGGATGCTCGACGATGAGCATGCGGTCGTGCTCGGACCGATTGCGCACCAGGTAGGTCTTGGTCTGACGCAGCTTGTTCTGAGCATGCATGATGCCCTTGACGACCTTGACGGACACCAGCTGGTCGGGCGTCGTCTTGCTCTCGGCCTTGACCTCGGTGCCCAGGTCCACCGCATAGCTGATGAGCCGTTCTTCACCCGGCTGCAGGTCCATGATGCGGGCGTCGCCGGCATAGGTGCCGCCGTCGTAGACCGTGATCGGTCCCTGCGTGAGGTGCTGGGTCGAGCTGTTCTTGAACTTCATGCCCAGCAGCGGGAACTTGCCGTGGACGCTCTCGTTGAAGATGCTGACGCGGCGACCCGTGACCTTCTCATCGAGGATCGGCAACAGGGCCGACTTCTGCCGCGGCAGGTTGACGCGCTCGTCGATCTGGTACTGGAAGTAATCGCCGGCTTCCTCGGCGGTGGCAATGGACGCGACGCCTTCGCGCGGGTCCATGAGGATGGTGCTGCCCATCTTGCGGGCCTTGTCGATGACTTCCTGCTGCTGTTGCTTGCGCTGCTGCATCTCGGCATAGGTCAGGCGGTTGTTATTGTTGGCATTGCCGATGTGGTTGGGATTGAAGGAGAGCGCGTTGCCCGACTGGTACCGGTTGAAGCCGAAGCGCTCCTGCGGATTGACATTCTGCCCGCCGGCCATGTCGATCTGCTGGTTGCCAAGGCTGCCGTTGTAGGTCGGCGGCCGCAGTGACGCGAACCGCTCCAGTTCCACCGTCGGACGCGGAATGTACAGCGGCTGATACATGTTCATCTGGAACGAGATGGGCCGGCCGGAGACCAGCACCATGCGGATGTTGTTCCAGTCCTCGCTCGTGGTGTTCTCGACGGCGGCCCAGCCCTGGAGATAGAGGCTGCCGTCCTTGTTCTGCACCAGGCGATAGCTGGTCTTCCAGATCGGGCTCTCGACGACATAGCCGATGCGCACGGTGCGCTTGCCTTCGCCCTTGAAGTTCACGCTGACGGCCTTCTTCTGCGTGTCGTGGCTGGTGGCCAGCACGTCGAGGGCGCGGCGGAACTCGCTATCGAGCGCCGGATTCAGGAAGCGAAGGCGCTGGACCTGGTCCAGGCTCACGCTGCGCATGCCCTCGGCACAGAGAATGTTGAGCAGCTCGATCTCGTGGGCGCCGTTCTTGTCCTTCTTTGCTTCCATGCCGACGACCACGCCGGTCATGGTGGCCGGCTGCGTGTTGTTGGTCTGCTGCATGGTGAGTTCGATCTTCTCGCCGCGGGCCTGGTTGATGATCTGGCCGAACGACGGATTATTGGTCAAATCGAGGGCGAAGCTCTTCAGCGTCTTTTCAATGGGGTCCTGGCTGTCGTAGCCGATCGCGGTGACCTTGCCGCCGCCGAGGTCCTGTAGCACGAGGCTCTTGAGCAGGTCGTTGACGTCCGTATCGGCAAAGGACAGATCGACACGGGAATTGCCTTCGACCTGGCCTTCGCGCTGGAAATAACCCACGCCGCTGCTGAACAGAACGACCTGAGAAACGGGGAGCGCGGGCGCCGCGACCCGAGCGGACGCGGGCCCATTGCCGCCGACCGGCTGCTGTGCCGTGGTGGGATTGATGAGCCAGATGGCCACGGTTGTCGCCGCGGTCGCACCGGCAGCCGCAAGAATCTTCATCGCGCGTCGCATGATGGGTATCCTCCAGTTAAGCGTCGAAATACGACATGACTTCCCCGACATCCTAGACGGGACAGCCCGGCAACGTATGTAACAAGTGCGTAACCGTGGGATGCGGGAAGCTGGGGAGTGACGGTGGTTGGTGGGTTCGTGGGGCAGGTTTGTAACGTGCCGCCTGCTCCCGAACGAACTTCTTGGCGACTTCTGGCCGGAGGATGAAGACTGCGATCAATTCAGCGCCCGCGTCCGGGAGTGGCGACGGGAAGGCCACGGGGGGAATGCACCGGCATGAGCAGTGTTGTGGTTGATACAAATGTCGTGTCGTACTTTATTCGGCGCGACACGCGTGCGGCAAGCTACCGTCGCCACCTGGCGGGGTAGCTGCTCATGCTATCGTTCATGAGGGTTGCAGAACTGGACCGATGGGCCCCATGACGCCATCGAAAAGCAAGCCGTCGAATCACACCAGCGACGTCCGCTGATTCGCGTCCATCTTCTTCCGCAACCCCGCGAAATACTCCTGCACGTCCTTGCCCATCGACTTCCCGCACGAAGAACAGCCGCCGCCGGTGCCGCAAGACGTGCAGCCGCCTTCCTTGTCGCTGCTGCAGTTGGGCTGTCCGCAGCCGGAAGCGCCGGCGGGCAACGCCAGGTCGCGCAGGGCAACCATCGTTTCGTACTTCTTCGATAGCGTGGCGACCAGGGGGCGCTCATCGCAGTCGGCGTAGCGGAGGAAGTAAAGCGTCACTAAGTGGCCGTCGAGCGAGACCTCGACGTCGAGGATTTCCAGGGCCAGACCCATCTCTTCGCTGAGTCGCCGGCCGTCTTCGAAGAGCCGCTGGGCTCGGTCGCGGATGCCGGAGACGATTTGCTCGTCTTCTGCCGTGGCAACGCGCAGCAGCTCGCCGACGAACGTGTCTTCCAGTGCGCGGACATGTCGGGGCGTGCACGGGCAGAGCACTTCGCCGACCTCCAGGCCGCGCGACGTGCGCACCACCACGCGGTCGCCGCGACGGCAGCGCAGCGATTCGTCCGCACTGAAGCGGGCCAGCTCGCCGGCGCAGCCGTGACTGACCAGGTATTCATTCATGGGTCATTCCAGTCCGAAGAAGCCGCGCATGTACTCGTCGTACTGGCCCTGATGGTCTTCGCGGCTCAGGTCCAGGCGCAGCTCGTTGATGACCTTCACGCTGTAATTGCGCAGCCAGTCGTTCCAGCAGTCGGCGCAGATGCTGTCGCAAACGCGACGGCCCAGGTCATCGTTCATCGGCGGCTTGGGCAACTTGTGAGCGTGCGAACCGGCAATGCAGCCGGGGCGCTGGCAATGGAAGCCATCGCCCGTTGCGCCCGCAGCCGATGTTGCCTTCTTCGATTCCGGTGCCTTGGCGCCCAGGGACACCAGCATCTTTCCCATCTCGTCGCGCGGCATGTTGTGGCCATGCTCGTCGGCGACAACGTAGCCTTCGGTCAGCAGCTTGACCGCTTCCTCGCGGCGGTTCAGCTGGATCAGGCATTGGCCCAGGAGCTGAAACACCTTGGCGAACTGCGGACTGAGCACGAGCGTGCGCTGAAACGACTTGACCGCGTCCTCGAGCTGCCCATTCTCCATCAATAGCTGACCGAGGCGGAAATGGCCCAGCTCATTGTCCGGGTCGTCGTTGGCCATCTTGCGGAATTGCTCGATTCGTTCCTGCAACTGACTCATGCCGTGCTCCTTCTGCCCACCATCCGATCGCAAAGCGCCCTGTGCAGGAGTTATTCTGTCTCTCGCACGGCAAACAGCAAGCCCCGTTCTGACGTGGCGACTCGACACGCTTAATCGTAAGCAGGGTTGTCGGGCATTGCAAGGAGCGGAGAGCGTCCGTCCACTGCGGTCCGGCATCGCTTTTGCTCATCCGTGGGCGAGACTTCAACTCATCTTCAAAGGAGACCATGCGATGAAGGGTGTCCCGCAGAGTCCGGCCACGGACAAACAGACGCAGAGCAACGGCGCCACGCAGCTGACGCGCCAGCAGCTTATCGCCCTTCTGAACGAAGACCTGGCCCGCGAATACCAGGCGATTATTGCGTATGTGGCGTATTCCCAGGTGCTCAAGGGCGCCGCATTCATGACCATTGCCGATGAACTGGAAGTGCATGCCGGCGAGGAGTTGCAACATGCTCTGCTCATTTCCAAGCAGATCGACTACCTGGGCGGCACGCCTACCGTGTCCCCGAAGCCGGTCAAGATGTCCGACGACAGCAAGGAACTGCTGCGCTTCGACCTGGAAAATGAAAACGAAACGATTCGCAACTATCGGGAACGGGTTCGCCAGTGCGAAGTGCTGGGTGAATACGCCCTCGCGGAGCACATTCGCAAGATCCTGGTGGACGAGCAAGAACACCAGATCGACCTTGCTACCGCCCTCGGCGTTGACGTGCCCGACGTAACGACCGACCAGGAACGCGCATGATCGCCACGAACGAGAGCGCGCACCCCGTGGCACGGACATTTCGGTCCGTGCAGTGAGGCGATGGCACGGACAGAAATGTCCGTGCCATGGGGACGCTGCCTGCTGCCGCTCGCCTCCATCATTGTTTCAACTCAAGACTTGTTCGATTGGCTCACTTTGTTGTATCTTTCCCGCCGTGCCCACTCCAGGCGGGTGGGTCGCTGGCGGGAAACGACTCTTCGGACGCCTCGTCCACCTCGTCAGGCACTTCCGCGGGTTCGGGCGCCGGCTTCGGGGCGTCCGCATCTTGGCTGTTGCCTGTCGCGTATTTCGTTTCTTTAGAAGGGTTGGGGTGCTTGGTATGCATCGCGGCCTCTTGTAATTGCAGGGACGATGGGACATCCAGTCATCCCCTAACTCTGCAACTCCGGTGCCGGCTTATTTGCCACCTCCATCATCCCATATCATCTCTTATGGGGATTCCGTTTGCCATACAGCGGCGCCGGACCTACATTGATGCTCAATATCCCTCAATAGGAGACACCTTTCATGGTTCTGAAACCGAACTTCCCATCCAAAGCCTGTCCCAAATGCAATGCCGTCATTCACGCGCGGTCCAAGAGCCATGAAGCTTGCGGCTGGGGCATGTCGGGCAAAACCGCATCGGCCAAGAAGGTCGGCCGACCGAAAGCAGTGGCGGGCGGGATCACGCTGAACGACATCGCGGCCGTCAAGGCCCTGGTGGCACGCGTGGGAGCGGAAAAGGTCGAGCAACTTGCAAAGGTGTTGGCCAACTGACAGCGCGTATTGCTTGGCGGGACCGGCAATGGTCCCTGCACACCTTACGAAGAACTTGTAGCGGCAGACCTCCCGGTCTGCCGGTTCAGACCGTACCGGCAGACCGGGAGGTCTGCCGCCACCTTGGTGCGGTTCCGCGACGTTCGGCAAAGAACAAGGGGCCATCGTTGGCCGACTTCTTCAATGTGCTCCACGGGGATACCGCACCCTCATTGCCGCGCTTCCAGCAATCGAATCTGGATCCGCATGCGGTGCAAGAAGCCGTCGTTGAGGATCAATTCGGCGCGCGGCGGCCGAAGCAGATGGATGTCGCCGCTGACCATGAAAACGATCATGCCAATTCCCGGATACGGGCCCAACGTCTGGCCCTTGTGCAGGACCGAGACCGGACCGCCGACCGGAATGGCAACCTGGGCAATATCGTCGGCCCGCTCCTTCAAATGGCGCAGCGCGTCCTCGTCGCTGTCGAAATGGAGGTGCCCGATGGTATCGTCGGCCACGTCGCGGCCCTCCAGGGAGGCGTTGCTCGCATGCCGTAGCCGCAGGCTTCATTCCACCTGCGGAAGAACGGCCCCTTGTCAATGACGTACGTCTCCGCAAGCACGTCGCCCCTCCGCAGGCTGAAGCCCAATACCGTTCAATTAGGAGCAAGTGTTCAGTAACTGCCGGCCATGAAATAAGGACTTACGTCCGCGCCATGACCAGAATCGAGTGAACATTTGCTCCTAATTGAACGGTATTGGGCTGAAGCCTGCGGCTACGGAATGTGGTGAAGCCTCTCCGCAGGCGGAATGAAGCCTGCGGCTACGGAAGGTGGTGAAGCATCCCGGTCAGGCGGCCTCTTCATCCACGTCGGTCGGATCGATTGCCTCCAGGGCCGAGACGGCCAACTCGACGACGCCTTCATCCTCGTCGTCCACGGCATCGCAGAGGGTGGGGATCGCTTGCTCGGCCGCAGGGCCGATTTCACCCAGGGTCAGGGCAGCCAGCCGGCGGTCGTGCACGTCGCCGGCTTCCAGCATGGCGACCAGAACGGGAACCGCGGCCGCGGCCGCGTCGCCCAGGGTGCCAAGCACCGTGGCGGCATGCAGGCGGACCACCTGCTGCGGGTCTTGAAGCTTTTCGATCAATCCCTGAACATTGCGGGCGTCATCACCGGAACGCATGGCAAAGTCTCCTGCCGTGAAAACGGTCGGGGCGAGCGACAACCGTCTCTTAGATCGGCAGGCGCGGAGACTTGCTTGATTCCCGAGGCAATTCAGCGATTGGCTTTTGTCGTTTCCGAGCGAAGAGGTACTTTCTTGTGATCGAGGCCGTGGGAAGCATGGATGCGTCGGACGGTGCGGCTGCGGGCGCGCATCAGGATGGAGTACGTTTCCGCCCGATGCCCCTCGCGCCGGACGCCGGGCAGCAGCGTGCTGTCGCTGATGCCCGTGGCGCAGAACAGAGCGCTCTCCCCCACCACCAACCCGTCGGAATTGTAGACGCGCGTCAGTTCTTCTGGAGTCACCTGGGCCGCGATCTCCTTGCGATGCGCTTCGTCGTGGAACCACATGCGGACCTGCATGTCGCCGCCGAGGCACTTGAGCGCGGCGGCGGCCAGCACCGCCTCGGGTGAACCGCCCATGCCGACGTAAAGATCCACGCCAGCGCCCGGCATCGAGGGTGCCACCGCGGCGGTGATGTCGCCATCGCCAATCAAGCGCAAGCCCGCGCCGGTCTGACGCACGGACTTGACAATGTCGACGTGCCGAGGCCGGTCGAGCGTCATCACCACCAGGTCGCGCACGTGCTTGTCCAGGGCATTGGCCACGAAGCGCAGCACCTCGGCCATCGGCAGGTCGAGCAAACAGCGATCGCCCTCGGCTTTGAGGGCGCGTACCACGGCGGGACCGTAGGCGATCTTCTGACTGTAGTAGGCCGGCAGGTGGCGCATGGCGCCGGGCGAGCCGTCGGGGACCTGGGCGGCCGCGATCACCGAGATGCTGTTCGGCAGTCCCTTGGACAGGTTGGTCGTCCCATCAATCGGATCCAGGGCAATGTCGAAGCGCGGCGACCCTTCCTTCCAGGTGCCCAGCTTCTCGCCGACGAAGATGCCGGGCGCGTTGTCCTTGATGCCTTCGCCGATGACCACTTCGCCGCGAATGTCGAGGCTGTCGAACACGCCGTAGATGGCGTCGCATGCAGCCGCGTCGCCTTTCTCTTTTTCGCCGCGGCCCAGCCAGTGAATGGCCGTCAGCGCCGCGTTTTCGGTGGCTCGGACGAACTCGAACTCCAGGATGCGCTCCAGGTCCGTGGGGCCGCACAGCGTCGGCAGACCTTGGCTTGTCATTCAACACTCCTCCGGAAGAACGGTCAGAGTTTGTCGGAAAAGGGGTCAGGCACTCCGGCAACGGTGCCTGAACTGCTTTGTGGAAAACCTCGAAATCCTCGGGCGAGCCGGGAGCGTGAGCGACCGGAGTTTTTCAATCCCTTGAAGAACTTCGGTCGCTCACGCTCCCGGCTCGCCCCGAAAGGGCGGATTTCTACAAAGCATGCCTGACCTGCTTTGTAGAAAAGCTTGCTTCTCGTTACCGGGCTCTGAGCCCGGTAACGAGGGGGCACGCTATCTTTAATGCTCAAGGACAGGCTTTTCTACAAAGCATGCCTGACCCCTTTCGGACAAACGGACGCAGGGTCATTCGCAGAGCATACACGCACTTCGGGCACGGCGGAAGCCGCTTCGCGCGGCTGCATGTCGTCGGCACCGAATTTGCCTACCGTTAATCAATGGAATATGGTTTAAGCAATTGCCCATCGCGGAAGGCTTGCCTGCGTTCGCCAACAACGAGGTCGGTGATGAATGACCGCAACGCGCTCCTGGCCGACGTCGGCGAGCTGGCAGGCACGGTGGCGCATGAGTTCAACAACTTCTTGAATACGCTGCTGCTGCACATCGCGGTCCTGGAGCATCGCTCGCCGGATGCCGAGCAACGGGAATTGAAGGACATTCGCCGACAAGCCTCCGCCATGGCCGCGCTCATCAAACAGTTCCAGCACTATCGCCGGTCGCAGCGCTTCGCGCCGGCCCCTGTGGACTTGAATGCTATCGTACGCACGGCCATTGAACGGGGTGTGGCGGAGGAGTCTCCCCATGCCGTCGCCCTCGCGCTTGCGCCGGATTTGCCCGCCGCGTTGGGCATCAAGGACGATCTGGTCCGCGTGAGCGTTTTTCTCGTTCGCAATGCGCTGCGCGTTTCTCCGTCGCGGGTCGCAGTGAGCACATCCCACGTGGCCGGCCTGGTCATTCTCCACATCGCGGATTTTGGCCCGAGCGTGCCGGCCGAGTCACTTTATCACTTCTTTGAACCGCAGGGAAAGAGCCGTGAAGCAGCCAATGGCCTGGAGCTGGCTACCTGCCACAGCATTGTGCGTCGAATGGGAGGGAAAATCAGTGCCGAGTCAGGAGCAGAAGGCGGAGTAGTTCTAACGGTTCAGCTCCCCGCGGCAGGGTGAATTTCATCCAGCCGCGCGTAAGGCGATTATTCAGTGCACTCCGTTGCTCTGGCAAAGGACTGGCCTGTGCGACGCGCAAGCGAGGAAAAGCGGTTCCTCGCTTGCGCGTCGGACGAATGACCGGGGCGTTGATTGCGCGCACCATTTAGATCGGCGTATTGATGGGTCCATGTTCCATCTCGCCGAGGTTCGCCATCGAATGGATAGGCGGCTCCTCAGTCGTTGCGTGGGACTCACCGGCCCCTGGGTTTTCCTGCCGAGGGGTTGTGGCTTCCTGAGCAGCGGCCTGGCGAGCGCGAGCGCTCTGATGAGCAGCGTGCCCGCCCTTGCGGCCGGCTTCGCGTGCTTCTTCTGGCGTGAATTCATGAGCGGTGCCCTTGCGGTGGGCAGCACGGCCACCTTTGCTCGCGATCTCGCGCTGCTTTTCCTGATCCATTCCCGCAAAGCCTCTTCTGCTTTTCTCCGGCATGATGAGATCCTTTCTAAGTCGATAAACAAGAGTATCCCCACGTGGGACCGATCGACCTCAGCGCGAAGGCGCGTACTGGACGCACCAGCCCATCGCCCTCGCGACGATGGGCTGAAATAAGAACCGCAAATCAGATGCCAGGACAAGGCGCACAGCAGCACGGCGCGACAATCGGGCAATGCGGGCATCGTTATTGCTGAGGAATGATGAACCCGGGGAAAACGCTTCTGACGATGCTGCCCTGCAAGGAGGCGATGCCTCTCAACTTCCGTCCATCGAAGGGAGCCCCTTTTCATGGTTTCAGGGCGCCGCGCCGACATGAAAACTTGTAGAAAAGCCTGTCACCGAGCATCAACGTCAAGAGCGTCGCCCTCATTAACGGGCGCGGAGCCCGCTAACGAGAACAATAGGAATTGGGAAAATGCTTCTGAAGGTCGATTCGCACCCCGCGGGACTTCGTCGACTCAAGGGCCGTTGGGGTGAGCTTCTGTCCCGCTTTCATTGGGCCACAACCGATGCATGCGCTGTCTCCTCTTGTCGCTGTCGAAGGATCCGAGACGCGGCAACAGCGACAAGATGGCAAACGCCAACAGCGTAATCGCCGCGGCCGTGACCAGTTGACCGAGCCCGGCGGCGATGCCCACGGCAGCGGTGAGCCAGATGCATGCAGCCGTCGTCAGCCCGCGGACCTTCTCTTCTTGGCTCAGCTTCAGGATCGTCCCCGCGCCGATGAACCCGATGCCGGCGATGATGCCCTGAAGTGTCCGACTGATGTCATCGGTGTCCGCTCCCAGGCGCTGGGGAACGAATACGAACATCGCCGCGCCCAAGGCGACGAGCATGTGTGTGCGGGTGCCGGCAGCCTTGCCCGTCTCCGCACGCTGCCAACCTAGCGCGCCGCCCAGGAAGGTGGCCACCAGCAAACGGACCGTCAGACGTATCGCGGCAACGCCATCGGGAACATCCGAGAACTCTTGCCGAATTGTTTCCCAGAACATCAGTTTCTCCTCTCCGATCAATCGTCCTCGCCATGGAGGCGCGGGCCTTATGCCCAGGGACGCAATTGCCGCGCCAGCGCTGTCGGATGGGGGCCACTCGCCCAGGGAGCTTTTGCCATGAAATTATGGGACATCGTGCGTGAGACCGCTGCTGCCTGGAACAAGCACAATGCTCCACGAATGGCGGCAGCGCTGGCTTATTACACGCTATTCTCCATCGCACCGCTGCTGGTGCTCGCCGTGGCCATCGCCTCCGTGGTATTCGGAGAGAAAGCAGCGCGGGGCGAACTGAGCGCGCAACTCGAAAACACCGTGGGTACGGCCGCCGCGTCGGCCGTCGAGGAGTTGCTCACGCACACCCGCGCCGGCGCCGAATCCACCTGGGCGACGGTCCTGAGCATTGCCCTGTTGCTGTTTGGCGCGTCCGGCGTTTTTGTGGAGATGCAGGATGCATTGAACACCATCTGGAATGTTCGTGCCAAGCCGGGCCGCGGACTCTACAACGTGGTCCGCGATCGCCTGCTCTCGTTTCTCGTCGTCCTCAGCGCGGGTTTTCTGCTTCTGGTCATGGTCATCGTCAGCACGGCGCTGTCGGCGATCAGTTCGTTCCTGACGCCGGACGTCTTGCCGGGCAGTGTCCATCTCTGGCAGGTTTTGAACGCCGCCGTGTCGTTCGTCTTCGTGGCCGTTCTCTTCGCGCTCGTCTTCAAGCTGCTCCCCGACGTCATCCTGGCATGGCGCGACGTGTGGATCGGGGCGGTGGTGACCGCCCTGCTCTTCACGCTCGGCAAATACCTGATCGCGCTGTATCTGGGCTACGGCAGCACCACGTCCGCCTTTGGCGCGGCCGGTTCGCTTGTCCTCGTGCTGTTGTGGCTCTATTACTCGTTCTTGATTCTCCTGTTCGGCGCCGAATTCACGCGGAGCCTGGCCTTGCGCTGTGGGACAAGGATTGATTGCGCGCGCCATGCGGAGTTCGTAACGGATCGCACGCGGGAAAGCTGATCCATTGCCGACACATCGTTGGGCAATTGCCTTCTCAGTGATGGACTCCGCGCCCGCTTGCTGCTCACCCCGATTGCATTCCGCGAAATTCTCCCTCCGGATTGCTGAACCGTGCGGGCCTGTTTCTACGGGCATTTCGCACAGGAAGCCTGCTGCCCGCCGCGGATTCCTGCTGTGCTGGCACGATTGGCACAATGATTGCACTTTAGGTTGGCGACATGTCGGCCAGGGGATGGCCCCCTGATGGCATCGGACGAAGATCGTCAACCTGGAGTCTGGTCCTGGCTTCCCTGGGCTCGGAACTCCGGGGACGCAGACCAAAGTTTCATGAGAAGGAGTATGAATCATGGCAAACATGGGCAGCCCCATCAAGAATCGCGCGCACGAACCGGCCAACTACGGCACGCAACAGCCGACGGAAGGCTCGACCATGGACAAGGCCAAGGACGCGGCTTCCTCCGTGGCCGACCAGGCCCGCAACGTGGCGTCCAACGTCGCGAACCAGGCGGGACAAGTGGCCAGCACCATGAAAGAGAAGAGTGAAGACGCCCTGTCGAGCGTCGCGTGCGGCATGCAGTCCTTGGCCGGCACCATCCGCGAGAACGCCCCGCGCGAAGGCATGTTGGGCAACGCCTCCAGTTCCGTCGCACGCACGCTGGAGAGCGGCGGCAAATACCTCAAGGAAGAAGGCTTCAAGGGCATCGGCGAAGACATGACCGACATGATCCGCCGCAATCCGATCCCGGCCCTGTTGCTGGGCATCGGCGTCGGCTTCCTTTTGGCCCGCGCCACACGGAGCTAAATCATGGCAGATCCGCGTACCGATACGCCGGACCAGAGTGTCACCACTCTGGTCACCGGCATCATCAACGATGCTCAGGAACTGATCCGCCAGCAGTTCGCCCTGTTCCGGGCGGAAGTGCACGAGGATTACCGCAAGACCAAGGAGGCCGCGGTCTCCCTGGCCATCGGTGCCGGTATCGCGTTCCTGGGCGCCGTCCTTTTGACGTTCGCGTTGCCGCATCTGTTGTTCTGGGCCATTCCGTCGGTTCCGCTCTGGGCTTGGTACCTGATTTTCGGGGTGCTGCTCACCGGGACCGGTGGAGGGCTGATCTACGGCGGCCTGCGTCGCTTTGACTCGTTTAATCCGTTGCCCGATCAAACCGTGCAGGCCATGAGGGAGAATGTGCGATGGCAGACGACCCCGAGGTGATCCGCCAGCAGATGGAAGAGACGCGGAGCTCCCTCAGCGAAAAGCTGGAAACACTGGAGCAACAAGTGGTGGAGACCGTCCAGGGCGCCACCAGCGCCGTGGCTGAGACGGTGGAAACCGTCAAGGAAGCGGTAAACGAGACCGTGACGACCGTTACCGGTTCCGTTCAAGATACCGTCCACTCCGTCAAGGACACGTTCGACGTTCCTCTGCAAGTGGAACGCCATCCCTGGACGATGCTGGGACTAGCCGTGGCCACGGGCTACGTGGGCGGCTACCTGCTGGAACGAAAGCCACACGACCACTACCGCTCGATGCAGGAAAGCCAAGCATCAAGAGCGCCGGTTTATATGGCTCCACAGCCCAGTACTCCACCGGCCCCGGAAAAACTGCCTCAGCCGAGCTTTCTCAGCAAGCTGGCCGATCAGTTCGGTCCCGAGCTGACCAAGCTCAAGGGAATGGCGATCGGCATGGGTCTGAGCGCCGTGCGCGATATGGTGACCAACTCGGCGCCTCCGGAAATGAAGGAAAAGCTGAATGAGGTGCTGGACGGCATCATCAGCAAGCTCGGCGGCGAACCTCAAGCGGTCGCGCCAAGCCATGCCTACCACTCCACGCAGGAGAGAGAGCAAGAGCAGCGCTTCCCGTCTCCAATCGAGAGGCCGCTGACGACGTCTCAGCGCTACCGCTGAGACCGACACGCGAGGATTTTTGTTCACGGAAGAGGGACAAGCCGGCCGCCGACTCAAGAAGAGTCGGCGGCCGGCTTGCTGCGCCCACGGGCCGAGTGCGGCATGGCTTGGCCCGCTGTGGGTACTGATAATAGCATTCGTCCAGGTAGCATCACCGCTTCGGCGCCGAAATAGCGGCGCCGAAGGATTGGAACGCGGAAGGGAAGCGACGGGAGCAATGCCGTGCGAGGCCCGACGCGTCACGGGTGCGAGCGTCAGGTATTGAGCGAACGTATCGCTGCGCTTGGGGAAGGACAAAGGAAATTTGCGCCGGTTCGCTCACGACCGGTCGCGATCGTGCAGAAATGCCTCAATGCTGGCACGACTGGGAATCCCGGCCTGGGCTCCCGATTGCATGGCCTTGAGCGCTGCAGCCGCGGACGCGAAGCGAATGCGCTCCTCCATCTCCAGCCCGCGCGCCAGCGCCGCGGCATAGGCGCCGTGAAAAACGTCTCCGCAACCGGTCGTGTCCACGGTCGCGACCGCGAAGGCCGGCTGGTGCCGTGCCATGGAGTCCGCGCGACCGCGGAACCAGCAACCGTCCGCGCCATCGGTGACCACCACGCATTGCCGATCGGGCGTCCACAGCTTGGCCACCGCTGCGGCGGGCTGACGTTCCCCTGTCAGTCGTCCTGCAAAGTCCCGCGAGACAATCACGTGATCGACCAGGGCCAGCAGGTCGTTGAACCCGGGCCATTCGTTGCGCTCGAAGTCGGCAACCACCGCCGAACCGGCCGACCGAGCAATCCGTGCGGCACGCGTCATGCCCTCGATGCCGAAATGATCGACGTACAGGACTTTCGACGCCCGGATCACGTCCTCGGAAGGCAGGTCCGCATCGGCGCCCGCGGCGCCGGTCAGGTCAAAGAAGATGTTGCGCGTGTGGTGCGTCTCATCGACGATGATGGTCGACCGAATGGGCCGGGCATCGTCGCGCGGCACGCGATGGCTCACGTCGATGCCCTCGCGGCTCAGGCAGTCGATGACGAAGCGCGAATCGGGATCGTCGCCCAGGACGCCAGCGTAGGCGCAGGCCGCGCCGGATCGTGCCGCGGCAACCAGGGCAGTCGCCGTCAGCCCGCCGCACTGCCGGTCGCGCCGGCGGATTTGCCGTTTGGCGTCGGCCGGCGGATACTCGGCGACGTAGAGCAGGTCATCGACGGCCACGCAACCCAGGCCGAGCACATCGTAGTGGGGATTCATGGCAGGGAGGTGGCAATCAGTTGGCGTGGAGCGTGTGTACTCGCATCGCGTTTTTTTGAGTCACACCATTCGACGAGCCGCGTCTGGATAAGCGAAGGCTTATACTGCACGCGGGCAAAATTGGTACCCGGCCGGGGGGCCAGACACTCTTGTCTGGCCGGCCAGACAAGAGTGTCTGGCCCACCGGACACAGCCATTCTCCACCGCGTGAAGGATAACTTGGGATCGGGGACAGGCCACCCTCGTGGGCGTGGCCTGGTTACCCCTGGCGGCCGCGCCCGGCCGTCAGGGGTTTTTTCGATGTTCAATAGCCGCCTGGATCGATGGCATTGCCGTCGTCGCGCTTGCAGAGGTTTTTGAAGACGGTGAGGTTCACGGTGTAGCGAATCCGCTGCACCGAACCGTCGCAGAAGACGGCGTTGATCCTGCCCGGGCTGGCTGTTGCCCCAACGAATTTCGTCCCAGTCCCAGCCGCACACCCAACCCTGGTCGTCGTCCTGCTGGCTTTTGCCGAGGTTGCCCAGGTTCATCTGCTTTTCGCCGACCAGGATGGTACTGGAGGTCCCGTCCGGGATGCTGCCCTCGTTGAGCGTGACCGGCGCGCTGCGATTGGCGTTGGTCGGATCGGGCCGACGGACGACGGTGCCGTCTCGGCCGTTGCCGGAGGACCCGGAGAATGGCTCCAGCGAGCTCAGGCCGCCGTTGCCGCCATAGTCCAGCATGCCGCTGTTGCCGTAACGGCCGTCCGGCACTTGCATCGGCGCCCGCCGGGTGGGACAAAAATAGACCGGGATGACATTCTCGCGGCATGTCTTGTCGTCGTTGACCATCCAGACATTCTGCTGCTCGATGTAGGGCAGGAGCTGGAAGCCCCAGCCCCAGTTCTGCTTGGGAGTCGCCAGCGGCACGCCGTTCGCCATGGAACGGGACAACGTCCAATCCTCGCCGCCATCGGGAAAGGCGCCCAGTGCATCGTGATGGGTGTGGAACCCCAGGCCAATCTGTTTGAGATGGTTCATGCACTGGACGCGCGACCCTGCCTCGCGCGCTTTCTGCACCGCCACCATGAGCAGACCGACCAGGATTGCGATGATGGCAATCACCACCAACAACTCAATGAGAGAGAAACCGCGGCGGCGAGCGCGCATCGTCCGAACCCTCCCGGGGAGAGAAGGAAAGTTGGTCATGTGGGGATGAGCGGAAGACTGTATACAAGTCTAGGCCGGATTCATCGATCCCGCAACCCGGGAAGCTCAAGATACGCCGCCTAATACTACAGCGCTGGTATTGGAAGCACGATCCGCGCAACGTCTGTAGCCGCAGGCTTCAGCCTGCGGAGTGAATGTACGGCACCGGCGACGCTACTCCGCAGGCTGAAGCCTGCGGCTACAGATGTTGCGCGGATCGTTCCGCGGAATGGAGCGCTGTAGTACTAAAGCAATGATTGCATTTGCGGTTGGCATTGAGTCGAAATGGCACGCGGACCTGGCGCTACGCGGACTGCGTAACGCGGATTCACCTGGACAGGTCCAGAGCAGGAACGGAAAACCGTCCGTTCAGGGCAGTAGGTCGCGATTGGCCATCACGGGGTTCCAGGGACGCAGCTTCCATGAGACGAAAATGCCGTTCTTGTTGAACGGATCGTTCTGCACGATCTGTTCGGCCTCTTCCCTGGATGCCACTTCGTAGACGATCAGGCCGCCACTGTCGTCCGTGAAGGGGCCGCAGACGACGAGTTGTCCCTTTTCCTTTAGCCCGGTCAGATACTGACGATGGGCGGGACGAATCTCGCCGATCTTCGCTTTGTCGGCAATGTATTCGATGATGGCAGCAATCTTCACGGGTTACTCCTGTCGCTCGCGGACGTTGAATTCCAGCTTCCAGCGTTGCTTGTTGTCTCGGCTGAAGCACCAGAGCTCCAGCGTGCCGACCTCCGTCACCTTGGTGTGCAAATGCACCGGCACGGTGCGGCCGTCCTGGCCCGGCGCTTCGAGGGCAGTCGCCAGCGGACTCAGCTCTTCGATCTGCCCTTCCCATTCCTCGACGAGCGTGCCGACGGTGTCGGTCCGTCGAATGTTGGAGCCAAGGAAGCGAAACTCCGCCGGTTCGCCGACGACCAGGCCGAACTCCTGTCCTGGAATGTCGGCCTCGGTGCCTTCCTCCATGCCGAACGGCACGACACAGAGGGCCTTGAGCGGCGGCGCTGCACCCGGCACGGCGGGCAGGGAGGTCTCCACACCCACGTAGTACGCCCGGCCCGCGCCGCCGCGGATGCGGACGCCCTTGCCGCGACGGACCATGCCGTAGTAAGCGGCCCCGCGGGCCACGGCCAGGTCGAGATCGTTTCCTTGCAGCACCTTCACCGGCTGTCCGCCGGCCTTGTCGGCCCAGCTGTTGAGGACCGTCGTCAATCGCTCGCGCAGCGGCGCTGCCTTGAAGACGCCGCCGTTGAAGAGCACCCCGGTGGGTTGCGCGATCTTCTTCTTGCGGCGCGAGGAGGCCCGCTCCGCCAGGACTTCGGCATTGCGCGAAATGAAGTGCGCCAGATGCTTCGTGACGGCCGGGTCGCTGGCGTAGGGCAATCCAAGTTCCTGCAAGCCAACGGTGCGCTGCCGCTGGGGTTCGGCGTCGGGCGACGTATCGGGAAAGAAGCCGGCGACCAGGACCTTTTCAACCTCTGCACGGCTTAGTTCACCCTTGAGGGTCCCGCCGATCACGCGGCTGCCTCGGCCCAGGACGGTGACCGGAGCCGTGCTGGCCGCGGCATCGGAGAAGAGCTTTTCCTTGGCGGCGCGGCAGCTGTGCCAGAGCATTTGCATCTGCCCAGCGTCGAGCTTGGTGCCCTTGGCCGCGAACCCCTGAGCAGCGGTGTGCGCCAGGGCCAAATCCATATTGTCGCCGCCGAGCAAAATGTGGTCGCCGACGGCGACGCGCGCCAGCGAGAGGTTGCCTTTCTCTTCCGTCACGGCGATCAACGTGAGGTCCGTGGTGCCGCCGCCAACGTCGCATACCAGGATGACGTCGCCGACCTGCACCTGGTTACGCCACTCGTCCTTGCTCGACTCGATCCAGGAATAGAAGGCCGCTTGCGGTTCTTCGAGGAGCGTAATGTGCTCCAGACCGGCGGCCCGCGCGGCTTCGACGGTCAGCTCGCGCGCCACCGCATCGAAGGATGCCGGCACGGTGAGGATGATGTCCTGCCGTTCGAGCCGGTTTTCGGGAACGTCCTTGGCAATGACGAAGTTCCACGCTTCGCTCAGGTGCTTCAAGTAGAGCGTGGTGGCTTCCAGCGGCGAGACGCGCCGCGAATTGTCCGGCGCCTTCCACGGAAGCACGGGACCGCGACGATCGATGCCGGAGTGACACAGCCAGGATTTCGCCGACGCCACGAGCCGCGTCGGCACCTGGCTTCCAAAGTTGCGCGCAAACTCGCCCACCGCGAAATCGCGATCGGGCGCCCACGGCAGTTTCAGGCTGCCGGCGGGCAACTCGTTTGGACCTGGCAGGTAGAGGAAGGAGGGCAGCAAGGGACGCGATTCCACCGCGCCGGGCTGCACGACTTGCGGCAATCCTAGTTCGACCAGCGTTGCGTCCTTCTCGGCGCCGATGCCCGTATCGACATAGGCGAGTGCACTGTTGGTAGTTCCCAGGTCGATGCCGACGACATAGCGCGATTGGGCCACAACCGCCTCCTTCCTGCCGGAAAACGAGTCACTTCCTCTTCATGTGGGGCCGGCTTCCAGCCGGCCTGACGAATGGCCGGCTGGAAGCCGGCCCCACAGATCATGTCAACTCGACTTCGGCGGGCATCAAGACCATTTCATCCTGGCCCTCGGGAGGCGCAGCCAGTTTCAATTCCTTGACGCGCCAGCCGTGGTGGCGCAGCGTGCCGGAAAACGGTGGCTGTCCGGTGACGTTGCCCGTCAGGCGAATGGCCGACGGGTCGAAGCCGGCGGGCACCTGCACGGTTTCGCCTTCCGCTTGCGGCAACACCGGTTCGACGATCACCTTTTCCTTGAGCGCCGCCTGACACTGGCGATGGATGTCGCGCACCGCGGCACCGATCTGTTCGTCGCTGTACGGTTGGACGTTTTCCAGCAGGAAGTCGAGCAACCGGCCTTCGCGCTGGAGCAACGCCAGCACGCGCACGGGGACTCCGCTGGGCTTCGGCGGGCCCGTCGGCTTGGGTGGGACGAGCAGCGCTTGCACCTTGGTGCGAAACGCCTCGTCCCGCAAGCAACGGTACGCCAGGCCGAGACGAGCGGTGTCGCCCCCCGCCGCCAGGAATAGGCCAATTCCTACCACGATCAGGGTGCCAATGACTCCCAGAGTTGCAGCAGCGCTCGGATCCATCGCCCTAGACCTTTCTCCGTGGGGACGAATGCCTGAGGACCGCTGGCCGCAGGCTCGGGACGCGTTTGACTGTGTACGTTTTATGTCCGGGAAGCTGCTTGACCGCAGCGAATTACCGGATTACCATTCAAACAACGTCGGGGGTGCCGCTACCCTGACGGCTTGCTGCGCCAGAGCGGACCCGCCACCCCGACGTCGCCCGACCTGCAAGTGCCTGCCTCGCGGACCAGGAAGATCCATGCTCTGCCGTCATTGTCGCGTATCAGGGAGTGCAATCATGCGATGGCATCCGTCCTTCTCCTTTTCCATAACGTCGCGCGCGGCTGGCCTCGTCGCGTTGCTGACGGGCACGCTGCTCACCAGCTTCCTCGTCGCGCAGCCGCCGCCCGGTGCGCCGATGGCACTGCCCCGGCTCCTGTACGCAACGCCTCCCGGCGCCAAGGCCGGCAGCACGATGGAATTGATGGTGACGGGCTTCGATCTGGAAGAACCGGCGACACTCCTGTTCAGCCATAGCGCCATCAAGGCCGAGTACGTCGGTACCGGCGAGCCGCCGCCTGACCCGAAGAAGAAGCCGAACCCGCGCCAGCCGGGCACGCCGATGACCCAGAAGTACAAGGTAACGCTTCCCCCCGACACCCCGCTGGGCTTGCATGATGTGCGGCTGGTCAATGCCTATGGCATCAGCAACCCCCGCGCGTTCATGGTAGGCGACTTGAATGAAGTTACCGAGAAGGAACCGAACAACGACGTCGAACAGGCGCAGCGCGTCGAATTGAACTCGACCATCAACGGCACCATCACCACGCCGACCGACGTCGACTACTATGTCTTCGCCGGCAAGAAGGACCAGCGCGTCGTGGTCAGCTGTCTGACGTCCAGCATCGAAAGCAAGATGCACGGCGTCATCGAGATGTACGACAGCGCCGGCAAGAAGCTCGGCAGCAACCGGGACTATAATCAGTACGACTCGGCCCTCGACTACAAGTTGCCTGCCGATGGCGACTACTTTGTCCGCGCCTTCCAGTTCACCCACCTCCAGGGCGGCGCCGATCACTACTATCGGCTCAGCATCTCCACTGCACCGTGGATCGATGCGGTCTTTCCGCCGGTGGTCGAGCCCGGCAAGCCCGCAACGCTGACCGTGTATGGCCGCAACCTGCCCGGCGGGCAACCCGATCCCACGGCGACGCTTGGCGGCAGTGTGCTGGAAAAGGCAACCGTCACGGTCAACGTGCCCAACGATCCGAATGTCGTGCAGCGGCTGGCCTACAGCGGCTCCATCGCACCCAACGCCTCGGGCCTCGACGGCTTCGAGTACCGGCTGAAGAACGGGTCCGGCTCGTCGAACCCGTATCTCCTTGTTTTTGCCGGCGCTCCGGTCGTTGTGGACAATGGCCAGAACCTGACGCGTGAGACCGCCCAGGCCCTGACGACCCCGTGCGAAGTGGGCGGCAAGCTCGACAAGACCCATTCGCATGCCTGGTACACGTTCAGCGCCAAGAAGGGCGACGTCTACAGCATCGAGTTGACGGCCGACCGCCTCGGTTCGCCGATCGACCTGGCGCTGGGAATCTACAACGCCGAGACCAAGGGCCTGGTTGCGGAGCTGGACGACGTGCTGCCCACCGATGCCGAGTACCTCAGCGCAAACCAGTTCTATACGCGCACCTCGGACCCGGCACGCTACCAGCTCAAGGTGCCGGCCGACGGCAAGTACCAGGTCATCGTGCGAAGCCAGGAAGGAACGCAGCGCGCTGGACCGCGTCAACTGTATCGGCTGCGGATCACACCGGAGCAACCTGATTTCCGCCTGGTGCTGATGCCGACGTCCATCTCCAACCCCGATTCGTGCGTGTTGCGCCAGGGCGGAAACCAGGATTACACGGTCTTCATCTGGCGGCGCGACGGCTTCAACGGCGATATCGCCCTGGGTGTCGACGGCCTGCCGCCCGGCGTCACCTGCAAGCCGCAGGTCGCGGGGCCGACGGTCAAGCAGACCGCACTGGTCCTCACGGCATCGGCCGATGCAGCGCCGTGGTCGGGTGAGATCAAGGCCAAGGGCACGGCGAAGATCAACGGCAAGGACGTGGTGCGCGAGGCCCGCGCTGCCACCATCACCTGGGCTGGCAATCCGCAGCAGCCGCAAGCAGCACAATTCTCGAGACTGGATCGCTCGCTGGTACTGGCGATCCGCGACAAGGCCCCGTTCAATGTCGTCCTGGGCGCCGAGACCGCCTCGGCCCCGCAGGGCGACAAAGTCACGGTGCCCATCAAGATCGAACGTCTCTGGCCCGACGCCAAGGCACCGGTGCAGGTGCAGGCCGTCGGTCTGCCCACTGGCATGACGTTCAATAACAACAACGCACCGATGGCCGTGGCCAACGACAACGGCAGCCTGGTGCTGACCGTTGGCCCCAACGTGCCGCCCGGCAATTACAGCATTGTCTTCCGCGGCACGTCCCAGGTCCCGTACTCGAAGGACCCAATGGCCAAGATGAAGCCAAACGTGGCGGTCACGCAGCCGTCTTTGCCGGTCACCGTCAGCGTCGTTCCCAAAACACTGGCCACGCTTACGGTGACGCCGCCGAACGCCACGGCCAAGGTCGGCACCGAAGTCAAAGTCATGGTAAAGGTCGCCCGCCTGCTTGATTTCCCGGGCGAATTCAAGGTGGAGTTGGTTCAGCCGCCGACTGCCAAGGGCATCGCCGCTCCCGAAGTGACGATCCCGGCCGGCAAGGATGAAATCGAGCTGGTCCTGAAGGTGGATGCCGACGCGCCCCCCGGCAACCGCGCCGACCTGCTGGTGCGTGCCACCGCGATGTACGGCGCCACGGCCGTGAAACACGAACAGAAATTTGCCGTCAATGTCACCAAGTAGTCACTCATCGCGGTGCCAATCGCTTGTCACTGCCCTGGAACGGACTCACGGTTGACTCTAATCGGAGACTTACGATGCGAAGCCTCTTCATGTTGCTCGGATTGCTCGCCTTGCTGCCTGCGCTCGTCTGGAGCCAGGAAAAAGGCAAGGTCGAGCCGGTCAAAGTCGTCGAAATCAAGCGCGATACGCCGGTCCTCTATGACAAGGACATCGAGCCGATCTTCGTCAAGAAGTGTCTGGTGTGTCACAGCGGACAGATCAAGGAAGGCAAGCTCGATCTGGATAGCTACGAAGGCTTGATGAAGGGCGGCAAACGCGGCAAGAGCGTGATTCCCGGCAAGTCGGCCGACAGCCTGCTCTACAAGACGTGCGGCCGGACCGGCGCGCCGTTCATGCCGCCGCCGAAGGAAATGAATCAGCAGCCGCTGTCGCCGGAAGAACTGGCGGTCATGAAGCTGTGGATCGACGAGGGCGCCAAGGCGCCGACCGGCGTGCGCGTCCGGCCGAAGCCCGTGGTGTCCATCCCGCCGCCGGGAATCAAGTCGGTACGCGGCCTCGCGGTCAGTCCGGACAAGACCCTCGTCGCGGCCGGTCGGGGCAATGAGATTCACATCTACGACGCGGCCTCCGGCAAGCACATTCGCAGCCTGGTCGACAAGCTGGAGACGCCCGACAAGAAGCCCGTCGAAGCGGCCCATCTTTCGATCGTGGAAGCACTGGCTTTCAGTCCCGATGGCAAGCTGCTGGCCAGCGGCAGTTTCCAGGAAGTCAAGTTCTGGGACCCGCAGACCGGTGCGATGAAGGAAAAAGTCACGGGCTTTGCCGACCACGTCGTCGCGCTCGACTTCTCGGCGGACGGCAAGTACCTGGCGACGGGCGGCGGCGCTCCTTCTGAAGACGGCGAATTGAAGGTGCTGGACGTGGCAACCGGCAAGGTTGCGGTGGATGTCAAGAACGGTCATAGCGATACGGTTTACGGCGTCAGTTTCAGTCCCGATGGCACGAAGCTCGCCAGCTGCGGGGCCGACAAGTTCGTCAAGGTCTTCGAGGTCCCCAGCGGCAAGTTCATCAAGTCGTTCGAGGGACACACGCACCATGTCCTGGGCGTCGGCTGGAAGGCCGATGGCAAGCTGCTCGCCAGCGGCAGCGCGGACAAGTCGATCAAGGTCTGGGACTATGAGAAGGGCGAGCAAGTCCGCACGATCCAGGGCCACCAAAACGAGATCACCCGCTTGTTCTTCATTGGCAAGACGTCGCAGGTGGTCACTTGCAGCGGCGATCAGACGGTGCGCTTCTGGAATGTCGACAACGGCGGTGCGGTCCGCAACTTTCCCGGCAGTACCGAATACCTGTTCGCGGTCGCGGTAAGCCCCGACGGCACCGTCGTTGCGGCCGGCGGCGGAGAGGGCGTCGTGCGACTCTACAACGGCGCCAACGGTCAGTTCATCAAGGCCCTTGCGCCTCCGGGCGAAGAGGCACCGAAGAAGTAGTCCCTTCGCCGACCAAACGGAGAGCCGGGAAGTAAAAGCCATGTTTCGCTTCCCGGCTCTCCGTTCTTTATCCCTCGTCACCGGGCTCTGCCCGGTGACGCACTGCTTGCCAGGCTCTGCCTGGCGCATGTCTCGACGGCGGGAAATCGATCCAGCATGGCGCGGGTCCGCGAGGCAGAGCCTCGCCGGCAGTGCGTGACCGGGCAGAGCCCGGTCACGAGCACGATTTCACGTCCCGGCTCTCGTTCTCCGTTTCGCATTTTGCTTTTTTTGTCAGCTTTTCCCTTCTTCGACCGGAACGCTGGTAGAACTTACAATCGCCGTGCCGACTATATGACGGCGACGGCCATCTTTCCCGATCCCCAACCTCCGTGCGCATCGCACATTAGACGGACGGCTTCGGCGAATTGTCGAGCCGGCGGCGGCGCTGGCTCAAGTTTTGCTGTAGACTTGCTCCGAACACATCGCCGCACGCCGGCAAGGCATATCGCCCGGACGCTGGTGAAGTCGAGGAGGTCGTGGGCATGACACATCGCGCAACGCTGCTCGTCGTTGGTGTCCTGGCGCTGGTCTCGATGGGCGCCTCCTACCGCACGACCAACTTCGTCGTGGAAGCGCCGACGCCACAGATCGCCCAGCAGATCGGTCAGACCGCGGAGCACTACCGCAAGGAAAAAGCCATCCAGTGGCTCGGCTACGAGATGCCGCCCTGGCCCGAGCCGTGCCCGCTGCATGCCAAGGTGACGATGAGCGGCGCCGGCGGCGCGACGTCGTTTGCCTTTGACCGAGGTCGCGTGCTCGGCCAGCAAATGAACATCGAAGGCTCGCTCGATCGCCTCCTCTCCAGCGTCCTGCCGCATGAAGTGACCCACACGGTCTTCGCCTTCTACTTTCGCTGCCCCGTACCGCGCTGGGCCGACGAGGGCGGGTCCGTGCTGTCCGAGGACGACGCCGAGCGCAATCGTCACGACATGCTTTGCCGTCAAATCCTGAACACGCCCGGCCGGGCCTTCCCGCTTCGCCGGCTATTCGCGCTCAAGGATTATCCCAGCGACGTGATGGCGCTCTACGCCCAGGGCTTCTCCGTGTCGAGCTTCCTGGTCGCCAACAGCAGCCGGCAGGCGTTCCTCAACTTCGTCGCGCACGGCATGCAGCAGGGCTGGGACAGTGCGGTGCAGGCCCACTACCACTACAAGAGCGTGGAGGAGCTGGAGCAGGCCTGGCTGACGCACCTGCGCAACACCAAGAAGCAGCCGGCCCAGCTGGCCTCGAATACCGCGCCGCAGGCGCCCACCGGCGAGGCCCCTCAAACGGTCGTCGTCCGTCAGACCGCACCGCCCGCGCAACCGCAGTTGATGTCCGCTCCCGTGTATCGCGGCCAAGCCCCGGATAGCGAGCCGCGAATGCCCGCCGCAACCGTTGGCCGACCCACCCACCTCCCCGACCCGCTGCCGCCAAACGGCGCCGCCCCTGCTCCCGCAGCGCCGTCCATGCCCGCACCACAGGCGGGATGGCAGCCGATTCCGCCGCCGGGATCGAACCCGCCGCCCGCCGTGCAGCTGGGACAACCCCAGTTTGGCGTCCGCTAGGGGTTGTGTGGGGCCGGCTTCCAGCCGGCCATTTGGCCGGCTAGAAGCCGGCCCCACAGGCTAAGCGGGCGTCACCGCCGTCGCGCTCCGAACCCGCGCGGCCTCATTCTCCTTCTTTTTGCCTTCCCGTCGCGTCAGAGCAGCCTGCACGAAGCCGCGGAACAGCGGATGCGCCTGGATCGGCTTGGATTTGAACTCCGGATGGCATTGCACGGCCAGGAACCAGGGATGATTGGTCAACTCAATGACTTCGACCAGCTTGCCGTCCGGGCTGGTGCCGGTCACCTTCATGCCGTGGGCGGCAAACTGCTGGCGGTACTGGTTGTTGAATTCGTAGCGATGCCGATGGCGCTCCTTCACTTCTAGCGAACCATAGGCGCGGTGGGCGTGGCTGCCTTCCGTCAACAGGCAGGGATAGGACCCGAGCCGCATCGTGCCCCCCTTGTGGGTGATGGCGAACTGCTCGTCAAGCAGGCAGACGACCGGGTGCGGACAGTTGCCGTCCATCTCGGTGCTGTTCGCATCTTCCAGGCCGACGACGTTGCGTGCGAACTCAATCACGGCGGTCTGGAGCCCCAGGCAGATGCCAAAGTAAGGCACCTGTCGTTCGCGGGCGAAGCGGATCGCCTCGATCTTGCCCGCGATGCCGCGGTCGCCGAATCCGCCGGGAACCAGGATGCCGTCGATGCCGCCCAGCACCCGTTCCGCTCCTTCCCGTTCGACTTCTTCCGCCTCGACCTTGCGGACCAGCACGCGGCTCGACAGCGCGATGCCCGCATGGTCCAGGGCCTCGTAGATCGACTTGTAGGCATCGTGGTGCTTGATGTACTTGCCGACGACGGCGATGGTTACTTCGTGCTCCGGATGCATGACGCGGTGCAGCAGCTGCCGCCAGTCGTCGATCTCCAGCGAGCGGGCACGCAGGCCCAGCTTTTCCACGATCAGTTCGTCCAGCTTGTTCGACACCAGGCTCAAGGGCACTTCGTAGATGCTGAATTCCTTGTCGCGCTCTTCGATGACGGCCCGCAGCTCGACGTTGGTGAACTGCGCGATCTTCTCGGCATCCTCCTTGGACATTTCGCGTTCGGTCCGGCAGATGAGGATATCCGGCTGAATACCGATGGCGCGCAGCTCGCTGACGGAGTGCTGCGTCGGCTTGGTCTTCGCCTCGCGAGCGGCCTTGAGATAGGGGATGAGCGTCAGGTGGATGTAAAGGCAGTTCTGCTTGCCGACGTCGAGTGAGAACTGGCGGATCGCTTCCAGGAACGGCATGCCCTCGATGTCGCCAACCGTGCCGCCGATTTCCGTGATGACGACGTCCACGTCGTCGGTGCGGAGCTTGCGGACCGCTCCCTTGATCTCGTCCGTGATGTGGGGAATGACCTGGATGGTGCGGCCCAGGTAATCGCCGCGCCGCTCTTTCTCGATGACAGAGAGATAGATCCGTCCGGTGGTGTAATTGCAATCGCGGCTGAGCGGGGCGTTGGTGAAGCGTTCGTAATGGCCCAGGTCGAGGTCGGTCTCGGCGCCGTCGTCCAGGACGTAGACTTCGCCGTGTTGGTAGGGGCTCATGGTGCCGGGATCGACGTTGATATACGGATCGAATTTCTGGAGCCGGACGCGAAGACCGCGCCGTTCGAGCAGCATGCCGATGCTGGCGCTGGTCAGTCCCTTGCCGAGCGAGCTGACGACGCCGCCGGTGACAAAGATGTGCTTGCAGGGCATGAAGCCGAGCCTCCGTGGGAGGAAACGCAGAAAGCCCACGAGAGGCCCTCCCGTGGGCTTGGCCGATCTTCAGACTAGTATAGCGGGGCGGCAATCGGGTAACAGCGGCGAACGTCGGGTTTCACATGACGCGAGTCCGATCACGGAGTTGGCCGGGACAACACCCCCGCCGCGATTTGCTGGCGAATCCAGTCCCGGAACTGCAGCACCAGCGCCGTTTGCTGCATTTGGCCAAGCAGCGCCAGGAACGGCATTACGTCGGCCGCTTTGAGTCCCGGAAAGTTGGCGCTGGGAGTGTCGGGTCCGTACCCGTCCTTGCCAAGCAAATGAAATGTCAGCACCTGTCCATCGTGGCGCCAGATTTCCGGAACGCCCAGTCCAGCGTAAACGGCCATGCGATCCATTGAACTATGCGTGACATCGACTTCCATTGCCAGGTCGGGGGGCGGATCGATCCGCAAATCGATGCGCTTCTTGCCGCGAATCTGAGCCTCGTGGGCGATCCAGTAGCAATTGTCGGACTCCAGGCCGCGCTGTCCCTTCCGTCGCCGCAAGGTGGTCGAGCGGCCGGGGGCCATGGCGATTTCAAGCTCGTACGCAAGAATGTCCACAAATTGCCCGAGCAAGTAGCCGTAACCTTCATGCTCATAGCTCAGGATCATGATTTCCAGGGTCCCCCGGTCGTAGGTGAGACGGACGGACCGCCGCTCGCCGAAGGCCCGGAGCAACCGCTCATAGGTGCGCCAGTCCACGCCGTCAAGCACGACACGCTGGTTATGCGATTTCGTTCGCACCGAAGCCATGAGCAACTCCGAGCCGGCTCGGCTGCCGTGCCGTTCCCGCTTCATCCAGGGCTAGACTCACCGTTTCCATCCGGCAGGTTCAATCGACATGCCGCGCAATTATATCCGCACAGACGGAACAACTCA
The DNA here is from genome assembly GCA_019752375.1 of Gemmataceae bacterium. GTDB lineage: Bacteria > Planctomycetota > Planctomycetia > Gemmatales > Gemmataceae > JAIEMG01. The sequence continues at coordinate 30,267 of JAIEMG010000178.1, read as the reverse complement.
CCTACTTGTCGTTCACCCGCTTGAGCTGATACAGGAACCGCCCATCGCCGCGCTGACAGGTGAAATCGGTCGGTCGATCGGACCCCTCGCAAATCCAGAGCGTGTTGCCCTCCAGCTTGAAAATCCCGCGCCGGACAACGCCGGCCGGTTTGCCGTCCTTGAGCAACTCCGTATCGATGGTCTGGCGCGCCACATCGATCTTGCAGGCCCAGTCCGAGACGGACGTCGAGTTTTCCGTTTGCGCCTCGCACCGTACGCGCTGATTGCCGATCCGGAAGACGCAGCGGCCGTTGGCGTCATTGTGGGTCAGCCCTTCGTGCGTGATGACGACGCACGCCCAGGTGCCGTCCAGCGTCTGGGCGATGCGCGTCTGCTCGTCATCGTTGATTGGCACCGCAGCAATCGGCAGAACGGCCGTGAGGAACATCAGGTATCGCATGTCACCCTCATCGCTTTCACGAGCCCGACGCGCAAGGGATGAAGTTGTTCGCTTGCTTGCGCGTCGGGCGCGCGTGGATTCGTCAATCGTCATGCCGCCACGCGTTTCGCCGTTTGCTGCTGATACTCACGCACGAACCAGTCGTAGTCTTCCTTGGTGTCCACCCCGCGAGCCGCATGATCGACGACACCGACCGCAATGCGATACCCCAGCGCCAGGGCCCGCAGTTGCTCCAGTTTCTCCATCTGCTCGATCGCGTCGGGCGGCTCCATCGCCAGGCGGAACAGGGATGGCCGGCGGTACGCGTACAGACCGAGGTGTTGCAAGACGCACGGTGGATCGGCGCGGAAGTCCGGTTCGCCATCGCGAACGAACGGGATCGGGCTGCGGCTGAAATAGAGCGCCCGGCCGCGGCGATCGCGCATGAGCTTCACGCAGTTGGGGTTCTGCCACTGCTCGCGCGAGCGAATGGGCGCCGCCAGCGTCGCCATCTCGGCATTGGGGTCGCGTTCCAGGAGATCCACTAGCAAATCGAGCGCCGCGGGATCGATCATTGGCTCGTCGCCCTGCAAATTGACGACGACGTCGCACGATGTGTCCTGGGCGACCTCCGCCACGCGATCGGTGCCGCTGGTGTGGTCGCGGCGCGTCATGCGAACCTTGCCGCCAAAGCTCTCGACGGCCGCCACGATGCGTGGATCGTCGGTGGCGACGATAACTTCACCGGCCTTGCGCGACTGGCAAGCCCGCTCGTAAACGTGCTGAATCAAATACTTTCCGGTCGCGCGCAGCAATGGCTTGCCCGGCAGACGCTGCGAGGCATGGCGCGCAGGAATGACGATGGCCGTTTTCATCGGGGGACCTCCTTGTCCTGCCTGGGCCGGAGAAAGTAAGCAGAGAGGTGCGATTAGACCGATTCCGGGATTTACAGGCAAGCCCGTCCGGCGGTCCGGCGATTTGGGGGTGTCGAAAATTTCCCCGTCAACCGACGATCTGATCGATTTGTGCTTTCAATTTCTTATGGGTCGGACTTCGCCCTTTGGCAAGCTGCTGCGCTTCGCCCAGCGTCAGTACGGGGTCGGGGAAGGGCAGATGGGCCACGGCGGCATCCACATTCTCATCGAGGACATAGCGGCCCTCGCGCAGGGGAACCTCGATGCCGGCGGCGCGGAGCAATTCCAGGTCGCGATAGAAGCTGCGCACATCCTTACCGAGCTTCCGCGTGAGCGATTCCCGCGTCTGCGGCCCTTTGCCCAGCAGGCGTAGCAGCTGGCAGAGGCGGGCAGCACGTTCCGCGGTCACGGCACGCGGGGCGGGCGGGCTGGCTTTGGGGCTGCGCTTCCTGGCCATGGGCTTCCTCGATCAGGCGATTCGCCGACCCGTAGCTTCCTGCCCGCCACCTCGAGCCATCCTGGCCGCGAGTCCAGATGTGGAAGGGTTAAGACTAAAAAGCCCAGCGCTCGAAATCAAGATGCTGTCCTGACGCACCTTGTTCATCTTCCCCTTTTGACCGAAGTTATCTAAAATCCCCTTGACCTGCTCCGTTCGCCTCCGGGCTTTTCTCACGGATGAACGATGCCCACGGCGCTCCGCCCCGACCTCAACCTGGCGCTGCACTACCTGGACACCGGCTCCGGCGAGCCCGTCGTGTTTCTCAACGGGCTGGCCGGCGACCATCTCTATTGGATGAGCCAGGTCCGCGCCTTCTCACCGCGATTTCGCTGCCTCGCCCTGGACAATCGTGACGCGGGACAGTCCGGCTATGTCGCGGCCCCCTACACCATCGCCGAACTGGCCGCGGACGTCGCCTGGCTGCTCGAGTCGCTGCACGTGCCGGCCGCCCACGTCGTCGGTCTTTCCCTCGGCGGCATGATTGCCCAGGAACTGGCGCTACGGCATCCGGATCGGGTGCGGAGCCTGATCTTGATCGCGACGCAGGCCCGGTCCGATGCGTGGTTCATGAGCACGCTGGATGCCTTCGCCCTGATCCGGCGGCAGGTGGCCGACACGCCGGCTTTCTTTGCCGCGCTGTTGCCCTGGCTGGTCAGCCACCGTTTCTTCGAGGTGCCGGAGCGCCCCGATTGGCTGCGGGCGTTGCTGCGTCAGAACCCCCATCCGCAACGGATCGATGGCTTCTTTCGCCAGCTCGAAGCCATCCGCGGCCACGATACCATCGAACGCCTCGGCAACGTGCACTGCCCCGTCCAGGTGGTCGTCGGCGAGGACGACATGATTGCGCCGCCGCGCTACGCCCGGCAACTGGCGGAGCATCTCCCCCAGGCCAAGCTGACCATCCTGTCCAACGTCGGCCACGCCCCGCCGATCGAGGATGGGCGAAATTTCAATCGGCTCTTGCGCGAGTTCCTGCCCGACGGGAAATAGCCATGAGCCGTTCCTCGTTCGTACTTGGGTTCCAACATCATGGCCGATCTCGACTATCTTGTCATTGCCGCCCACCCCGATGACGCGGAGCTGTGCCTGGGAGGCACGATCCTTCTGCTCAAGGCGCAAGGCCACCAGGTCGGCGTCCTCGATCTGACGGACGGCGAACCCACGCCGCACGGCAGCAAGGAGATTCGGCAGCGCGAGACGGCCGCGGCCACGCAGTTGCTCGGTCTCGACTGGCGCGGCAACCTCGGGCTGCCGAACCGACTCTTGCAATCGACGCTCCAGGCGAGAGGCTTGCTCGCGGGCGTCTTCCGCGACCTTCGCCCGCGCGTCCTCTTCGCGCCGTACTGGGACGACGCGCATCCCGATCACGTCGCCGCGAGCGCCCTGGTCGACGCCGCCCGCTTCTGGGCCAAGCTGACCAAGACCGAGCTGCCGGGCCAGCCGCACTACCCGTCGCGCATCCTTTACTACTTCAGCATGCACCTGCGTCTGCACGTCAAGCCGTCGCTGGTGATGGACGTGACGCCGCATCACGATGCGAAGATGCGTGCCGTCGAGTGTTACCATTCGCAGTTCGTCCAGGGACGCCCGACCACGGCACCGACCTTTCTGGACGATGTGCGCGACCGGGCAAGGTACTGGGGATGGACCATTGGCACCGGTTATGGCGAACCATTGCTGTGCCGGGAAGAGATCGGGTTGCGCGGTCTGCGCGATCTGACGTGATTGTCCTGGGCTCACGACCTCGGCAGCCAACGAAACGGAGAGGGACTGTAACGGTTGCCGGGAGTGCTGGCCGCACAAGTTTGGTGAAGGAATCGGTCTCCGATCAAAGCCGCTCGTTCCTGCAAGTCGATAAGAGGATGCACCGGCGATATTGCGCCGATGCGCCTGGGACACGCAGGGAGGGGTGGTCCTTTGCGACGCGAATTCAATGTACTGGCGTTGATCAAGGGCAATGAACGCTACGTCTTCGTCTACGACGACGACAGCCGCCAGTCCCTGATCGACGCCTTCCGAGACCAGGCGGCGGACCCCCGGCTGACGTTCAGCTGGTTCGATGCCGCCGTCATGAGCGACAAGGCCCGAGAACAGGCCCGCAGCGCCGAGCAGGACGCACCGGTGAAACTGCGGTTCTAAATGGTTGGGGAAATCGAACCACGGATCGCACGGATAACACGGATCAGAAAAAGTGCAGGCAGTGCGTGTCATTCTGTCCTGAAAATCGAGGCATTGTTGGCAAACACTGCATTCTTTATCCGTGTCATCCGTGTAATCTGTGGTTGAATTCGTCCCCTAGTCAAGCAACAGGACGCGTCGATGGAACAAGCCCTGGCCGAGTTCCTGCACCACCTGGGCGTCGAGAAGAACGCCTCGGCGCACACGGTCAAGTCGTACCGTGAAGACCTGGTTCAGGCGCTCGGCTACTTCCGCGAGAAGCTGGGCAAGGAACCGGAGCCTGCCCACCTCACCACGCGCCTGCTCCGCGCCTACCTTGCCTGGCTCCACGAGCAGGGCTACGCCAAGACCACCGTTGCGCGCCGCGTGGCGGCGGTGCGTTCGTGGTGCCGATTCCTCTGCCGGCAGGGCACCCTGACCGTCAACCCGGCCGACAGCCTGCGCGGCCCCCGGCAAGACAAGAAGTTGCCCCACTTCCTGAGCGTCGAGGAAATGGGCCGGCTGCTGGAATCGCCCCCGGGCGATACCGCTCCGGGGGTGCGCGACCGTGCCATCCTGGAAACGCTCTATTCCGCCGGCCTGCGCGTCAGCGAGCTGACTGGCCTGAACCTGGACGACGTGGACCTCGACAGCGCCACGATCACCGTCCGCGGCAAGGGCAAGCGCGAACGCCTGGCGATGCTCGGCGCCACCGCCATGAAGGTGCTGCGCGAGTGGCTGGAGCAGCGCGGCACGATGACCGGCGGCCGACCGCGCCCGGCGGTGTTCCTCAATCAGCGCGGCGGACGCCTGACGTCGCGCAGCGTGGGCCGGCTTCTGGAGGCACACCTCGCCCGCGCCGGACTGGACCCGCGCACCAGTCCGCACACGCTGCGACACAGCTTTGCGACGCACCTGCTCGACGCCGGGGCCGATATCCGCGGCGTGCAGGAGCTGCTTGGCCATCGCAACCTGACGACCACCCAGATCTACACCCACGTGACCACCCAGCGCCTGCGCGAGAGCTATCACAAGGCGCACCCGCGTGCTTCTTGACCGGTAGCCGAGGACCTCGAATCGGGAGATACGTCCATGAGCGATTGGAGCGAGGCATCCCTTCCAACCGGCGCCGTTCGCCCGGGCCGGCGGCCCTGGCACGGATTCCTGTTTGTGCTGGCGGTGTGCGTCGCCCCCTCCGCGGCTCACGGTCAAGAGGTGCAGTGGCGCCACGATTACAACACGGCCCGCAAGGAAGCGGAGGAAAAGAATCGGCCGCTCGTCATCGATTTCGGCACCGAGAATTGCTTCTGGTGTAAACGCCTCGACGCCTCGACGTTCCGCGATCCCGCCGTGGTCAGTGCCTTGAACGACCGCTTCATTCCGCTCAAAATCGACGCCGAGCGCGAAGCATCTCTCGCCGCTCAGCTTCACATTCAAAGTTATCCGACCGTTGTCGTCGCCAGCTCCGACGGCAAGATCCTCGACACCGTGGTCGGCTTCAAGGAAGCAGGGCCATTCGCGGAGGTGCTCCAGCGTGCCCTTGCCGGCATCAGCGAACCCGACTGGATGCTGCGCGACTTCAAGGAAGCCGGCAAGGCCGTGGCCGGCAGCGATTACGCTCGCGCCGTCGCTCTGCTCAAAGGCGTGATCGAGGACGGCAAGGATCGCCAGGTCCAGGTGAAGGCCCGGCAAGTGCTCCAGGAAGTGGAACAGCAAGCCGCCGGCCGGCTGGCGCGCGCCAAGAAGCTCGACGACAAGGGCCAGGCGACCGAGGCCGCCCAGGCACTGACCGAACTGGTCAAGACTTTCCCCGGAACCCAGGCCGCGGGCGAGGCCGGCCAGCTGCTGTCCACAATCGCCAGCAAACCGGAGATCAAGAACCAGGTGCGGGCCCGGCGGGCGCGCGAACTGCTCGCTCAGGCACGCGAAGACTACCGGACGCAGCAGTACCTGTGCTGTCTGGATCGTTGCGAAGTCCTGGCGGCCAGCTACGGCGACCTGGCGGAAGGGACCGAGGCCATGCAGCTGGCCAGCGAGATCAAGAACAACCCCGACTGGATGCGGGCAGCCTGCGACAGCCTGAGCGATCGGCTTGGCCTCCTCTACCTGTCGCTGGCCGAGACCTGGGTTCGCAAGGGCCAGCCGCAACAGGCTGTCCTCTGCCTGGAACGCGTGGTGCAGCAGTTCCCCGGCACACGCCAGGCGGAAGCGGCCCAGATCCGACTGTCCTACATCAAGGGCCAAACGACAACGCAGGTGGAATATAAACGGCCATAGCAGAAGGGCATCGACTTCAGCGCGGTCACCGCATTTCTGTCCGTGCCGTTTGGCGATTGCACGGACAGAAATGTCCGTGCCACGGGAGTACTCTCCTGTTGCTCGCCCAATTCTACAGCGCTACATTCCGTGAAAGGATCCGCGCGACGTCTGTAGCCGCAGGCTTCAGCCCAATACCGTTCAATTAGGAGCAAATGTTCACTCGATTCTGGTCATGGCGCGAACGTAAGTCCTTATTTCATGGCCGGCAGTTACTGAACACTTGCTCCTAATTGAACGGTATTGGGCTTCAGCCTGCGGAATGGCGTCGCAGGAGCGGTACACTCACACCGCAGGCTAAAGCCTGCGGCTACAAGTAGTGGCAAGCGCCCATGGAAACTATCTACTCCGAATGCTCGCTCATTCCGCGGCGAAGACGGGCAGCGGCTTGGCGGCCTGTTTGCTCGCCGCGTTGAAATCCTGCCCGATCAGGGCGGCGATGGTCGCGGCGACCTGGGTTTGAGTTGCATTCACATTCTCGCGGTCCCCCAGCGACGGCGTGTCCGGCCCCATCACTGCAATCCACACGAATTCCGCGCCCGGCACGTTCTTGCCGTGGTCGGTCCAGTCCTCGCGCGTCGAACCGCGGCCATGGTCGGTCGTCACGATCAGTGCGGTCTTGTCCTTGTACTGGGGCAACTCTTGCAGCATCCGCCAGGTCTCGGCCAGAAAGCGGTCGGCCTTGTGTGCTGCATCCAGATAGAGGTCGTAACGTCGACCATGCCCCCACTCGTCCGTCTCACCCAGGCCGATGTACAGCACGCGCGGTTTTCGTCGCTCTACCGCGGAGCGGGCCGCTTCCATGGCGAACACGTCGAAGCTGTTGTCCTTCCAGTAGCGAGGCATCCGTTCCAGCCACTCGTTCACGTGGCGTTCGCGGTCCGTCAGCTTCTCGCCCTTGAGCGGTTCCCAACCCGCATGGACCGGCAATCCGCTCTGCTTGACGCGGAAGATCGATGGGAATACATCCCAGGTGCAAACCGCCTCGACCCGACCGCGAAAGCCCGGTCGATCGTTGAGGTACTCCAGCACGGAAAGGTTCGGGTTGTCCTTTTTCGCATTGGAATCGATGCGCGGGTCGACCAGTCCGCAGAATAGCTCGCTGTAACCGGGGTAGGAAAACTTCAGCCCATTCGTGCTGCGTGCCGCAGCCTGGCGCGTCGGGTTGCCGAATAGTTGCCCTTGCTTGACGACGGTCCCCCACAGAAACGGCATCAAGGCCTCGCGCCGGGCCGCGGCGGTGTCTTTCCAGTAGCGCCGCTTCAGATCGGGCAGGTCCTTGACGCCTTGCTTCTCGTGCAGCAGCACTTCATCGGCCCCGCCGAAGATCTCCTGCCAGCGCAAACCGTCCAGGGTCACCACGAGGACGTTCTCCGCTTTCCGCGCCGACTCGGCCGCCTGCATGCGGTCCACGAAGGCGGAGAAAAGCACCAGGGTGAACCAGGTCCAGCGTTGGACGAAGAGGATGCGGCTCAATGGCATTGCTGCACCAAGGATTGCGGAGGAGGGTGGGGCCAATGCGCGTGCGCCGGCATTGGCGTTCGGCCTGAGGCTACTCCTTCGTCGATCGCAAATCAACCATGCAACAGCCGCGGGATGCAAACCCGCTCGACGCTCGGGCGAACGACCGCACTCACAAGCGTGCAGAAACGGGTTTGCACCCCGAGACGCTACCTACTTTGCATCGGACCGGTATCCGTAGCGGCGCAACACGTCGCCGCAGTGACGCTGGATGCCCGCGCGCAGCTCGGGGCTGAGCTGGTGCCGGTTCGGTTCGTAGTCGCGCAGGGTTGCCAGGTAACGGGTCAGCTCGGGCTGCTGCTGTTCGAAGCCCTCCAGTGCCAGGCGCTCGTAGATGGTGCGCAATTGACCCAGGGGGCCGGCGACCAGGTCCTCATACCGCAGCTCGTGAAAGCGCGACGCCGGAATGCCCGGGCGGTCCTGATCGAGTCGCTGGTAGACACATCGGAAGTTCTCGAAGACGTAGTCCTCCAGGCCGGCGTACGTGGGCGTTTGCAGGCCCAGGCTGTCGAAAACGGTTCGCCACAGGCGCAAGGTCGAGGGGATCACCGCGAACGGGTCGCGCACGATGTGAATGAATCGGGCATCGGGGAATCGCCGGCCCAGGACGCGCAGCCGGGCGGTGTGCGGAGGGCACTTGAGCAGCAGGCGCTTGCCCTTCTTGAGCGTCAGCGCCTGGAGAAAGCGATGGTAGGTCCGTGCCCACGCATGCCGATCGCGCGGCGACAGGCCGTGCAGGTCGAGAGACTCCGGACACTGGGGTGGTCGGTTGGGAAAGGCAGCGGTCAGGTACGGGGACGGCGCGCCCAGGGCACAGAGGGCGAACTCGTCCTCGCGCGGCTGGCCCCAGCCCAGCGGCACGCGATCGACGCCGCGGTCGCCTCCGAGGGGAACACGGCGCGTCACGAAGTCGCGGCTGACCAGGAAGTGGCCCGGGAAGAAGCACTCGTAGGTGTCCGGGTAGGCGAAGCGCTCGTCGCGACTGAGCAAGTCGAACAGGAAGGTCGTACCGCAGCGCCAGTGGCCGAGGATGAAGATCGGGGCGTCGCGGAGCTTCGTTCGCCGGATGGCGCGGCCGAAACACATCTCCTGGGCGACGCCCAGAAGCGAGGAGACGGCCGAAAGCAGGGTTGCGGTCCGCGCCGCCCGGCGGAACGGGGGCGCCACGTCGAAGCGGTTGCGGGCCAGCAAGCGCAGCCACGCCGACAGGCAGAAGCCGCCCCAGATCAACCGGCCGCTGGCCGCTGGCGGTGCCGGGTCGCTCATGACGGCGCTGCCTCCTCGGCGTACCCGCACCGGCGGATGACGTCGCCCCAGCGGCGCGTAATCTCGTCGCGCAGCCCTGGCGCCATTTCATAGCGGTTCGTCCGGTAGCCAGCCTGCGCTGCCAGGTACGACTCCAGCCGCGGCCGCATCACGTCGAAATCGCCCAGCGACAGAGTGTCGTACACCGTCCGCAACTGCCCCGCGGGGTCAGCGACCAGGTCCTCGTAGCGCAGCTCGTGGAACCGCGCGGGGTCCACCAGGCGGCGGCCCTCGTCCAGCTTCCGCAGCACCTTCGGCAGGGTGGTGAAGACAAACTCTTCGATCCCGTCGTAATGGGGCCGCTGGAGCCCGAAGTGGGCATAGACCGCACGCAGCATCTTGACGAGCGACGCGAAGACGACATACGGGTTGCGGACGATGTAGACAAAGCGCGCGTCGGGGAACAGCTCCAGCAAGGTGCGGATACGGGCGGTGTGCTCGGGCGACTTGAGCACCAGCCGCCCCGGCCGGCGGTAGGCGACCCGTTTCAGGAAGCGCAGCAGGGCTTGCTTCCAGGCCTCGCGGGCGCGCGGCGGCACGCTGTCCAGGTCCAGGTAGTCCAGGTTCACGGGCGGGTGGTTGGGAAACGCCAGGCTCAGATGGAAGGATGGTTGGCCCATCATGCACATGGCGTATTCGTCTTCTTGCGGCTGGTCCCAGGTGACGAGCACATCGTCCATCGGCCGCTTGCCATGGAGCGGAAAGCGCCGGGTGACAAACCGCTCCGTGAGCAAGAAGTGGTTCGGCATCAGGCACTGGTACATGGTCGGCGACGTATGCCTCGGGTCGAGGCTGAGCAGGTTGTGCAGCAAGGTGGTGCCGCTGCGCCAGACACCCAGCACGAACAACGGCGGTTCGTGAAGGTTGGTGCGGGCGACGCGGCCGGCGTAACACATGGTCTGCATGACGCCGAGCGCCGAGAACGTCAGGCTCAGCGCCGTGTTCGCCAGCGCGACCGGCACGAACGGGCGGTCGACCGCAAACCGATTGCGAATGAGCAGCCGCAGCCAGGAGGTAAATGGCAGCCCGGCCCACAGCATCTGCCCGGTGGCCTGCGGCGGAGCGTCGTCGTGCTTCTCGTCCGCCACGGACGGATCGGTCATGGTGTTCCCCGAACTGGGCGGTCGCAGGCCCATTGTGGCAGCGGTCTGGACCGACGACAAGCCCGTGCGCTGCGAGGGGCAGAAACAGACCCTGACGGTTCACTGGATTTGTAGGACGGATTTCCAATCCGTCCGGCAAACAAGGACGGATTGGAAATCCGTCCGACGAACTGGTTCTTGGACGACTGCTTATCCCGGTCTGGTCGGTTAGAATTCTTTCGTGGATGCACACCATCGGTACATGAAGGAACCACCCATGGCTCAAGCCGAAGGCCCCGGTAGCGAATCGATCGCCTTGTTCGGGCCGGACATGCTGGACGACCCATATCCGACCTACCATCGCATGCGGTCCACCCATCCCATTTACCATGCGGCGGACGGAAAATGGTATCTGACCCGCTATGCGGACGTGGCGGCGGCCCTGCGCAGCCCGGCGCTTTCGTGCGCGGGAACGGATCAATTGCGGCGGGCCTTTCCGCAGCCCGAGCTGCAGGATGCCTTCGATGGCATGGCCCGCGGCATGATGCACACCGACCCGCCGGCCCACACGCGGCTGCGCGGACTCGTCAGCAAAGCATTCACGCCCCACGCGGTGGAGGCCATGACGGGACGGATTCAGAGCATCGTCGATCGGCTCCTGGACAATGTTGTCTCTCGGGGGCGCATGGACGTGGTTCAAGACCTCGCCCAGCCGCTGCCGCTGCTCGTGATCGGAGACATGCTCGGCATACCCCCAGAGGACCGTGAGCGAGTGAAGGCCTGGATCGAAGCGATGACCCGACTCGGCGACGTGCCTTCGGTCGAGACCTTCATGGCCGCCGCGGCGACCCGCCGCGAAGTGGTGGCGTACTTGGTCGACCTCGTTGCACAACGACGACAACAGCCGCGTGAGGACTTGCTCAGCGCGCTGGCGCAGGCCGAGGACATGCAGGACCGTCTGACCGATGCGGAGCTTTACAGCAACGCCATCCTGCTGCTGGTTGCCGGCAACGCCACCACCAGCAGCCTGATCGGCACCGGCACCCTCAGCCTCCTGCAGCATCCCGAGCAAAAGCAGAAGCTGAGCGATACGCCGGCCCTGATGGAGAGTGCCGTGGAGGAGTTCCTCCGCTTTGAATCTCCGCTTCAGCTTGCGCTCACTCCGCGGCTGGCTCAGGAAGACCTTTGCCTGGGTGAGACGACGGTCCCCCGCGGCGCCTTTGTCGCGCTGCTCTTCGGCGCCGCCAACCGCGATCCCGCCCAATTCCCCGATCCGGATCGGCTGGACATTACCCGTTCGCCGAACCACCACCTGGCGTTCGGTGCGGGATCGCATTTCTGTCTCGGCGCCCCACTGGCGCGGCTCGAGGCACGCATTGTCTTCAACACCCTGCTGCGGCGTTTTCCGAAACTACGGCGAGAAGCGGGCCCGGTAGAGTTCGTCCGTTACCCAAGCATGCGGGCCCTCAAGACCCTGCCGGTGCTGCTGTAGCGGCGTGCTACAGGCGGCAGTGCTACAGCAGGCGCGGCCGCCACTGTAGCACGAACTGTTAGCTCGGATGGCGACCGCTGACGCAACGTCGTGCCACGGCGGTCGCTTGGTTGGGCGCCCACCCCTGGCGCCGTTGACAGGAGGCTTGGGGCGAGATACGTTCATCCGCATGGCTTTTGCGGCAACACGGGACGAGGAATAGCCATGTCGAAACGGCATCTGCCCCCGGGGCCGAGGCATCCGTTTTTACCCGGCGGCGCGCTCCTGGAGCAACTGCGTGACTCACTGGGCTTTCTCCAGCGCACGGCACGAGACCACGGCGACCTGACGTATTTCCGCGTCGGCTTCGATCATGTCGCACTCTTCAACCATCCCGATCTTGTCGAAGAGGTGCTGGTCACCCGCGCCAAGGAGTTTGAGCCCGCGCAAGTCATGGTCGAGGCGCAACGCGTCATCGGCAAAGTCCTGCTGACGGCCGAGGGCGACCTCCATCGCCGCCAGCGCCGGCTGTTGCAGCACGCCTTCATGCGCGAGAACATCCGCGAGTATGCGCCCGAGATGGTTCGGCACGCCGTCCAGGCCCGCAATCGCTGGAACGCCGACGAACCGCTTGACATGGCCCACGAAATGATGCGCTTGACCCTGGGCATCGCCAGCCAGACGCTTTTTGGCGTGGACATCGAGGACTCGGCCACGGAGTTCAGCGCTGCATTCAACGAAGCAGCCTGGTACGTGGGCATGATGAGCTACATTCCGCACGGCGGCGCGCTCAGCCACCTGCCGTTGCCGGGGATGCGCCACTTCCATCAGGCAAGCGAAAGGCTCCACGCCGCCGCAGCCGACGTGATCGCCCGGAGGCGGAAACTGGGTGAGAAGCGCGGCGACTTGCTCAGCATGCTCATCCACAGCCACGAAGCCGGCGGCCCCACGGCGGACGTCGAGATCGGCAACGAAGTGCTGGCCATCCTGATGGCCGGCCACGAGACCACCGCGCGCTGCTTGACCTGGACCTGGTACTTGCTGTCGCAACATCCCGAAGTGGAGGCCCGCTGGCACGCGGAGATCGACGCGCTGGGCGGACGCCCACCCACCGTTGATGACGTACCGAATCTGCGCTACACCGAGATGATCGTCGCCGAGTCGCTGCGGATTTTCCCGCCCATCTTCTCACTGGAGCGGCGCGCCACCGCGGACTACCCGGTTCGCGATTACGTGGTGCCCGCCGGGACCACGGTCATCGTGAGTCCGTTTGTCATGCACCGCACGCCCGCCTGGTTTCCCGACCCGGAGAAATTCGACCCCGAGCGGATGACGCCCGAGGCGCGGGCCGCGCGACCGCGGTACTCCTACTTCCCGTTCGGCGGCGGGCAGCGGCAGTGCGTGGGCGAGCCTTTCGCCTGGACCGAGGCTTCCCTGGTCCTGACGACTCTCGGTCAGAAGTGGCGGCCGCGGCTCGTGCCTGGACACCCGATTGTCCCCGAGCCGATGATGACCCTGCGGCCCCGCGACGGGCTGCCCATGACTCTCGAAGCGAGGCGGTGAGCGATGGGGCGGACTTCGTCGCAGCTGCCGCCGGGGCCGCGCGGTCTGGCGGCCCTCCGGGCTGCGATCCGGATGTATCAAGACCCGCTGCGCTTGCTTCAAGACCTGCCGCTTCGCCATGGCGACGTCGTGCACCTCGGCGCTGGCCGGACGCACGTCTGCATCCTCAGCCACCCCGACCAGATGCGCGACGTGCTGGTGACGCACAACAAGAACTTCGTCAAGGCATCCCCGCACCTGGCGCGACTGGTCGGCGACGGCCTGTTTCTGAGCAACGGCGAGTTCCACATGCGTCAGCGGCGGCTGCTGCAGCCGGGCTTCCACCGCGACCGACTGACGGGGTACGGCCCCGTGATGACCGGCGCCGCGGAGCAGCGGTCATCGCGCTGGCAGCCGGGCGTGCCGTTCAACCTCCATCGGGAGATGCTGGAGCTGACGCAGGTTGTCGTCGCCAAGGCATTGCTCGGCACCGACCTCGAAGTGGAAGCCGACCACTTCGCCCAGGCCATGACGACCGCCCTGGAAGCCGACCTGCTCCTCGACCGGTTGCCGTTGCCGGGCGCCATCAAGCGGCTGTTCAGCCCATCCAAGCGTTTCCTGCAGGCCCGCGCCCAGCTCGACGATACTATCCGCCGCGCTGTCGACGAGCACCGTCGCGATCCCGAAGCGCGGAACGATTTGCTGACGATGCTTCTCCGCGCCCGCGACACCGAAGGCGGCACCGGCGGCCTGACCGACGCCCAGGTGCGCGACGAAGCAGTGACCCTCTTCATGGCCGGTCACGAAACGACCGGTGCAGCGCTTACCTGGACCTGGTACGTGCTGGCCCAGCATCCGGAGGCGGAAGCGAAGGTCCACGCGGAGGTCGAAGCGGTCGTGGGCAACCGGCGGCCCGAGGCGGCCGACATTCCCCGCCTGGAGTACTTGCGTCAGGTCGTATCGGAATCACTGCGGCTCTATCCGCCATTCTGGGTGCTGCGGCGGATTGCGGTGGATGAGTACCAGGTCGGCGACTACACCGTACCGGCCGGCACGGTGATCCTCCTGAACACGTGGGCCCTGCACCACGACCCGCGCTGGTATCCGGAGCCGTGGCGTTTCGATCCGGCGCGGATGTCCGCGGAAGCCATTGCTGGCCGCGACCGTTACACCTACGTGCCGTTCGCGGCAGGCCCGCGCGAGTGCATTGGCGAGCATTTCGCGTGGATGGAGTTGATCCTGGTCATCGCCACGGTGTGCCAGCGCTGGCGGCTGCGGCTGGCCCCCGGCCACGCGGTCACGCCGGTTGCGGCCGTGTCGTTGCGGCCGCGCGGCGGGATGCCCATGATCGCGGAGTTGCGGAAACCCGGCTGAGGTCGTGGCATGGGCGTGAAGCAGGTCCTCTTCAAGCTCCTCGGTCCCCTGGGGCGCTGGCTTGTTCAGCGGCGGTTGCGCTCCACGCTGGGGATCGACCTCCATGATCTCCACATCGAGCGCAACATCGTCTACGGCCGCGGCGGTGGGAGCGACCTGAAGCTCGATCTCGCCATGCCCAAGCAAGGCGATGGACCTTTTGGCGCCGTGGTGCTGATCGCCGGAGGCGCCTGGCAGTACTACGCCTGGCCAGGACTGATGGAGGGGATCCTGGAGCTGCTGGCGACGCGCGGCTATGTGACCATCGAACCGCACTACCGCGTGATCCCCGCGGGGAAATTCCCGGCACCCGTCGAGGATTGCAAGGCTGCGGTGCGCTGGCTGCGAGCGAATGCCGGCCGCTACCGCATCGATCCGGATCGGGTGGCGGCCCTTGGTCCGTCGTCCGGCGGCCACCTTGCCAGCATGCTCGGCCTGACGGAGCCTGCCGACGGGTTCGAAGGCCAGGGCGGTCATCCCGAGCAGTCCAGCAAAGTTCAGGCGGTCGTGGACCTGTACGGCATCGTGGACATGACGGACTATCCCTGGCGCGAGAGAAAAGAAAAGGGGCTGCTCGTCCCCTTCCTTGGTGCGACGTTTGCCGAGAACCCGGACCTCTATCGAAAAGCATCTCCGGTCGAGTACGTGCGTCCGGGCGCTCCACCGTTTCTCATTATTCACGGCGACGCGGATATCACCGTTCCCCCGGGCCAATCGCGCCGACTGGCCGAACGGCTGGAAGCGGTCAAGGCTAGCGTGCAACTCATCATCGTGCCCGGCGCCGGTCACGGCTGGGGCCCGCCGCGGCTCGCCGAAACAATCGACCAGGTCTCGGCTTTTCTCGCGGCTCACCTCAAGCCCGGGGCGACCGGCTGACCTCTGATTTGCGCCCGATGTCGCGCTTCGTGCGACTGTGGGTGCAAACCCGTTTCTGCCCGCTTGTGAGTGCGGTCGTTCGCCCGAACGAGCGTGCTTCGAGTCGACGAACGACGAGATCATTTGCGAACTTCCTTCGTCGCGCAGAAACGGGGATGGCCATCCTGGGTCCTCAGATTTGTATTTTGCATTTTGCATTTTCTGTTTTGCATGTTTTGAACAATGCAAAATACTGAATGCAAAATGCAAGGCGGGAACCATCGATACCTACGGGTGCAAACCCGTTTCTGCGCGACCTGCTTGGTCGAAGCCCACGCCCTCGTGACCGGGCTCTGCCCGGTCACGCACTGCCGGCGAGGCTCTGCCTCGCGGCAGTGAACGGTCCGCCCTCTGCCGGTCCAGCCGGGAACGGGCTCGCGAGGCAGAGCCTCGCGGGCACTGCGTGACCGGGCAGAGCCCGGTCACGAGGGAAATACTGAATGCAAAATGCAAAATGCGAAGCGGGAACCATCGATACCTACCCGCGGCTTGTCTTCCTCGGTACTTTGGGCTTCGATGCCATTCCTGGCATCCCAAGTTCCGAAGCCGGGCTGGCGTGGGATCTTCAATGATGTTTCACCCGCAAGGACCGACGCTCTGGGAACTCGCGGTCCAGGCGCTGTCGTCGACGGAGCGCGGCTACGATCTTCTGGCGCCGAAGTTCGACTACACGCCGTTTCGCACGCCGGACGAAGTCCTCGACGTCGTCGGAACCGCTCTGGAGTCGCTGGCTCCTTTCGCGTCGGGGCTCGACATCTGTTGCGGTACCGGAGCGGCGATGCGCATGCTTCGGCCGCTGTGTCGGGAACGCGTGGTCGGGCTCGATGTGAGTGCGGGCATGCTGAGCGTTGCGCAGCGTGTCCTGGCCGACGCGCCCGGCACCGCGCCACTGGAGTTCGTTCGCGGCGATGCTCTGGCCATGCCGTTCGACGCCGCGTTCGACGTCGCGGTCTGCTTCGGCGCCTTTGGGCACATCCTGGTGCAGGACGAAGAAGCGTTCGTGCGGCAGGTGGCGCGCGTGCTGCGGCCGGGGGGACGGTTCGTCTTCGTCACGTCGCCCATGCCGTCGTGGTGGGACCCGACCTACTGGATGCGGCGCGGATTCAACGCAGTGATGCACATGCGCAACTGGCTGCGCTCACCGCCGTTCATCATGTTCTACCTGACGTTCCTGCTTCCCGGGGCCGGTGCGCTTCTCGAAGCGAACGGCTTCGACGTGGAAGTCCGCGACGCGAAGTTTGCCTGGCCCTTCACGCCGTTGCGACTGGTCATCGCGACTCGACGCCCGGCTGCCCTGGGATTGCCTGCTGCCACCGGATGGTAGAATGAGGGAAGAGGCAGATTCCGAACCGGGGCCAAATGCCATGAGTGTCGACAGCCTGTCCTGTCCGTACTGCAATTCGTTGGTACCGCCGCCGGCCCAGGCTCCGATCACTCAGCGACTGACCTGCCCGCGTTGCGGCGAGTCGTTTCCGTATCGCAGCGCCGAGGCGGCACAGGCCGCCGCCAATGGCACGGCGTCGGCTTCCCTCCTCGCCACCCAGGTGGCCGCCGCTCCGGCTCGTTCGCGCTGGTCCAACCGCGCCATCGCGACCAGCGTGCTCGGGATCATGGTTCTAATGGCAGCCGTTGGCCTGACCTATGCGCTGCTCACGGTCGAGTGGCGCCGCAGTCGCGATCCGAAGCATGCCGAAACCAAGCCGGAACCGATCCGGACCGTGGCGCCGGTTCACCTGGCCGGGTTGGGGTATTTGCCGCGTGGAACCAACGTCGTGATCGCGATTCACGTGGCCGAGGCCCTGGCAACGCCGTCCGGGGCCGCGTACCTGGCGCGATCGCAATTCGCCGACACCGGCTTGGGCATGGCGGACATCGAGAAGACCGTCGGCCTCGACCGTCAGGACATCGAGCACGTCATCTTTGGACTGAAAACCGGCGAGGACCTGGTGCCGCGCATGGTGCTGGTGGTGCGCACGCGCCGACCCATCGACGAAGCCAAGCTGCGCAAGACCTTGAAGGCCAACCGGCCCATCGACATCGGCACCAAGCACGCCGTCTATCACTTCGACATCGAAAAGCCGCGCTGGAACGCCCTCCTCTGGTGCCCGCGTGCCAACACCGCGGTGATTGGCCTGACCAAGGAGAGCATGGAGGCAGTGCCGGACCCGCCGACCACCGCCGAGGAGCAACTCGCCGCGCCGGTTTACAGTCTGATCAAGGAGCGCATGTCCGTCGGAACCCAGGCCTGGCTCGTGGCCCACTTCGAGAAGCAGGACGGCCTGCCCGCGCTTGCCGCCCGCCAGCTGCCCGAGGAGGATCGCGAAGCGGTCTCCCAGGTCCGCACCGCCGCGATGTGGCTGCAGCTCGGGGAATCGATCCGGATCAATGGCGCTGTGGCCAGCGCGAGCGCGCCGGGAGCGAAATCGATGGAGCAAGCGCTCGACCGGCTGCGACGCGCGAACGGGGGCCTGTTGCGCGTGCTCGGAACCGGCGCGGAGGCGGAGGCGGTTGCGAAGGAACTGGCGCAGTCGTTGAAGCTGGAAACCCAGGAGACGTGGGTGACATTCCAGGCGACGGCGAGTGCGGAAGCGGTCAGCAAGGCGGTCGGGAAACGATGACAACCAGCGAAACACGAGCGGCCTGGCGAGCCTTCACGCCACCCGGTCTTTCACAATCACGCGGTATGCGTTGTACCCGCACGCTCCCATCACACCGCCGCCCGGATGCGCTGCGGCTCCGCACAGGTACAGCCCCTTGATGGGCGTCTTGTAGCCTGCCCAACCGGGAGCCGGCCGGAGAAGGAACAGGCGGTCCAGCGTCATGGCGCCGTGGAAGATGTTGCCGCCGGTCAGCCCGAAGCGTCGCTCGAGGTCCAGCGGCGTCAGAATCTGGCGGTCGATCACCGACGACTTGAAGTTCGGCGCATACTCGTTGAGGATGTCGAAGCAGCGGTCGGCGAAGGCATCCTTGAGCTTGTCCCAGTGGCCTTCCCGCAGCTTGTATGGCGCGTACTGGACGAACATCGACATCAGGTGCTTGCCGGCCGGCGCCACGGTGGGATCGACCACGCTTGCCATCGTGCATTCCAGCACGGGCGACTTCGACGGCCGGCCGTACTTGGCGTCGTCGTAGGCTTCCTCGATGTAGTCCAGCGTCGGGCAGATGTGCATGGTGCCGCGATGCTGCGGGCCGGGAGCGTTGCCGGGCAGCGCCTTGAAATTGGGCACCTCGCCGAGGGCCACGTTGATCTTCAACGACGCACTGGAGTAATCGATGGCCTTGAGCGCGGCGGCGTATTCCTCCGGCAACTGCTTCGGGTCCATCAATTTGAAGAACGTGACGTTGCAGTCCGCGTTGGAGGCGACGCGCGGAGCCGTGAACTCGGTGCCGTCGGCCAGGGCGACGCCGGTGACGCGGCCATCGCGCACGACGATCCGAGCCACATCGGCGTTGGTGCGAATCTCGACGCCATGCTGACGAGCCGCCGCTGCCAGGGCTTGCGTGATGCCGCCCATGCCGCCGCGCATGTAGCCCCAGACGCCGCGCACGCCGTTGCACTCGCCCATGACGTGGTGGAACAGCACGTAGGCCGTGCCCGACATCGACGGCGACGCCATGGCGCCGATGATGCCGTCCGTCGCCAGCGTTGCCTTCAATTCCTCGGACTCGAACCAGCGTTCCAGCACGCCGCGAGCGCTGCCGGTCACGATCTCGATCGCGGCCGACGCGTCCTTACCGAGCTTGCGGAAGCGCCAGGCGAGCTGGGTGAGCCGCCACAGCTCGCGCGGGTGCAATGAGAAGATGTTTGGCGGCGTTTCGTCCAGCGTCGGCTCGATGAATGCGGCGATGCGCTCCAGGGTGCGCTCGTAGCGCGGCAGGGCGTCGGCGTCTTTCGTGGAGAACTTGCTGACTTCCCGATGGTTCAGGCCGGCGTCGGGGCCCATCATCAAGGAACGTCCGTCCGGGAAAGGCGTGAACGACGACGGATTGCGCGGCAACATCTCGAAGCCGTGCTTTTTCAGCTCCAGCTCGCGGATGATATGCGGCCGGAACAGGCTGTTGACGTAGGCCGCCGTGGAGACCTTGAAGCCCGGCCAGACTTCTTCCGTGACGCAGGTGCCGCCGACCAGCTCGCGCCGTTCCAGGACGAGCACCTTCAGGCCGGACTTCGCCAGGTACGCCGCGGCCGTCAGCCCGTTGTGGCCGGCGCCGACGATGATGATGTCGTAACTGCTCGCCATGTCGTGTCTCGCCATTGCAGCTGATCACTCCCGGTATTGTAACATCTGGAAACCGAAGGGTGAGTAGTCGCGCCTGTGGCACGGACATTTCTGTCCATGCAATCAAGTGCTTGCACGGACAGAAATGTCCGTGCCACAGGGAACTCACGAAGTCACGTGAACCTACTGGCATTCGTCAGTCTTATCGTTTCCTTCCCGGTGCCGGCCGGTGGAGAACAAGCCCTTGTCACCTGGAGCAAGGCAACCCGGAAAAGCAAACAAGCCCACGAGCGCTGGCCCGTGGGCTTGTATTCATCTCGCATCCGTTTCGGAACGTCACTGCTTGGCCGCCCAGTGCAGGACAACGACCTTTGGCTCCTTCGGCTTGTAGTCGGTCATGATGACGAGTTCGTTGGTCGTCTTCTTTTCGATCTGGTCCTTCTTGAACTCCTCCAGGAAGCCGTCGACGGGCAGCACCTCGTCGAAGTTCTTGGTGCCGAAGTGCATCGGCACGATGTACATCTTCGGCTTGAGCTGCTCGACCACGCGCTTGGCCTCGATGCCGTTGAGCGTGTAGACGCCGCCGACCGGAATCAGCAGCACGTCCACGGGACCGATCTTGTCGACCTGGTCCTTGCTCAGGACGTGGCCGACGTCGCCAAGGTGGACGATACGCAGGCCGTCCGCTTCCACGACGAACGTGGCGTTCTTGCCGCGTTCCATCCCCTGGACCTCGTCGTGGTAGGTGCCGACGGTCCGCACCGAGACGTCCTTGATCTTCTCCGCCTTGAAAAGGGCATCGTTCCAGTCCACCTTCTTGCCAGTACCCTTGAGGCCGATCAGCTTTTTGGCCTTCTCGTAGTTCTGCACCACTTGAATCTGCGTGTGATCGTCGTGGAAATGACTGACGCAGATGATGTCTGCCTTGAGCATGGGCCGGGCGAACACTTCAATCGCATGCGGATCGAAGACGATTTTCGTGCCGCCACTGGTTTCCAGATCGAAGAACGACTGACCGTGCCAGTGCAGGACCAGCTTCTTGCCATCGGCAGCGGGGGTAAGCCCGGCCAGCATCAGGCCGGCGACGAGGGCCATGAGAATTCGCTTCATCGGACAGACTCCCTCCGAGTGATCCTGACCCAGCCCACGATCATAACGGACAGCCGTCACCAAGGGCAAGCGATTGCTTCGCGGGTAGGCGCCGCTGCACCGCTTCTCCGCCCACTTCTGTAGCCGCAGGCTTCAGCCTGCGGAGTGGCGTCTCGCGGGTTGCTCACTCCGCAGGCTGAAGCCTGCGGCTACGGAACCAGAGGCCGATCTGTCTGATTCAAACGCAACTTGCGTTGAAGGCGCCAGAAAATTCGCCACACCCGTACGGCGGCGCGCAGTGACACGATACTGACGGACGGCGCCCGATTCATTAACCGAGGAAGCGGCGCATCAGCGCGTGGCCGTGTTCCAGCGCCACGTCGCTCTGGGCCGCGACGGCTTCGTCGTAGGATGGTTGGCCCTTGGCCGCGACCCCGGTGCCGGCGATGGCGAAGGGCACCGCACCGTGCGCATGCGCACGCGTGCGCAGCGGCGTGCGATGGTCCGGCGACACGAGGATGCGCCAGTCGCCCATCGTCGGCATCGCTTCGAGCAGCGGGCCGACGATGTGTCGATCGATCTCTTCCAGCGCCTTTACCTTCTCCTCGGCTTTACCCTCGTGCGAGGCTTCATCGGGAGATTCGACGTGAGCGCACACGATATCGTAGTCCCGCAGCGCCTCGATGGTGGCCCGGCCCTGGGCTGCGTAGTCATTGTCGAGGTAGTCGGTCACGCCCGGCACGTCGATGCGTTTCCAGCCGAGCAGGATGCCGACGCCGCGCACCAGGTCAACACCGCTGATGATGGCCCCGCGTTTGCCGTACCGTTCCGCAAAGAGCTGGATGCTCGGCGCCCGCCCCTGTCCCCAGAGCCAGATCTGTGTCGCCGGCCGCTTGCCGCTGCTCTTGCGGGCCACATTGACCGGATGCTGCCCCAGCACTTCACGACTGCGATCCATGAGCAATCGCAGCAACTCCGATCCCGGCCCGCTCGGCAAGTACTCTCCAATGGGCTGGTCGGGGATGTCGTGCGGCGGCTGCGTCTTGGTTTGGGCACCGAACGGCGCCGTGCCGCTGGTCCGGTAGACCAGGCAGTTGCGATAGCTGACGCCGGCGTGGAATTCGAGCCGATCCGTTCCGCCCGGCACCGGTCCGCTGAGCGCCTTGTCGATGGCTGCCAGCAGCGCGCTGCCTTCGGGGCTGCTGATGTGGCCAGCGGTGAAGTCGCGCATCTCACCGTTGTCGATGTTGACGAGGTTGCAGCGGATCGCCCAGTCGTTCGGCCCGAGTTGGATGCCCATGGCGGCTGCTTCGAGCGGCGACCGGCCGGTGTAGACTTCGAGCGGGTCGTAGCCGAACAGGCTCAGCGTGGCCACGTCACTGGCCGGCGTGAGTCCTGGCGGCACGTTGTTGGCGCTGCCGACGTAGCCGGTCCGCGCGATGCGGTCCATGTTCGGCGTGCGCGCGGCCTGCAGCGGTGTCTTGCCGCCGAGGGACGCCTGCGGTTCGTCGGCACAGCCGTCGGGAATGACGATGGCGTATTTCATGGCTTCTTCGTTCCAGCAGCGGGCGGGCAAAAAGGGCCAATCGCGTGGGCAAGCTCGGAAGGGGTTTGATAGCGGGCTTCGGGCTGCTTGGCCATCATCTTCGTCAGGATCGCCGCCACCTCCGGACGCAGGCCCGCGATCGGCGTCGGCTGCGCGGTCTGATGCTTGAACGCCTTCTGCACGAACGAGCCGCCCGGAAACGGCGGCTGGCCGGAAAGCAAGTAGTAAAACGTGCAGCCCAGGCTGTAAATGTCGGCGCGGATGTCCACCTGGCGGGCGTCGCGGGCCTGCTCGGGTGAAACGTAGTCCGCGGTGCCGATCATCGCGCCCTCGGCGGTCAACATGTCGCCGGTTGCCGTCTGTCCCGGTGCAAAGCGGAGCCGCGCCAGCCCGAAATCCAGGATCGTCACGACCGACGTGTCGGCGATCCGCACCAGGTTGTTTGGTTTGATGTCGCGATGGACCAGGCCGAGTTCATGCGCGTGCTGCAGGCCCAGCGCCGCTTGCCGCACCGCATCGCACGCCTGATCGACCGGCAAGGGACCGCCGTACTGCACGAGCTTGCCCATGTCGCTGCCTTCCACGAATTCCATCGCGTAGAAGTGGGCGTTGCCGACCGGGTTGTCATCGATCGCCTGGACCACGTTGGGATGCGCCAGCCGGGTGACCACGCGCAATTCGCGCTGGAAGCGGCCAAAGGCTTCCGTGTTGGAAACCAGGTCCGCGTAGATGACTTTGACCGCAACAACCTGGTTGCGCTGCGTGTGCCAGGCCTTGAACACCTGGCTAACGCCGCCCTTGCCCAGGAAATCGATCAACCGATACGGACCGAGCACCAGCTCCTGGCCGTTTTCCTGAAAGAGCTGATTGACCTGGTAGACCGTGAGCCAGCCGCGCCGGACCAGCTCCTTGGCCAGGTCGGTCGTGTCCGAAAAGCGCGGCTGCACGATGCGCGTCAACTCATCGAGCTGCATGGGGCGCAGCAGACGCTTGTTGCGAAGTCCATCGACGAAGGAAGCGACGGAACCCAGCGGCATTGGCGACTCCCGTCAGGAAGGTTCATTCCGCCACGGGATAGTATACACTGGGCGCCGTCACGCAGCCGAGTCGATCCAGCGTGTCCACCGCGGCGCGAAATTCCTCCGTCCGGGCCGTGTGCGTCATGATGACCAGCGGCACCGTCTCGCCTTCCTGCCCCTCCAGCGCCTCGTGCTGCACGACGGACGCAATGCTGATCCCGCGTTCGGCCAGCGTACGCGTCACGTCCGCCATCACGCCAAGCCGGTCGGCCACCAGCAGGCGGAGATAGAATCGGCTGCGCACCGTCGCCGAGGGACGCAATGCGATGCCGGAAGCATCCTGACTGCCGAAGCGTAACGTCTGAAAGGTGCGCTGGGCGCGTCCCACCGCCAGGTCGATCAAGTCGGCGACGACGGCGCTGGCCGTCGGCATCTGGCCGGCGCCGCGGCCGTAGAGTGCGATATCGCCCACGGCATCGCCCTGGACGCGGATGGCGTTGTACGGCCCGCGTACCTGGGCCAGCAATTCCGAGTGACGCAATAGCACCGGCGAGACGTGCAGCGCGAGCTGACCGCCGGGCTGTCCGTTGCCGTCGAACCAGGCTTCGGCCAGGAGCTTGATCGTGTAGCCCAGTTCGCGAGCATAGCGGAGGTCTACCTGGCTGATGTCGGCAATGCCCCGATGATCGATGACGCTGACCGGCACTGGAACGCCAAAGGCGAGCTGGGCGAGGATCGCCAGCTTGTGGGCCGCGTCGGTGCCGTCCACGTCCAGCGTCGGATCGGCCTCGGCATAGCCGCGCTGCTGCGCCTCGGCCAGGGCCTCGGCGTAACTGCGGCCGTACTCGCTCATGCCCGTCAGGATGAAGTTGCTGGTGCCGTTGAGGATCCCTTGCAACGACAAGATCTGATTGGCAGCCAGGCTCTGCGCCAGGACCGCGACGATGGGCACACCGCCCATCACGCTTGCCTCGAAGACGATGGCGCGCTCGTGGCGCCTGGCCGCGTCGAACACCTCGGCGCCGTGCTCGGCCAGCAGCGCCTTGTTGGCCGTGACCACATGCTTACCGGCGGCAAGCAGGTCGAGGACGGACCGCCGCGCCCAGTCCACGCCGCCGACGACTTCCACGGCAACGTGGACGCCAGGATCGGCCAGGACGCCGCGCAGGTCCGTCGAGAGGAGGTTTCGGGGAACATCCACTGCCCGCTTCCGCTCCGGGTCGCGCACGACCACCCGGCGCAAGGCCAGCGGCCGTCCGGCGCGAGCGGCAAGGCGGTCGGACTGTTCGAGCAGAAGCTTGGCGACGCCGCTGCCGACAGTGCCGCAACCAATCAGTGCAATTCCAAGGGGTTCCATCGAAGGTCATTCACCACGAAGACACAAGGACGGCGCAACCCGCTCGTTCCCCAGCTCTGGCTTGGGAACGCACGGTCGCGAAGCTCCGGCTTCGCGGGTTGCAATGTACCGAAGATTGTATGCGGCTCTGCGTGGCGTGAAGTGCGCGAAGCCGGAGCTTCGCGGCCGTGCATTCCCAAGCCAGAGAGCCTGTGAGCCAATTGCCAAACGAGCTGTCGCGCGCCGAGTAGCGGAAGTCGCCAGACTTCCGGGCGACGGGATGCCGCGTGGAACTCGGAACTCTGGCGAGTTCCGCTACCGGAAGCGCGCCGTGGAGCGGCCAGACGTGTTCCGCGAAGCCGGAGCTTCGCGGCCGTGCATTCCCAAGCCGGAGCTGGGGAACGAGAACTCATCCCTTTACGACACGAATTGTTCCAGAAATCGCTTACTTTGACGCAACGCCTGCTTGCGGGTTTCCAGCGACCCCTCGAACGCGCGGTCCTCGACCTCGATGCAGACGGGACCGCGATAACCCGCATCGGTCAATGCGGAGAACAAGGCCCCCCAGTTCACGTCTCCGAGGCCCGGCAGTTTCGGCGTGTGCCAGCCCAGGCCGAGGTTGCCGACTTCGTACAGCCGATCCCCATCGATCCGCGTGTCCTTGGCGTGGAAGTGCACGATTCGCTTGCCGAATTCGCGCACACACCGGACATAGTCGATGTGCTGCCAGACCAGGTGCGAAGGGTCGAAGTTCAGCCCGAGGTGCTTGCTCGGCAACGTCTGAAACAGCCGGCGCCAGAGCGCGGGTGTGGTCGCCACGTTCTTGCCGCCCGGCCATTCGTCATCGCTGAAGAGCATCGGACAGTTCTCGATGCCCACGGTTACGCCCACGGATTCCGCATGGGCCACGATGGCCGGCCATACCTCCTGAAGCGTCGCCCAGGCGGCATCCACGCCGCGGCGATGATCGCGGCCAATGAACGTGTTGACGATGTTGACGCCCAGTCGCGGGGCGGCGCTGATGACGCACTTCAAATGTTCGATGACCACGCGCCGATGCTCCGCGTCCGCAGCGAGCGGATTGGGATAGTAGCCCAGGCCGGAAATCGCAACGCCGTGCTTACGAACCAGTCCGCGAATGCGCTCGGCATCCGAGTCGTTCAGTCGGGTGACGTCGACGTGCGTGACGCCGGCATAGCGGCGGTCCGCGCCGCCGGGCGGCCAGCACATCAACTCCACGCAGCCGAACCCTTCGTCCGCGGCGTAGGCGAAGACTTCCTCCAGCGACAAGTCGCCCAGGATCGCGCTGACGAAACCGAGTTGCATGGTCGTTCTGCCTTCAGGCGAAGAGAAATTTAACCACGGATTTCACGGATAACACGGAAAAAGACCCTAACGCAAGGCAGCGCTCCATGAAGCCGATAGGTGCGGAATCATTGCCCTTCCGATCCGTGTTATCGGTGTCATCCGTGGTTAAATTTCTTGGTAATCCGAGGTTCATTTTCTTAACGCCGATGCGCCTGCAGCGGTCCGCCTTCCAGCTTCTGCTCCCACACGAGCTTGCCGCCGCGGTCGAATTCGGCCACGCGGCGGGTGGTGTAGCTGCTGGCCAGGGTGTTGCCGTTGGGCATCCGCATCACCGAGTTGGCGTTGGCGAACGTGCATTCCCAGAGGACCTTGCCCTCGCCGTCCAGCTCGACCACCTTTTCCTGCTGGCCCACGAGGATGCGTCCGCCGGCCAGGACTTCGAACTTCACCAGGCCGGTCTGCGCTGGACTGACCTTCATGCTTCGCAGTTCCTTGCCGGTCTCGTCCAGCTCGACGAAGGTGCCGTTGGACCCGAGGTAAGCGATGTGGCCGTTGCGCAGGCGCTGGGCCGCGTAGATGGAGCCCGGGCCGCCCGCATACTTGTAGAGCACCTTGCCTTCGGGCGTGACCTCGAAGACTTCGCGATAAGTCGCGATGAAAGTGTTGCCGGTCTGTAGCCGCTGGCAAGACACCAGGCTGTCGTTGACGGCATGTTCCCAGATCACCTTCCCATCGATGCCGCGTTCGGTGACCTTGCGGCCGCTCTGCTCGGCGATCAAGACGCGGTTGCCGGGAAGCACCTGGGCGTCCACGGGGTAGTTGGCGGCATTGATTTCCCAGCGCGGCTTGCCGTCGGGGCCGACTTCCCAGACGCGCCCCGGCGTGCCGGTCGCCTGGTTGTAGCCATCGCATGCGCAGATGAGCGTCAGTCCCAGCAGCCGCTGATCGAGATCGAGCTTGGCCACGTCAAATTGCGGGGCCGCCGCGCGCCACCAGGCATCCCAGGCATCCCGGCATTTTTTGCGTTGGGCCTCGCCACCCGCGCGCAGCCAGACCTGCGGCGATTTGTCCGCCGCGATGCGCGACAGCAGGTCTTCCGCCGACCACGCAACCGCCAGCGGCGCGTCATCGAGCAGCGCGACCAGCACGGCAATGGCTTCCTTCTCCTTGCCGCGGATCAGCGCCTCGGCAGCGCGGAGACGGACCTTCGCGTCTTCGTCCTTGAGCAACGGCCGCACCAGCGCCCGATGCTCCGGATCGGTCTGCCGGCCCAGGACCAGCGCTGCCGCGCCACGGCGCGACGCCTTGCCGTCCTTCAGGGCCGCTGGCAGCGCGGGGTCCGGCTTCCCAGCGCGGATGCCGACGACCAGAAGCGTCGCAATCAACTCCGCGTCCAACAACTCGTCATCGGCCAGCGGCAAGTAGTTCAGGATGACCTCGACGCTGCCCTCCGGCTGCTTGACGGCCAGCAGTCGCGCAACCGCCATCGGCACCGTGATTCCCGCACCGCCCTCGACCGCTGCCAGGCAGCGCTCGGCGCGGCGAACCAGCTCGGGATCGCGGTCCATCAACACCGCACGCAGGTAGGGTCGCGTCACTCGGCCCAGGGCGATCAGGTCGATCGTCGCCTTCTCGCGGGTTGCAAACGACACGTCGCCCAGCCGGCGGACCGTATCGGCGATCTTCGCCTGCTCGGCGTCCGACAGCGTGCGCTTGCGAAAGAACTCCAGAAGGGCGGGCCCGTCACTGCCGATGCCCGCATCCTTGAGGACGCCTTCCTCATACGCGGTTGCCCGATCGTCGCCGCGCAGGACACCCGCCAGCGGAAACGGCAGCAGCAAGGTCAGCACGAGGAGACGAAGTGCGGGCATAGGGCACTCGCTTTGTAGCCATCGAAGCACAAGTTCCTGGGTTCGTAGGACGGATTTCCAATCCGTCCGGCACACACGGACGGATTGGAAATCCGTCCGGCACACACGGACGGATTGGAAATCCGTCCTACGAACCTATTCTTGGACGATTGCTTTCGCCGGTAAGGGACGCATTTCCTGTTCCCGAATATAACCGGCAGAAGGAATGAGATACAGACATTCTGGCTGTCCCTTGCTTGCGCGCCGGGAGCCCGGCGCATTGCGGAGTCCCCCATGAACACCAACCTTGTGCAATCCGAAACTGTCGATGCGATTGCCCTCCTGACGCTGAACCATCCCGAGAAGCGCAATGCCCTGTCGCGTGCCATGCTCTCAGCGCTGCGGGACCAACTCGCGCGGTTGGCGGCACTGCGTGGGGTTCGCGTCGTCGTCCTGCGTGCGGCGGGACCGGTGTTCAGCTCGGGACACGACCTGCGCGAGCTGTCGGGAACCAGCGGCGACGACGCGGCATCGCTGTTCGCCCTTTGCACCGAGGTGATGGAAGCGATCCGGCACCTGCCGCAACCGGTGATTGCCCAGGTGCAGGGCCTGGCGACGGCGGCGGGCTGTCAGCTGGTGGCAACGTGCGATCTGGTCGTCGCCGCGGAGGAAGCCGCGTTTGCAACGCCCGGCGTCAAGATCGGCCTGTTCTGCACGACGCCCGGCGTGGCGCTGGTTCGTGCCGTGCCGGCGAAGAAAGCCCTGGAAATGCTGCTGACCGGGGCGCCGGTTTCCGCACGCGAGGCGGAGCGGTTGGGATTGGTCAACCGTGTGGTGCCGCGAGACAAGCTGGAAGCAGAGACGATGGAGTTGGCCAGGCAGATTGCCGCGGCAAGCGGCCCGACGGTGGCCCTGGGCAAGCATGCGTTCTACGAACAGATGCCGTTGGAGTGTAGCGCCGCCTATGCGGTGGCTCAACCAATCATGACGGGAAATGCACAGACGCACGATGCCCAGGAAGGGATGCGGGCGTTCCTGGAGAAGCGCCCGCCCCAGTGGGAACGATGAACGGTCAGGCTTCGGCCCAGAGCTGGTTGCCGAGGAGCATGTCGTTGCCGTGCCGATTCTGGAGCATGGTCACCTCGCGCTCCAGGGCGACCATGGCGTTGCGCGGCCGCTTGTAGGGACCAAGACGCTGCGAGCGACCATCCCAGACCGGTAGGTTGTTGGCGACTCCCGAGCGCAGCCGATAGTCGAAGTGGGCGTACCAGGCGTTCTGCTCGTAGAGCACCGTGCCCTGCGGCGACGTGAACCGCGTGGTCGTCTCCTGCATCCAGCGCTGTTTGCGGCCAATGTGCTTGCTCATGGCAGTCACTCAGGTGCGCGTGGCGTCGAGCATGGCTTTCAGCTCGGCCCAGAATCCCGGCGTCACGTCGTGGGGGCGATGCTCGGCCACTTGCTTGAGGCAATCGTCGGGTTTTTCCTGGTAGACCATCGAAATCGCCGCGGCGGCGACGGCCGGCGCCCGGCTCATGCCAGCGCTGCAACACACCAGCGTGGACACATTGCTCTCGAGCAGGTTCGCGACCGTCATTACCGCCAGCGAAAGCAGCTTGCGATCGTTGCCGGTGCCATCCAGCAACGGAAATCGGCACACGATGAGGTCGCGCGGCGCCTGCAGCGACGGTTCTTCCGCGGCAAGCTGCACGATGGCTTGAATGCCGGTGTCCAGGATCTTGCCATAGAGCGTACTGTCGCCGGCATGGCCGATCCACAGGGAGTACGGTGGGACCTGATTCATGGAGTCTGTTCCCGACGGGGTTTCGCGGTTCCATTCCGATCATGATACCTCTTCGGCGCCGGCGTGCGAAGGGGGCTCGAATCCGGCGAACCATCCCCAATCCCGCTTGCGACACCGGATCGTCACGCGGTAGTATCGAGGATACGGGACGAGGTTCCGCGTCCCGCCCAACCACCCGATCAATCAGCAAAACCGTCGCCGTCAATGGCGACGCATCCAGGACTCATCGCGCAGGCGAGGGGAGAGCGATGCAAACGTGCAGCAAGTGTCGCGGCAAGATGGACCCGAAGATCGATCTCGAAGGCGACATGGCCAGCATCCTGCGACGCTACGCCAACGAGGTGGAGAACATGCGCTGGACTTGCCCCAAGTGCGGCATCGAGCGCGGCGCCAAGCTCCGGGGCAGCGAGATCGAGGAACTGAAGTCCTACATTCGCCGCAAGAAGAAGCAGTGGTGGCAGTTCTGGATTCGCTAAGTACTACCCCGCACAAAAAGGGGTCTGAATTTGTGGGGCAGGTTTGTAACCTGCCATCCGCCATACCAT
>JAIEMG010000010.1 GCA_019752375.1 Gemmataceae bacterium | reverse complement strand
CTGTTCCCCGGCGGCAGCGAGATGGCTGGCCGGATGCGGGCGTTCGACTGGCCGGCGACGGACCTCGGGCCGCCGGCCGGCTGGCCTGAACACCTCCGCGTCGCACTCCGCCTGTGCCTCACTTCACGATTCCCGATCCTGATCTGGTGGGGGCCGGCCTTCACCGTCCTGTACAACGACGCCTTTAGCCCCTTCCTCGGGCTGGCCAGGCACCCGCGGTTCCTCGGACGGCCCGGACGGGAGGCGTGGGCCGAAATCTGGGACACCATCGGCCCGATGCTCGAGGGCGTCCGGGAGACCGGCCGGGCCACCGGGTCGGACGACATCCCGTTCCACTTCGACCGGGCGGTCCCGCGGGAGGAGGTGTACGCACGGTGCACCTACGGCCCGATCCTGGCGGCCGACGGCCGGACTGTCGACGGTGTCTTCTGCCCGTGCACCGAGACGACCGGGCAGGTGGTCGGGGCCCGCCGACTGGAAACCTTGCGGCAACTCGGGGTCGAGGCGGCGGTGGCCCGCACCGCCCGCGACGCCTGTGCTGCGGCGGTCCGGGTGCTCGCCGGGAACCCGCGGGACGTCCCCTTCGCTGCCGTCTACCTGGCCCATGAGCCCGGGTCCGGCTGGGCCCTGGTCGCAACCACCGGGCTGCCCGACGCTCACCCGCTGCCCCGGGCCGGGCCGGGCGACGACGGAACCCTTTGGCCGCTGACTCGGGTACTCCGCACGGGCCGGGCGGAGGAGGCTGCCGGGCTCGCGGGGCTGGATCCGCCGCTGCCGGGGGGGCCATGGTCGGAGCGGCCGGACCGAGCGGTGGTACTCCCCGTTTCACCCCTGAACCGCGACGCCCCGGCCGCCCTCCTCGTCGCCGGGGTGAGCCCGCGGCGGCCCTGGGACGACCCCTACCGGGGCTTCTTCGAACTCGTGGCCGGACACATCGGCACGGCCTTGGCCGCGGCCTGGGCCGAAGAGAAGGTGTGGCGGGCCCGGGACGAACTTGAGGAGCGGTTGGCCGCGCGGACGGCCGAGCTGGAGGCCGCCAACGACGCCTTGCGTTCCGAGGCCCGGGAGCGGGAGCGGGCCGAGGCCGCCCGGACCGACCTCATGCGGCGGCTGGCGACCGCTCGGGAAGACGAGCGGCGGCGGGTGGCCCTGGACCTGCACGACCACTTCGGACAGGAGCTCACCGCCCTGACCCTCGGCCTCCAGGCCGCCCGCGACGGCAGGGCCGGCCCTGACGCCATGGCCGGCCTGCAACGGTCCGCCGAGCAGGTGGCGCGCGTGGTCCACGACGTGGCCCTATCGTTACGGCCAACCGCCCTCGATGACTTCGGGCTGGCCGAAGCCTTGCGGAGCGGAGTCGAGGAGTGGGGCCAGGCGGGCGGGGCAGCGGTCGTCCTGGACACCGACGGGTTGGGGGCCGAGCGGCTGCCGGCCGAGGTGGAAACGGCCCTCTACCGGGTCACCCAGGAGAGCGTTCACAATGCGATGAAGCACGCCAAGGCCCGTCGGGTGAACGTCCTGGTCGAACTCCACCAAGACCACGTGAGCGTGATTGTCGAGGACGACGGGAGCGGGTTCGACACCGACGCCACTTTGGCCAGCCGGCCGGTCGGCCGGCTCGGGCTCGTCGGGATGCGGGAGCGGCTGACCCTGGTCGGCGGCACCGTGGAGGTCGAGTCGACCCCTGGGACGGGCACCACTGTGTTCGCCCGCGTCCCGTTCCCGGAAGGTGGGGGGTCGTGACGGTGATCCGCGTATTCCTGGCCGACGACCACGGGGTCCTCCGCGAAGGGCTCCGGGCGTTGCTTGCCGCCCACCCGGGGATCGAGGTGGTCGGCGAAGCGGCCGACGGCGCCGGGGCCGTCGACGGGACTGTCGCGCTCGAGCCGGACGTGGTGGTGATGGACGTCGCCATGCCCGGGCTGAACGGGGCAAAGGCCACCGAGCGGCTGAAGAGGGCGTGCCCTGCGGTGAAGGTACTGGCCCTGACCGCCCACGAGGACAGGACGTACCTGCGGCAGCTTTTGGAGGCCGGGGCGAGCGGGTACGTCCTTAAGCGGGCGGCGGCCGGGGAACTGGTCCAGGCGATCCGAGCGGTGGCCGGTGGCGGCATCTACCTGGACCCGGCCCTGGCTGGCCATGTGGCCGGCGGCTTCGTGTCCGTGGCCGAGGCCCGGAAGGCTCTGACCGGCACCGAGCTGAGCGACCGGGAGGAGGAAGTGGTGCGGCTGATCGCCGAGGGTTACAGCAACAAGCAGATCGCTGCGCGGCTGTCGCTTTCGGTCAAGACGGTGGAGACGTACAAGGCCCGGTCACTGGAGAAACTCGGGCTACGGGACCGGATCGACCTGGTGCGGTACGCTCGCCTGCAGGGCTGGCTCACGCCGACATAACTCGTTACGTACAGACTGCTTCCACCCATCCTTCCGGGCAGCCCGTCGGGGAACTGCCTGACACGCCACCCCGACTTCCCGACGCGAGACCCGCAGCCCTTTGGCCGTCGATTTGCGGTTAATTCCCCTGGTTCAGCGGAGTCCGTACCGTGTGCTGACGGCGCGTGCGCTGAGCCGCACTGATCGGCATCCCGCAGCGATCGGGTTTCCGCACGCTTGTCTGGATGTTGGACGTATACGACAGAGGCCCTCAGGAGATTCCGCAATGACAACGTTACTCAGTGAGCCCCGCATCGGGATGGAAGCCACGCCCCAACGCCCCGAGGGCGATGGCCGACGTTCGTCTCGGCCGAGCCGCGTCAACGTCGGGCCGAAAGAGCGCGACGTGTCGATGGCCGCCGGGGCGATCGTGGCACTACAAGGGCTGAGCCGCCGGACGCTCCCGGGACTCATCGAGGCCGCCGTCGGCGGGTTCCTCATTTACCGGGGTGCGACCGGGCAGTGCGCAGCCTACGAGGCTCTAGGCCTGGACACCTACCACGTCGACGGCCGCGCCCCGGCCGACGAGATCGCGGAAAAGGGCGTCCACGTCGAGCAGTCGATGCTCATCCAGAAACCGGCCGAGGAGCTGTACCGGTTCTGGCGCAATTTGGAGAACCTGCCGCGGATCATGACCCACCTGGAGTCGGTGACGCGGACTGACGAGCGCCGCACGCACTGGGTGATCACCACGGGCAAGCTCGGCCTGCGACTGGAATGGGACGCCGAGGTCACGGCCGACGAGCCCAATACGCGGATCGCCTGGCGGTCGCTGCCCGGCTCGCAGGTGGATACCGTCGGTGAGGTGCGGTTCGAGAAGGCCCCGGGCAATCGTGGGACGTACGTCCACGCCGTGATGAGCTACGTCCCGCCGGCCGGCAAGCTCGGCCACGTGCTCGCCTGGCTCGTCAACGAAACGCCGCAGCAGCAGATGCGGGACGACCTGCGGAATTTCAAACGGCTCATGGAGGTCGGTGAAATCCTCACCACCGTCGGCCAGCCCCGTGGCACCTGCACCGGGACCGGCAAATACCAGGAGAAACTCTAGCCGAGCCGCGTTGGACCCGACCGCCCTGACCCCTTCACCGCTGGAAAGGACTTATCATGAAGGCCGTGACCTGGTGCGCTCCCTACAAGGTGAGCGTCGAAAATGTCCCCGACCCGAAAATCATTAACCGCCGGGACGCGATCGTGCGGATCACGTCCACCTGCATCTGCGGCTCGGACCTGCACCTGTACGACGGGTGCATCCCGTTCATGAAACCGGGCGACGTCATGGGCCACGAGCCCATGGGGGTCGTGGAAGAAGTCGGCCCGGACGTTGACAAGAACAAGATCAAGAAGGGCGACCGGGTGGTCGTGCCGTTCCCGATCGCCTGCGGGGCCTGCTTCTTCTGCCAGCGCGGGCTGACCAGCTGCTGCGACAACACCAACCCGAAGGCCTACCTGGGCGACCACGTGCTCGGGCAGCCGACGGCCGGCATCTACGGTTACTCGCACTTGACCGGCGGGTTCGCCGGCGGCCAGGCGCAGTTCCTCCGCACCCCGCTCGCCGACGTCAACCTGCAGAAGCTGCCGGAGGACCTGGAAGACCACCAGGTCGTGTTCCTGTCGGACATCTTCCCGACCGGGTACATGGCCGTGCAGCATTGCAATCCCCAGCCGGACGACACAGTCGCCATCTGGGGCTGCGGCCCCGTCGGCCAGTTCGCCATCCGCAGCGCCTTCCTGCTCAAGGCCGCGAAAGTGATTGCCATCGACGACGGCAAGCGGGTGCCGAGCCGTCTGAAGATGGCCCGGGATGCCGGGGCGATCACGATCGACTTCAGCGAGGAGTACGTCTACGAGCGGCTGCTGGAGCTGACCGGCGGCATCGGCCCGGACATCTGTGTCGACGCGGTCGGCATGGAGGCCCACGGCTACAGCCCGGACGCCCTTTACGACAAGATCAAGAACCTGACGATGCTGGAGACGGACCGGCCGAAGGTGATCCGGCAGGCGATCCACTGCTGCCGCAAGGGCGGGACGGTGTCGATCATCGGCGTCTACGGCGGGCTCTCGGACAAGATCCCGACGGGGGCACTGATGAACAAGGGGCTCACCATCAAGACCGGGCAGTGCCACGTTCATCGGTACGTGCCGGAGTTGCTCGACCACATCCGCCATCGGCGGATCGACCCGAGCTTTGTGGTCACGCACCGGCTGCCGCTAAGCCAGGCCGTCGAAGGCTACAAGATGTTCCGGTTCCGCCAGGACGAGTGCGTCAAGATCGTCCTCGACCCGGCGGCGTGAGGCGGCGGCCCAAGGTATACGACCAAACCAGGAGATCAACATGACTGAATCGACCAAGAGCACCGCATTCGGCCTGGCCAGCCTGGCCGTCGGGATGACCGAGCTGGCCGCGGCAGATTGAACAGACAATGGGAATCGAAGACGGCGAGAATACCGGCATCTTGCGGGTGCTCGGTGTTCGGGAGTTGATGCATGGATTTGACCTGCTGACCCATGACAACCCGACGCCAGGCATCCTCGGGCGGGTCGCCGGCGACCTGCTCGACGGCGTCCTACTGGCCGTGGGGTTCGCCAAGTCGCGGCGGCCCGCCGGGTGGGCGGCGATCGCGGCGGCGGTGGCCCCTCTCGTGATCGCCGACATGGTGTGCGCCGCGACCGGGGCGGTCGGCGGCCGCACGGTCGGCCACCGCCGGTCGCTCAACGGCCGGGGGCGGGGCGGGTCGGACGGCCCGCTGGGCGGCCTGCGGGTCGCCATCCTGGTGACGGACGGCTTCGAGCAGGTCGAGCTGGAGAAGCCGCGCAAGGCGCTCGACAAGGCCGGGGCCGAGACGTTCATCGTCGCGCCGGACCCCCGCACGGTCCGGGCGTGGGACTTTACCAACTGGGGCGACAAGTTCCCGGTGGACGTCAGCCTCCTCACCGCTCGGCCGGACGACTTCGACGCCCTTCTGCTGCCCGGCGGCGTCATCAATCCCGACCTGCTGCGGATGATCACGCCGGCGATCGACTTCGTCCGGGCGTTCTTCCAGGCCGGCAAGCCGGTCGCGTCCATCTGTCACGGGCCGTGGTCGATCGTCGAGGCCGGCCAGGCCCGCGGCCGGCGGATGACGTCCTGGCCGTCGCTGCAGACGGACCTGCGGAACGCCGGGGCGGAGTGGGTGGACGAGCCGGCCGTGGTGGACGGGAACCTGGTGACCAGCCGCGGGCCGCAGGACATGCCGGCGTTCAATCGGGCGATGATCGAGCTGTTCGCTCACGCCCGCCCGGTGACCGTCAGGTAGGCGTCAGACGGGCGAGGGATTCGTAGCGGCCCGGCCGGCAGCCAGGAGTCCCGCCGGCCCGGCGGGCGCGAGGAGGGTGGTCATGGACGTGGCGGAACGCGACCGGAGGTACGTGGCCCGGGCGGAGCCGCCCGACGGCGTGCAGGTGGCGCGGTCGGACGGGTGCTTCATCTTCGACCACCACGGCAAGAAGTACATCGACTTCACCGCCGGGTGGTGCGTCGGGAATCTGGGCTGGGGAAATGACGAGGTGCGCGCCGCGATCCGCGCCTTCGACGGCCCGACCTACGTTCACCCGGACCACCTCTACCGCCCGTGGGCCGAACTGGCCGAGGCGCTGGCCGGGATCGTCCCGGTGAAGCGGGCGAAGTGCTACCGCGCGACCGGGGGTTCGGAGGCCGTCGAGATCGCGCTTCAGGTGGCGATGGCTGCGACCGGGCGGCCGGGGTTCGTCGCCCTGGAAGATTGCTACCACGGGAACACGCTCGGGCCACGGAGCCTCGCCGGGGACTGCGACCAACACCCCAACCTGCTCGCCCACTGCCACCGGGTCGGGCCGCCGCTGGACGAGCGGGCCGCAGGCCGGGTGGAGCGTCTGCTCCGGGGCGGGACGGTTGCGGCGTTCGTCATGGAGCCGGTGGTCTGCAATCTTGGGGTGCTGATCCCGTCGAAGGAGTTCATGACCCGGGTCCGGGCGGTGTGCCGGGAGACCGGCACGCTGTTCGTCGCGGACGAGGTGGCTACAGGCTTTGGGCGGATGGGCAAGCTGTTCGCGTCCGAGCACTTCGACCTCGACCCGGACGTCATGTGCCTGGCGAAGGCGATTACCGCGGGCTACGCCCCGATGGGCGCGACGGTGGCGACGGAGGACGTCGCGAAGGCCGCCGGAGTGGACTTCTACTCGACCTACGGTTGGCACCCGCTCTCGGTCGCGGCCGCCCTTGCCAACCTGAGGTTCTGGGGCCAACACAAGGTGCGAATTCTGGCGAACGTGGCCGACCAAGAAGAGAACTTCCGATCGCGGCTCACTGGGATGAAGTTCGCCGAGCCGGCGTCGATCCGGGTGATGGGTTTGGCGATCGGCGTGGAGTTCGGCGACGGCAGCGACTACGCCGCGAAGCTCGGCGACCGGTGTCGGGAGGCCGGGCTGCTGGTGAGCACCGAGGAGGACAACCTGCTGACGATGTACCCGCCGCTCACGATCGACCGAGAGGTCGCCCGACGGGGGCTGGACCTCCTCGAAGGGTGCGCCTGACTCGACCGGAATTTACATTTACTTCCGGCCAAAGAGAAGAGTTCAGGGCAGTCGAGATCGATTTGTCTGCTTCGGTCCGACGCCATAAGAAAAAACGTTCTCGCAGGAGGTAAGCAATGCTCTGCGAACATGAGATGGCAACTGAACCGGTCCCTCCGCGCACGCCGGGGTGCGAGGAATGCCTGAAGACCGGTATGCGCTGGGTCCACCTGCGCCTGTGCCTGACTTGCGGTCACGTCGGCTGCTGCGACAGCTCGCCGGGCCGTCACGCCACGCGGCATTTCCACCAGACGGGCGACCCGGTGGTCGCGTCCTGGGAGCCCGGGGAACGCTGGGCCTGGTGCTACGTCGATCAGGCGGAAGTGGACGTACCGGCGGAGGCCGATCCGTACCTGCGGTAGTGCGGCGAGCCGAGGTTCGACTCTCTCGGCTTGCCTTCGGACCGAAGCCGCCGCGGCCGGAGAAGCCCGTTACCACCGAGAGGACGGTGCGGTGAGCGAACAAGAATTACGGGCCGTCGCCTACCCCAGGCTCGACGCGGCGCAGATGGCTTCCCTGGAGCACTGCCCGCTGACGAAGCCTCGGCATTACCGGGACGGGGAGAAGCTCTTCGAGGCCGGCCAGCGCGACGTCCGCTTCAACGTGATCAAGTCGGGCAAAGTCGAGATCGTGGACGACTCGGAGGACCCGCCGAAGACCCTGACGACCCTGGGGCCCGGGGAGTTCACCGGCGAGGTGTCGCAGCTCTGCGGCAGCCCGGCGCCGGTCAGCGCCATCGCCCGGGGCGAGTGTGAGGTCTACGAGGTGTCCCCGGACGCCCTGCGCGAACTCCTGGACCGCCACCCGGAACTGAGTGACCTCATCCTGCAAGCCTTCATGGCCCGCCGCGAGTTGCTGCGCCAGTCCGGCAAGTTCACGGGGCTGCGCGTGCTCGGCTCACGCTACTCGCAGGACACCTTCCGCATCCGCGACTTCCTGGCCAAAAACCAGGTGCCGTTCACCTGGCTGGACCTGGAGTCCGACCCGCAGGTCACGCAACTGCTACAGCGGTTCGGGGTGAGCGAGGCCGACACGCCGGTGGTCGCCTGGGGCAACAAGCTGCTGCTGCGCAACCCCTCGAACCGCCGGCTGGCGGAGGCGCTCGGGCTGCGCGGTCCGCTGGAGCAGACGGTGTTCGACCTGGTCATCGTCGGGGCCGGGCCCGCGGGGCTGGCCGCGGCG
The DNA here is from genome assembly GCA_019752375.1 of Gemmataceae bacterium. Classification (GTDB taxonomy): domain Bacteria; phylum Planctomycetota; class Planctomycetia; order Gemmatales; family Gemmataceae; genus JAIEMG01. The sequence continues at coordinate 51,004 of JAIEMG010000010.1, read as the reverse complement.
GCCTACGGCGCCTCGGAGGGCCTGAGCACCGTGGTGCTGGAGCGGGCGGCGCCAGGCGGTCAGGCCGGCCGCAGCATGCGCATCGAGAACTACCTCGGCTTCCCCACCGGCATCACCGGCGCCGAGCTGGCCGAGCGCGCCGTCGTGCAGGCCAACAAGTTCGGGGCCAAGCTGGACGTCGCGGCGCCGGTCACGGCCCTGGCCTTCGACAACCGCTACCCGGTGGTGCACCTCGACGGGGGCGAGCAGGTCACGGCCAAGTGCCTGCTGATCGCCACCGGGGCCGACTACCGCCTGCTGAACGTCGAGGGGTGTGAACGGTTCGAGGGCCGCGGGGTCTACTACGCCGCGACGCCCACGGAGGCGCAGATGTGCTGCGGGTCGGACGTGGTGGTCGTCGGCGGCGGCAACTCCGCTGGCCAGGCCGCGGTCTTCCTCGCCGGGCAAGTGCACCGGGTCTACCTCGTGGTCCGCGGGGACAGCCTGTACAAGGACATGTCCAGCTACCTGGCCCACCGCATCGAGGGCACGCCCAACATCGAGGTGCTACTCCACACGGAGGTCCGGCGGATGCACGGCGACAATTCCCTCGGCGCGGTCGAGCTGGTCCACAAGACGACGGGCCACGTGCGGACGCTGCGAGTCGCGGCGCTGTTCAGCTTCATCGGGGCGGTGCCGCGGACCGACTGGCTACCCTTGGAGATCGCGAAGGACGCCAAGGGCTTCGTCCGCACGGGGCCGGCCCTGGCGCCGTTGGGGGACTGGGTCGCCGGGCGGCCGCCGTACCTGCTGGAGACGAGCCGCCCCGGGGTGTTCGCCGCGGGGGACGTGCGCGCCGGCTCGGTCAAGCGCGTGGCCTCGGCCGTGGGCGAGGGGGCGATGGCGGTCCAGCTCGTCCACGAGTACCTGAAGGAAATGTGACGCGTCACGCTTAGCGGGGAAGTCGCATGCGGCTGGTTCGTGAGCCGGCGACCCAGAGTCTCCCGGCCAGCCATCGAAGAACGGCGTGTTGGTGGTACTTTCTCGTACACCTCATTACTCGCGGTTTCCCTCCGCTCAGGTTGGCTTGTGGCCGCCTAATTCGCCGCTGTCTAATCTATAAAAGCACACCCGTGCATTACCGGTAGACCGGAGGTCAGCGATGAGCAAGCCGGCCGAGACATACCGCGTGGACGACCATCTCGTGGGTAAGGATCCGTCGGTCCGCGAGGTTTACAACCGGGTGCTTTCGGTTCTGCGCGACATCGGACCGGTGGCGGAGGAGGCCAAGAAGACCTCGGTCCACCTGGTCCGCACCTCGGCGCCGGCGGGCGTCGAGATGCGAAAAGGGTACTTACTGTTGAACCTGAAGTCGGACCACCGGGTCACGGGCCCTCGCGTGGCAAAGGCCGAGCGGGTCTCGGCGCGGAGGTATCACTTCAAGGTGAAGCTGCGGCGGCCGGACGAGGTGGACACCGAGCTCGAGGGCTGGCTCCGGCACGCCTACGACCTGAGCGGCTGACCGGGAGCCGACCTTGCTGAGGAATGAAAGGCGCACGCTAATGCTCCGGCGTCGCCTTTCTGCCCCGGGTGCGTCATGAGAGATGAGGACAAGACGAGAGAACAGCTCCTCAAGGATCTACTCACCTTGAGGGCGCTCCTGGCGCGGGCAGAGAAGGGAGTCCCAACGGAGCGACCGGGCCTGCCGACCGAGCGGTTGCCCTTGGCCTACGTCCGGTTCGACGGGGAGTACCGCGTCCTCGACTGGAACCCTGCCGCGGAAGCGATGTTCGGCTACAGCCGGGGCGAAATGGTGGGCGAGGTCCTGCTCGACCGGATCCTCACGCAGCCGATGGACGGCCAGTTGAGGGAGGTCCTCCGGCGCCTGCACGCCGGGGACATGCAGGCCCACAGCGTCAACGAGAACCGGACCAAGGACGGCCGGGTCATCATCTGCGAGTGGTTCAACACCCCGCTCCTCGACGCAGAGGGCCGTTTCGCCGGGGCCGTCTCGCTGGCCCGGGACGTCACCGACGAGCGGCGCACGGCGGAGCGGCTCGCGGAGAGCCAGCGGCGGTTCCGGGCCGTCTTCGAGAACTCGCTCGAGGCGATCCTGCTCATGGACGACGCCGGCCGGTACGTGGACGCCAACCCGGCCGCCTGCCAGTTCCTCGGCTACACCCGCGACGAACTCGTGCGGCTGGGCGTGGCCGACGTGACGCCCGAGGTGGACCGCGATCGAATCCCCGAGCTGATGAGCCAGTTCCTCGCCGCCGGCACGCAGCACGGCGAGTACACGCTCGCGTGCAAGGACAGCTCGACTCGGGAGGTCGAGTACCGCGCGGTCGCGCACATCCTCCCCGGCCTGCACGTAAGCGCCCTGCGGGACGTCACCGACCGCAAACAGGCGGAGTGAACGCTGCGGACGAACCACAGCCTCCTGACGGCGGTCGTCGAGGGCATTCCCCAGGCCGTCTTTGTCAAGGACTGCAACGGCCGGTACCTCCTTCTCAACTCCCCCGGAGCTCGCCTGGCGGGCAAGGAGGTCGAGGACGTCATCAGCCGGGACGACACGGCCCTGTTCGACGCCGAGACCGCCCGGCGGTTCGCGGAGACGGACCGGCGGGTCGTGAAGACCGGGGAGGCCATCACCTACGAGGAGACCGGCACGGCGGCTGGGGTCACCCGCACCTACCTCACCACCAAGGCGCCGTTCCTCGGCCCGGACGGGGAGATCGGTGGGGTGATCGGCGTCGCGCTGGACGTCACCGAGCGCAGGGCGGCCGAGGGGGAGCTGCGGCGGCAGAAGGAGATCCTGCAAACGATCGTCGACCACATCCCGGTGATGATCAACTTCGTGGACCCGTCGGGCCGGGTCCAGTTCATCAACCGCGAGTGGGAGCGGGTGTTCGGCTGGTCACGCGAGGAGACCCGGACCCTCGACATCTTGACCGAGACGTACCCGGACGTCCGGGACCACAAGCGCGTCGCCGAGTACGTGCGGAACCCGCCCCCCGGGTGGACCGACTTCCGGACGCGCGTTCGCGACGGCCAGATTCTCGACACGTCGTGGGCGATGGTCGTCCTGTCGGACGGTACCCGGATCGGCATCGGACTGGATGCCACCGACCGCAAGCGGGCCGAGGCCGAGCGCGAGCGGCTGCACCGGGAGGTGGTGGCCAGTCGGGCGGAGCTGGAGGTGCTGTCCCGCCGGCTGATCGAGGCCCAGGAGGCGGAGCGGGCCCACCTCGCCCGGGAGTTGCACGACGAGATCGGCCAGGTCCTGACCACCGTCAACCTCACCCTGGAAGCCGTCCGGGCGAGGGCGGGGCCGGCCGCCGCGGACCGGCTCGACGAGAGCAGGCGGGTGGTGGACCGGGCGATCGAGCAGGTCCGCGGCCTGTCGCTGGACCTCCGGCCCGCCTCGCTCGACCTGCTCGGGCTGGAGCCGGCCCTCAGGGCCTACCTGGCCCGGCAAACGGCGCACGCCGGGCTCGCCCTGGAGTTCACCAACTCGCTCGGGGGCGAGCGGCTGCCGCCGACCCTGGAGACGGTCTGCTTCCGGGTCGTCCAGGAGGCCACCACGAACGTCGTGAGGCACGCCCGGGGGACTAGTCTCGCGGTGGAACTGATCCGGACCGACGGCGATGTCCGGGTCATGATCTGCGACAACGGGGCCGGGTTCGACGTCGCCGCGGCCCGGGAGCGGGTGCTCCGCGGGGAGGGGTTCGGGCTGGCCGGCATGCTGGAGCGGGTCCATCTCTTCGGCGGCCGGATCGACATCGAATCGACCATAGGCAGCGGCACCACGATCAGGGTACAGTTTCCTGTAGCCGGAGGACCCGAATCGCGGCCCCAATGACGCGCCGCTTCGCGCGAGTCGGAGGGCGGATCATGCGACCGATCCGGGTGTTGCTGGCCGACGACCACGACCTGTTCCGGGCGGGCCTGCGCGTGCTGCTCCAGGACCTGGGCGGCTTCGAGGTCGTGGCGGAGGTCGGGGACGGCCGCGAGGCTCTACGGCTGGTCGGCGAGCACCGCCCGGACGTGGTCCTCATGGACCTGATGATGCCGGGTCTCCTGGAAAGCCGCCGTCTTACTAGACAAACTGTCTGCGCTAGACCGGCGTGCTGACAGGGTGTCCGCCCGACCTCGGTCGCGCGATTCTACTCGTCGCATGAATGATCCGGCGATGCCGCCGCATGCCGCGGAAATCACGGCCTTTTCCGGCGATGGATGACCCTGTTTCGGCACGAGCCTTGGTCTGGCATTCCACTTACAGAAGCCTCGGGCTGCCGATGTCAAGCGCCTGAGTACGGAGCGTCGGAACGCGCGTCCGGCTTTGAATGCGTCTCACCGGCCGCGGAAACGGTGTCTGTCATTTGCCGGCGACTCCTTTCGCCGCTCAGTTTGAAGCGGGAGTTGTAGCAGGTCCGTGTACTGCTCGTCGCAGCGGATCTTCCAGTTTGTACCGGCGGATCTTGCGCACGAGGGTGCGCGTGTTAATCCCGAGCAGCTGGGCGGTTTCCTGCCGGTTTCCGCTCATATGGACCAGGCAGTGCTGGATGGCCGCGCGCTCCAAGTCGGCCAGCGTCATGCCGAGGCGAAATCGGGGCGATGTCTCCGCCGCCGGGTCCTCTGGGGGCTCGAGAAGGAGGTCCACAGGAAGGAACGCGGGAAGCAGCACGGTGCCTACAGTCTGTAACAGGGCCTGCTTGAGGACGCTTTGTAATTCCCGGATATTGCCGGGCCAGCGCTGGGCGCGCAGACGCTCCAGCGCCTCCAGGGACACCTCGCGAACGTCTCGCCCCAATTCGTGAAAGAAGCGGCGCAGGTAGAGTTCGACGAACAGCAGCAGGTCGTCGCCCCGGTCACGCAAAGCGGGCAGGTGGATCGTGAAGACACTCAGACGGTAGAACAGGTCGGGACGAAAGGTCCCCTCGGTTGCCGACGCCTTCAAATTGCGGTGCGTGGCCGCAATCAGCCGCACGTCCGTCCGGATCGTCTCGTTGCCGCCCACACGCTCGAAGGTCTGTTCCTGCATGACGCGGAGGATCTTGGCCTGCAGCGTCAAGGGCATGTCGCCGATCTCGTCGAGGAAAAGCGTGCCGCCGCTGCACTGCTCAAACTTGCCAATGCGCTTGCGATCGGCGCCCGTAAAGGCGCCCTTCTCGTGGCCGAACAGTTCGCTTTCCAGCAGATTTTCCGGGATCGCCGCGCAATTGAGGGCCAGGAACGTGGCGCGGGCCCGCGGACCGTGATGGTAGATGGCCAGGGCGACCAACTCTTTGCCGGTGCCGCTCTCGCCGGTAATGAGCACGGGAACGCTCCGGCTGGCGACGCGGCCGATGGCCTTGTACACCTCGCGCATGGACGGACAGGTGCCGATGATGGCGCCGTGCACGTCGGGGTCCGGAGGTGTTTCCGCGACAATGGCCGGTGCGCGCATGCGACGGGAGACGTCGAGGGCCTCGCCCACAACGCGCGTCAGGTGCAGCAGGTCGAGCGGCTTGAACAGGTATTCGTAAGCACCCTCCTGCATCGCCTCGATGGCCCCCTCTGCGGTCTTGGTCACGGCGGTGAAGATGACGGGGATGCGCGCGTCGAGCTGACGAATGGCCCGGTAGACGTCCAGGCCTGATTGGTCGGGCAAGCACAAGTCCAAGATGATGGCGTCCGGCGGATCGGTGCGCACGCGCCGAAGTCCTTCCGCGCCGGTGCTGGCCACATCAATCTGGTGTGCTGGAGTGGGGAATGCGCGACGCAATAGCCTGGGAACCAGCGCCGGGTCGTCGTCAATGAGCAACAGGTGAGCCATGCGAGATCGCTCCGGGGCATCGGAAACAATCGAGACGTACCGCTTCCGTTGCAGGCCTGCCGCCCGGAGCGTCTGCCCGGGAAATGGCCCGCTTCAACAGAAGAGTGAAGTCCGTCGGCAGTCTCAGACCCAGTCGCCCCCACCGTAGCGGTGGTAGAAGCGGCCGGCATGCCGAGGAGGGGCGATGACCCTCGCGCCAATGAGGATGGTAAGAAATGTGTCCTGGGCTATTGCGGAACCCTGCCGCCGATCAACGACCTCGTCAAATCCGCAGCGACGCTGACACCGCACGGACGCTCCGCCCGGCTCATTTGTATTCTACCTGGCAACCACCGGTTGAACTAGTGGCGTCTAGTGCATTCGCCCCGGGGAGGGTGCTGCCTGGGCGGATGGCCGATCCGCCCGCCGCTGCGCCGCTGGCCGTGACAAGATGTCTCATCCTCGACGGATTGCCGACAACGTGTCCGGCATGCATTCCCCCGGAAATGGAGTTCACCGCGATGACGTTCGCCGGGGCAACGGCGATCGTATTCGCCAACCGTATGCCCTGACGGGTGATGAGGCTCATTGCCCCGTTCCGACCATTGCTGTCACAAGACTGGCACACGTGTTGCGTTTGGGAATAGCAGGAGCGGAGTGTTGCTGCGCGCACGTGCGCAGGCTGCTGAGCGCCGCCGAACTGCCGGCGATGGTCCAGACTGAGAGTCTATCCGGAGAGTTTTCCCATGAAATTAGGGGGCCTTGGTGATTCATGCGGGGCCTGAAACCGGATGATCGCCGAAATATCCAGCAGAAAACGCGATTCAGGCGTGATCGCAATTCCAGGATACCCCTAGTTTCAAGCGTTTCTTTGCAGATAGACTCTGAAAACGCAGTCAAATGTAATCCACGGCTGTCACCATGAGTGAAGAAGGGAGCACGCGATGGCAGAGGAAAGAATCATCGGCATCGACCTGGGAACAACCAACTCGGTGGTGGTGGTCATGGAAGGCGGCGAGGTCAAGGTCATACCCAACCAGGAGGGCAGCCGGCTGACTCCCAGCGTCGTCGCCTTCACCGACAAGGGCGACGTGCTGGTCGGCGACCCAGCCAAGCGGCAGGCCATTACGAATCCGAAAAAGACCGTCTTCTCCATCAAACGATTCATCGGCCGCCGCTACGACGAGGTAAAGGAGGAGATCAAGCTGGTGCCCTATGAAGTGGTTCGCGGTCCGAACGACCTTGCCGTGGTCAAGATCGGCGACAAGATCTACACGCCGCCGGAAATCTCGGCACACATCCTGCGCAAGCTCAAGGCCGCGACGGAAGCTCACCTGGGCCAGAAGGTGCGCAAGGCCATCGTCACGGTGCCGGCCTACTTCAACGACGCCCAGCGCCAGGCAACGATGGACGCCGCCCAGATTGCCGGCTTCGATACCGAATGGGAGCTGGAGGACCCCAAGACTGCCAAGCGGGTCCGCCAGCGCATGCGCATCATCAATGAACCCACGGCCGCCGCCCTGGCCTACGGCCTGGATAAGAAGAAGAACGAGAAGATTGCCGTATTCGACTGGGCGGTGGTACGTTCGACATCTCGATGCTCGACGTCGGCGAGGGCGTCTTTCAGGTGAAAGCAGTCAACGGCGACACGCACCTGGGCGGCGACGACTTCGACCAGGTGCTGATCGACTACATCGCCGACCAGTTCAAGAGGGACAATGGCATCGACCTGCGCAGGGACCAGATGGCCCTGTAGCGGCTCAAGGAAGCCGCCGAGCGGGCCAAGAAGGACCTGTCGCAAGCGACGACGACCGACATCAATTTGCCGTTCATCACGGCCGACGCGTCCGGTCCGAAACACCTGCAGCTCAGCCTCACGCGGGCCAAGTTCGAGCAGATGTGCGATCCGCTGTTCGAGCGCTGCCGCGGCCCGGTCATGAAGGCGCTGAAGGATGCCGGGTTGAAGCCGAACGAAATCGACGAGGTCGTCATGGTCGGCGGTATGACGCGCGTGCCGCGGATCCAGCATCTGGTCAAGGAGATCTTCGGCAAGGAGGGCCACAAGGGCGTCAACCCCGATGAAGTCGTTGCCATCGGCGCCGCCATCCAGGGCGCCCAACCCCTGCTGGGCAGCAAGGCTGACGTGCTGCTGCTCGACGTGACGCCGTTGTCGCTGGGCATCGAGACGATGGGCGGCGTAATGAGCGTGCTCATTCCGCGCAACACGACCGTGCCGACGACCAAGAAGGAAATCTTCTCGACGGCCGAGGACAACCAGACGGCAGTCACGGTGAAGGTGTACCAGGGAGAAAGTCCGATTGCCAACAGCGCGTCCAACCGTCTCCTGGCCCAATTCAACCTGGAGGGCATTCCGCCGGCACCGCGCGGCGTGCCGCAGATCGAGGTGACATTCGATATCGACCATAACGGCATCCTCCACGTGAGTGCCAAGGACACGGGCAGCGGCAAGGAGCAGAAAGTCCGCATCGAGGCTTCCAGCGGCCTCAGCGCGCGGGAAGTCGAGCAGATGCGCAAGGAGGCCGAGGCGCATGCAGAGGAAGACCGCAAGAAGCATGAGCTGATTGACGCCCGGAACCAGGCCGACCAGCTGACTTACCAAGTGGAAAAGTTGCTCAAGGACGGCAACCTGGGCGAGGCCGATCGGGCACCGCTGGAGTCCGCCATTGCGGCCGTCAAGGACGCGATGCCCCACGACGAGGTCCAGGCCATCCGCCGCGCGATCAGCGACCTGGAGCAAGCTGTGCAGGCCATGTCCCAGCACACGCAGGCGCGGCAGACCGCCGGCGCGGCAACCGGAGGGAATGGGAACAGCGTCCGGGGTGGTCAAAGCAAGGATGACGTGATCGACGCGGAGTTCGAGGTGAAGAAGTGATCGCCTGTAAGGCTGAGTTGAAGCGCCGAAAGAAATGTGTTCTCGGGGGGCCAGCCCTCTGAGAACACAATTTCTTTTGCGATTGTACTTACTTGCTGCATGTCACGTTGCCGGAATGATTGGCTGACCGACTGGAACGGCAGCAGCCGAGATTGTTATCGTTCGCTGCCCTGGTGGCTTCCGGCAAATCCTCGTCCGTGGCACTAACTCGCCCGCCACGCTTCCGTCGCTCGGGCACCCGAGAAAGTCACACCAGGATGTCCGGGATGACCGAGCCGTGTACGTCCGTTAGCCGGCGGTCGAGGCCGTTGTGCCGCCAGTTCAGGCGGGTGTGATCGAAGCCAAGCAGGTGCAGCACGGTCGCGTGCAGGTCCCACACCGTCGTGACCTTGTCGACGGCACGGCGGCCGAACTCGTCGGTGGCGCCGTAGCTGGTGCCGCCCTGGATACCGGCCCCCATAAGCCAGCACGTGAAGCCGTCCGGATTATGGTCGCGGCCGGGCGTGCCGGCCTGCTGTGTCGGCATCCGGCCAAACTCGGTGGTCCAGAGCACAAGCGTGTCCCGGAGCAGGCCACGTTGTTTGAGGTCGGTGAGCAGGGCGGCCGTCGGCTGGTCAAAAATCGGGATGTGTCGTTCGTAATCCTTTTGCAGCGTCTTATGGGCATCCCAGTTGAGGGCGCCATCGGCTCCCGAGGCGCGCGAGGCGCAGTAGAGATTCACGTAACGCACGCCCCGTTCGAGCAGGCGGCGGGCGAGCAGGCAGTTGCGGGCATAAGCGGCCTTGAGCGTGTTCGAGTCGTCGGTGCCGTAGAGCTTGTGGGTCGTGGCGGTTTCGCCCGCCAGGTTCATGACCTGTGGAGCGGATAGCTGCATCTTGCCGGCCAGCTCATAGGCGGTGATGCGAGCCTGTAGTTCGGAATTGCCAGGATCGACAGTGGCGTGGCGGCGGTTGAGAAAATCCAGCAAGCCGCCGGTCGCCTCCCGCTCCTTGTCGGTCAGGTCGCGCGGCCCCGTCAGGTTGCGGATCGGCTCGTGCGCGGCCATGACAATGCCCTGGTGCCGGGCGGGCAAAAAGCCGTTGGACCAGTTGGCCTTGCCGTTGGGCGGCTCACCGCGGATGTCGGGAATGGCGACGTAGGCCGGCAGGTTTTCGTTGGCGCTGCCCAGGGCATGGCCGAGCCACGCACCCGCGGCGGGGAAGCCTTCCACCGCATGGCCCGTATTCATGAAGATGCAGCCCGGCCCGTGGGTGTTGGTCTTCGATGTCATGGAGTGGATGAAGGCGATGTCGTCGGCGTGCCGGGCCATGTGCGGCAGCATCGACGAGATCATCTTGCCGCTCTGGCCGGCGGGTCGGAACTTCCAGGGGCTGGGGAAGAGCCCGCCGTTGGCCCCCTGGAACGAAACGAGCTTCTCCTCGCCCGGCAGCGCCTTGCCGGCGTGCTTTGCCAGGGCGGGCTTGTGGTCCCACAGGTCCAGGTGCGAGGCGGCGCCCGGGCAGAAGATCTGAAGAACGCGCCGGGCCCTGGCGGGGTGGTGCGTCTGCCCGCGGCCCGGCTGCCAGCCGTCCTCCGCGGCGAACAGGTCTGCCAGACCGATCCCGGCAAGCCCGGTGTAGAAATTGCCGAGAAACTGCCGACGCGTCATCGACCATAAGTGCTCGGACATGACTCTCGCTCCCGGGCAGGCTCGCAAACCCGCCCCTCCTAGTTATCGCAGGTATATTAGTTCGCTGGAGTTCAACAGGGCGCGCCACAAAGTGCGCAGGCCGTGCTTTTCCACGACCGGGACACACCTCTCCAGCTCCTCGGCGTCGGGGGGCCGGCCGTACGCCAGCACGAACGCCAGACGCACCTGGTCCGCGGACCGGGTGCCTGCTTCCTTCTCCACGCGAGCGCTGGCGAACTGTGCCATGTCGTGTGTGAAGCGGTGGTTCAAGAGCGCCAGGGCTTGGAGAGGAGTCGTGGTCGAGGCCCGGCGCGGTGCGGCCGCCGCCGGGTCGGGGCAATCGAAGTCACTGAGCAAATCCACCCGGGCGGCACGGGCGTTTTGGTGATAAACCGCCCGACGATAGGTCTCCGGCCCGTGCCGGTCGAGTGGATGGTAGGTGGCGACGTTGTCTTCCACGTACCGGTACAAGCGGAAGCCCGGCCCACCCATCTTGCTCCGATCCAGCTTGGCGGCCGCGGTGAGCATGGTGTCGCGGACCTCCTCGCCCGTCAGACGGCGCGGCGGAAAGCGCCACAACAGCCGGCTGTCGGCGTCCGCCTTGGCTGCAGCGTCGCTCCACGTTGACGCCTGTCGATACGTTTGCGAGGTCACGATCAGGCGGTGCAGCGGCTTGAGCTTCCAGCCGTGCACGTCGACCTGCCGGGCCAACCAGTCGAGCAGCTCAGGGTGGCTCGGGCGGCTGCCCATCCAGCCGAAGTCGCTGGGGGTATCGACGATGCCGGTGCCGAAGTGGTAGTGCCAGAGGCGGTTCGCCAGCACGCGCGGCGTCAGCGGGTTATCGGCGCCGATAATCCACTTGGCCAGGGCGAGGCGGCGGTCGGTTTCACTGGCTGTGGCCGGCAACTCGTAGCGAGACGGCAAGCCGGCCAGGACGCTGAGGCTCGCGGGAGTAACCGCAGCACCTTTCTTCTGCGGATCGCCGCCCAGGAAAAGGTGGTAGGGCCGCTTCCCGGCGTCGGCGTCGAACGTGCCGGCCCAAACGCGCGGCAGTGGTGGCGCGGCGGCAATCGCCTGGTTCAACTTGTCCAACTCGGTTTTCAACTCGCCCAGGCGGGCTTCCTCTGCTGCAGTCGGCTGGGCATCGCGTCGGCGAATGACTTGCAGCAGGTCATCGCGCTCCTTGCCAAGCTGGTCGCGCTGCTTCTTGAGTTTTTCCAGCTGGGCCTGTTGGGTTTCGCGTTCGTCCTTGCTGACGATCGGGCGGTCCGCGTGCCGCACGCCGGCAAACGTGGCGTACAGGCTGTAGTAGTCCCGTTGCGTGATCGGGTCGAACTTATGATCGTGGCAGCGGGCGCAGCCCAAGGTAAGGCCCAGGAAGCTCTCGGCCGTGGCCCGGATGATTTCGTCGAGGTGATTGGCGCGGATCAGCGCCGCCTGCGCGGGGTCGCCGTTGCCGACGTTGTCGTAGGGCCCGCACACCAGGAAGGCGGTGCCGATTTCGCGATCCGGCTTGCCCCTTGCCACCACGTCGCCGGCCAGGTGCTCCAGGATAAGCTGGTCGAACGGCCGGTCCTCGTTCAAGGAGCGAATCACATAATCGCGAAACGGCCAGACGTTGTTGATGAGCACGTTGCGCTCGTAGCCGTTGCTCTCTCCGAAGCGGACGACATCCAGCCAGTGCCGGCCCCACTGCTCGCCGTACTGAGGGGATGCCAGCAAACGATCGACGAGCTTCTCGTAGGCGTCCGGTGCGTTGTCGTGGAGGAACTTCTCGATCTCGGACGGCGATGGCGGCAGACCAGTCAAGTCGTAGGTCAGGCGCCGGATCAGGGTGAGGCGATCAGCCGGCGGACTGGGCCGCAGCCCCTTTTCTGCGAGCCTGGCAAATACAAAGCGATCGATGGCATGGTTCGCCCAGTCCGCGGGGAGGCCCGGGGGCGCAAGTGGCTCCGCCTTGCCGAGCGGCTGCAGCGACCACCAGGTTCCATCCGCTTTCGCCTTTTCCCGGAGAACCGCGCCTTCGGGCCAGGTCGCCCCCTCGGCGATCCAGCGGCGGAGCACGGCCACCTCGGCCGCGGTGAGCGGCTTGCCTTCCTTCGGCATTCGCGCCCGGGTGCTGCCAGCCTTCGGGGTGACCAGCTTGAGCAACGGACTTTCGTCCGGCTTGCCCGGGACCACCTGGCCGCTTTCCTTCAGGTCGGACATCGTGGTCAGCGACAGCTCGCCTTTCCTATTGCCGGGGTGGTGGCAGCGGATGCAATGCTGCTCCAGAATGGGCGCAACTTCCTTCGCGAAATTCGGCGGAGCTGCGGTCAGGGCCCCGGGCAACGCCAGCCAGACGGCAAGTGCGATTCGGGTCACGGGTTGGGCTCCTCCAGGGTAGGACGTGCGTAGCGCAGGTAGGAACGCCAGCCAGTGATATGGGCAACCGCTGCTTTTTCGGCCCGGTCGGCACCACCCGATACGATCGCCGCGAGCAGCCGCTGATGAGACCTCACCGCCAGCTCTCGGGGCTCGACGGCGAGGTCCGCGTCGCGGAACGCGGCAGTTAGCCAGAATTCCAACACCGACCGCACGGTCAACCAGGCTGCGAGCAACCGGTCATTGCCGGCCGCCCGGATGAACGTCTCGTGAAATGCCACGTCCAGCCGGGTCAGTTGGCGATAGGTAGCCGCGATGGCCTGCAGCCCCACGTTTTCCGTCAGTTCGGCCTTGAGACAGGCATCCCCCCGCGTCGCAGCCAGCCGGGCCGCGGCCCCCTCCAGGGCAACGCGGACGGTCACCAGTTCCTCGAACAGCTTTGGGGTCAATTCGATGATCCGGGTCCGGCCGCGGTCGTCAAAAGTTACCAGTCCTTCGCGTTCCAGGGCGATCAGGGCTTCGCGGATAGGGGCCCGGCTGACGCCGAACCGTTGGGCGAGGGCTGGCTCGCTCACGGGCGTGCCCTGCGGCAAATCGCCGCGGATGACCGCCTCGCGGATGCGGTCACGGACCTGGTCGGCCAGGGTGAGCCTGCTCAGGGGGACCGAAGGGTCAGGAGGCCGCTGCAGGATCGGCATGGTGAATCTCGCAAGGCTGGATACTGACATCTGTCGACAGTCGTCAGTCTAACTGATTTCCGGAGCAAGGCAAGTCGCGTCGAACCAGATACGAAAGGCGGTCGTTTCAGAAGAACCGGACATCCTCAGGGCAGGTCGCGACGCAGCACGTCCAAAGACCAGCGCAGTCGAAATCGTGGCACCCCGCGTCGTTACCAACTCGTTACCCCGAACGAGCTGGCAATTGCGTAGTCTATAACCTGTGCCCGGTCACCTGCTCATACTTCACTGCTCCTGGGAGAAGGAACCGCGATGCGCTGCCTCATCCCTTTGTCCGGTGTCGCTTGCCTCGCGCTTGTTTACTTTCCTGCAAGAGGGCAAACGCCTACCGCCAAGGATGACCAGCTGCCCGTTAAGGCCCGACGCCTATGTGAATGCCAAGTCGTTGCGTCGGCGCCGGGCTCTGGCCTTACCACGGGCAGTTCGTGGGTTACCAGTGTAAGGGAGGTACTCGCGCCGTTGGTGGTGAGTTGGAGCTGTTGAACTTCACTCTCAACTAGGCCGCCCTGGGGAAGATTCCCCAGCCCGTGCGGCGCGGCACGCGCTGGACCCGCTGCCAGTCGTCCGGCTGCCGCTCGAATCCGTTCGCCCACTTGCCCAGGCCGATGTCGAGCGGAACGACCAGGGCGAGGCGGTCGCCGAACAGGAAGTCGTCGCCGGTCTGCGTCGTAATGACTCCCTGCTTTCGGTCCCGTAGCACCAACCCCGACATGCGGGCGAGCTAACCCGCGCTGCTTCAAGAAGGGCCGCAGGTCGGCCTTCCTGTGCCGAGTCCAGTAATGCACCACGATCTGATCGGGACCGCGTTCCGGCACGTTGAGGCGGCAGCGCCGGACGACGAGCCGAATGATGCGGTCGGCGTCGTCGGGAATCAGGTTTCGCAGGCCCTCGGTGGCCTGCTCCAGGATCGGCTCGTGGGCGTGGTCGAGGGACCTCTGCACCGGGTCGTCGTGGGCCAGTTCCGCCTCAAGCCGGGCCTGGAACCGCACCCGATCCACAAGCACCCGGAAGAGGAAATCATGATCGTCACCGGTGGGACCGGCGAGATCTCTTGCGACGGCAAGACCGCCAAGGTCGGCGCCGGATCGGTCATGTACACCGCGCCCAACGCACCGCACGGCATCAAGAACACCGGCACCGACGTGCTGACGTTCTACTTCGTCAAGTGGATCGGCCAGGGGAAGCAGGATTTCATTTGCCAGTGCCGGGCGTGGGCGCTACGATAACCCCCGGGTTTGATGGACTGGCCCTCTCCTCTCCCTGGAGGCATGGATGCTGCGGACGCTTCTGGCGCGTCATCGTCGACCATTGCAATCGCTCCTTTCCGGGATTCCGCCACCCACGGACGGGACGAACCATTGGAAGGGTTCCGGGCGCATCAACGGTGGAAGGAGCTACGGATCATGATCATGTCATCCCTCTCGCCCACACCGGTCGAGCAGGCCTTGCGGCAGAGCCCGATCCCCGCACTGCGCACGCTGCAAATCGAAGAAACTGACGGCGAAGTCGTCCTCACCGGCAGCGTATCGAGCTTCTATTTAAAACAATTGGCCCAGGAAACCGTGCTGCCGCTGATCGGCCAGCGCGGCCTGGTCAATCGCATTGACGTGGATCGCTGATGAGCGATCCAAATCGCGTCACTTGCCTGTGGGACAGGTTTCCAACCTGTCTGGTTAGTCCCGGACAGGTTGGAAACCTGTCCCACAGGCAACGGCGCGCGGACTTCACTCCTTCTTCACCTGCCAGAACTCGTCAAAGATCCCAGCACCGACGATCTCCACCGCCAGCGGGTCCTTTTCCTTCGGCGCCGGCTTGAGAATGGCGTAATCGCCCAGGCGCGGATACAGCAGTGCGTTCGTCCCTCGGAAAGCGTCGGCGTGAAACGTATGTCCGCTGTTGAGAACGACGTAACGCCCGGAGTTCAGCGGGCTGGGGTAGATCAACACCGGGACGTGGTCCGCGGCACTGACTGTCTTACCTCCGAACGCGATGCTCTCCTTCGTCCACTTGAGCGGCAGTCCATCCATGCATTGCGCGATCAGCGAGTTCGAGGATGGATCGCCGAACAAGATCAGGTTCTTGGCGGTGATGTCGTCTTCGGTCACGTCGACGTCGTCCTTGATCGGCAGGTCGCCGCGCAGATACTTGTTCCACTCGTCCTTGAAGCGATGGAGGTTCGCGTCGGCGTACTTCTGGGTCCCGGCGTGCCAGGGCTTGCCGGTGCCGCGAACGCACAGGAAGCCGTCCATGAAGGCGTCGTCGATGGGGCCTTGCAAGCCGTTGATCTTCTGCAGTCGCCGCGCGCGGTCTGTCGCCAGCTTCTGCGGCAGCACGGCGCTCCACTTGCCGTCGCGTTTCTCCAGGTAGACCGCGGCCTGGCCGACCCGGCTGATGCTCGGCCGGGCGTTGACCTCCTGGCCGTCGATGCTGACCACCAGCGGCAGCGTCACTTGCTCCGGCAGCGTCAGGCCCAGGGCGCGGACGTTGGCGCTTTTGACGGTGAAGCCCGTCTCGGTCTTCTCCGCGTCCACCGACGCGCGATCGTAGTGCTTGTCGAGGCTGAGGATTTCCACCCACGCGCAGGCGGGGTACTTGAGCGTGTAGGTGACGAAGCGCACTTTCGGCGGATACTCGGGCCGCCCCTTGCTTGCGTACTTGGCGTAGACCTCCTCCGCTTTTTTCTGCCAGTCGGCGGGGAAGCTGTGCTCCAGTCCGGGAGCGATCAGGTGCGTCATCGAGATGCCGAGCGTCTTCAACTTTTTCTCGATGTTGTCGGCTGCGGCCTTCTGGGCATCCTTCTCGCCGCTGTAGGCGACCACCGGAACGTCGAAAGCGTTCTCGGCATAGTCCAGGGCGTCGTAGATGCGCAGCGTGGCTTCCTGATACGCCGGCAGCTGGGCGGGCAGGTCCTTGATGTAGCCGTGCGTGGTCGTGAAGCCGGCGCCGGGGCCAATGACCGCCCAGCGATCCGGGTGGTGCAGGCCGAGGTGCCAGGTGCCGGCGCCCCCCATGGAGAAACCGCGCAGGACGATCTTGTTGCGGTCGATGCTCTGCGGCCGGCCGGCGGCGCGCTCCACGGCCAGGAAGCTGTCCAGCGCCTCGAACACGTCGGTCTCGCCGGCCCAGCGATAGGCGTTGTTGGTACGGCCGAAGATTTCCAGACGAACGTGGTCCAGGTCCTTCGGCGCTGCCTTGTCGCCGTTATGCTGGTGCAGGAACTTTACTTCGGTAATGCTGGCATCCCGCCCGTGCAACACGACGTCGAGGCGCCATTTCTTGCGAGGATCCTTGCCGAAATCTGCCGGTGCGGTGATGGCATAGGGCTGCACCGAGCCATCGACGCGCGAGCGATAGCCTCGCACCACGGCCTGGCCGGTCTGGTGCAGCCACGGCGACTCGCCCTGCGTAAGCTGGCTGGCACGGAGCAGACCGCGGTCGAGTGCTTCAAGCGTCCAGGCGGCGGTATCAGCCGTGTACCACTCGCCATGGCGAACGATCCATTGGGCCGCCTTGTGATAGATCTCGATCTCGGCCAGCAGGGCATCGGGCACGTTCTGTTTGCGCAGCAGGTTACCGGCCTTGTCGAGCTTTTCCATCTTGGCGGCGATGGCCTTGAGCGTCTCGGCATCGGGCGCCTTGGCATCCGGCGGCTTGAACTGCTGGGCATCGAGCAGTGCGACGCCCAGGCACAGGAACGCGGCGACACAGAGCAGGGGGAAGCGTTTCATGACGGTGTTCCCTGGGAAGTGAAGATTTGCCTGACGATACACCGGGGACGGAACGCGGGCAAGCAGTTCGCTCGCGCCGGGCAAGTTCCTCGTTCCCCCGGCGCCGTTCGATTCGGGCAAACCTGGGCCATTCATCGGCCGGCGATTCAGCTCACGGGCTCGTGGGCCAGTTGCTCCAGCTGCACGCGCAAGTCCTGGATCTCCAGCTCCAGCGTGCGACACGCGTCTTCGGCGGCCGCCAGATCGCCGGCCTCGGTCAGCGTTTCCAGGCGCAGCGCGGCGGCGTAGGCGGCGTTGGCTCGCAGGGAGCCCAGCGACCCTTTGATGGTGTGTGCCAGCCGCATGATCTGGACTTCATCGCCGTCGACCACGGCAGCGTGGATTTTGCGTAGGAGAGGCAGGCCTGTCTCCAGGAACAGGTCCGCCAGTTCTCGCATGAATGCCCGGTCGCCGCCCAGGCTCGCCAGCAGCGCGGCCTGGTCCAGCACGGCCGGCGGCGGGGCGCCGTCGACCCCGTCGGAGTCTCCGGCCTGCGTACTCAGTGCAGCGCTGAGGGCACGCAACAACTCCTGCACCTGCACGGGCTTGGCGACGTAGCCGTCCATTCCTTCCTGCAAGCAGCGCTCGCGGTCGCCCTTCAGAGCGTGGGCCGTCATGGCAATGATCGGCACGTGCCGTCCGGTGCCCTGCTCGCGCGCTCGAATCTGCCGGGTCGTTTCGAATCCGTCCATGTCCGGCATTTGTACGTCCATGAGCACTGCGTCAAACCTCTGCCGCTCCAGCGCCTGCAGCGCGCGGGTGCCGCTGTCCACGACATGCACGTCGTAGCCTTGCTTCTCCAGCAAGCGGACCGCCACGCGCTGGTTGACGGGATTGTCTTCGGCCAGGAGGATTCGCAGGTTGTTCGGCCCGGACGGCGGTGCGGGAACGGGCGCCGAATGCTCCGCGCTGGCCGTGCGGATCCTGGAGAAGCGAAGCGCCCGCACCACGGCATCGAACAGGTCGGTCTGCTTGGCGGGCTTGGTCAGGAGTCGCGCCACGCCCAGCTCCTGGCAACGCGCGGCGTACCCTTTTTGCCCGGCTGCCGTCAACACGATGACGGGCGTGCCGGCCAACGCCGGTCGCTTGCGCACTTCCGCCACCAGTGCGAATCCGTCCATATCGGGCATCATTACATCCGTGATGAGCAGGCCGAACGGCTTGCCGGCCGTACTCGCCGCTTCCAGTTTGCTCAAGGCCTGGGCTCCGCTCTCCACCGCCACAGGAGTCATCTCCCAGTGCATCAGCAAGTTCTCCAGGATGCGGCGATGAGTGGCGTTGTCCTCCACGACAAGCACCGACAGATCGTGGAGCTTTGGGAACTGCAGGCGAGGTCGCTCGGGCGGTCGTTCCGGGATGCCGAATCGCGCGGTGAAGTGAAACGCGCTGCCGCGACCGACTTCGCTCTCGACCCAAATGCGGCCGCCCATCAGTTCCACCAGGCGGGCCGAGATCGTCAAACCCAGGCCGGTGCCGCCAAACCGCCGCGTGGTGGAGGAATCGGCCTGCTCGAAGGGGCGAAAGACCGACTGGTGCTTCTCCGGAGGAATGCCGATGCCCGTGTCGCGTACGGCAAAGTGCAGCAGGGCCTGGTCGGCCGTCAACGATTCCGTGTGCACCTCCACGACGACCTCGCCCTTCTCGGTGAACTTGATGGCATTGCCGACGAGGTTGACAATGACCTGCCGGAGCCGACCGGGGTCGCCGACCAGGAATGGCGGGCCGCCGGTTGCGATGTCGAAGGCCAGCTCCAGCCCTTTGCCGTGCGCTCGCAGGGCCAACGACTTCATCGTGTCGCCGACGACCTCGCTCAGTTCGAAGTCCACGCGCTCGAGATCGAGCTTGCCGGCTTCCACCTTGGAGAAGTCGAGGATGTCGTTGATGACCGCCAGCAGGGCGTCGGCGGAACTCTTCACCATGTCCAGCGATTCGGACTGTTCCGGCGTCAATTCGCTGTCCAGCAGCAACTCGGTCATGCCAAGGATGCCATTGAGCGGGGTGCGGATCTCGTGGCTCATGTTGGCCAGAAATTCGCTCTTGGCGCGATTGGCCGCCTCGGCGACCGCACGCGCCTTCTGGGCTTCTTCCTCGGCCCGCTTGCGCTCGGAAATGTCCGTGCAGGTGCCGACCCACTCGCGGACGCGGCTGCCGGCCGGGATGAGCGGCGCGCCGCCAATGGCGAACTGAGGGCTCTGCCAGTAGTGGGCGGTCCAGTCGTCCCCTTCCACGACGGGAACGCCGCGACCGAGGAAGTAGCGATAGACGCCGTCGTGACGGCGAATGCGGTACACGGCCTCGAAGACCCGCGTCGCCGCCACGGACTGCTCCCAGAGAGCGGCCACTCCGGCGCGATCGTCCGGGTGAATCGCTTCCAGCCAGCCGCGACCGCTCAACTGCTCCGTGGTCTGGCCGGTGTACGCGGTCCACGTCGGGTTTTCGGCCCCGGCGCTGCCGTCGGCGTTGGCCGTCCAGATGATCTGGGACGTGGCGACCACGACCGAGCGGTAACGTCGTGCGTTCTCCCGCAGGGATTGCTCGGCGCGACGGCGCTGAACAATTTCCTCCTTGTGTCGCTCATTCAGGTAGACGACGTCCTCAAAGGCGGCGACCAGGACATTGAGCAGCGCATCACGGCTGCAGCCCAGGTCGAATTCCTGCCCGAGGAACGAGACGCGGCTGGTTTCGACGGGACCGCTCGTCGGCCGGTAGCCCCGGGTCAGAACGCGGCGGAGCCGGCCGACGATTTCGCCAGGCTGGCGGTCCTTGGTCATGAAGCCATCCGCGCCGGCCTGCAGCCCGCGCAGCACGTTTACCGGGTCCGCCTGGCTGGTCAGCACGACCAACAGCGTATGCCGGTGGGCGGGCGACGCCTTGATCTTGCGGCACAGGTCAAAGCCGCTGTCGCCGGGCAGGAGCAAGTCGCTCAGCACAAGATCGAAACGCCCGCTGTCCAGGCGCCCGAAGGCGACTTCGGCGCTGGGTGCGGTCTCGCAGGTGAAGCCGGCAGCCTCCAGGATCAGGGTCAGCTGCTTGGCCTGGGTCGGACTGTCCTCGACAATGAGCACGCGTGTCATGATTGCGTCCCCTTCATCCGACCAGCTCTTGCAGCCGCGCCGCCACAGCTTCGAGCGGCAAAACCTGATGGGCCAGCCCCGCCAGGATGGCCGCCCGAGGCATGCCGAAGATGACACTCGTCTTCTCGTCCTGAGCGATGACGTGCCCGCCAGCGCGGTGGACGCCGCGCAGGCCGTCCACGCCATCCTCCCCCATGCCGGTCAGGATCACTGCCACCGTTGCAGCGCCGAACACTCGCGCCACCGACTCGAACAGGAAATTGGCCGACGGTCGAAATCCGCCGATTGCCGGAGCGTTCGACAGCTCCACCCTGGCCGTGTCAGCGACTCCCAGGTGGTGGTCGTCAGGCGCCAGGTAGACAACATTTGCTCGAAGCGATTCGCTCCGCTCGGCCACCTTGACATTCAGCCGCGTGACCGTCCGCAGCCATGCCACCAGGCCCGGCGTGAAGTCGCGGCTAATGTGCTGCACGACCAGGATGGGCACCCGGAAGTCGGCGGGCAACTGGCCGAGCACTGTTTGAAGGGCCGCCGGGCCGCCGGTGGACGTGGCGATGGCAATGATCCGGCCTCCGATTGCCCGCCGCTGCAGCGGTGCGGTCGGTTCGACGGTTGGGCCTTCGCGCGGTCGGTGGTGGCGCACGACCTTGACCTGCGCCATGGCTTGCACGGTTGAAACCAGCTTCTGCACGGCCTGGGCAAACCCCGGAGCGAGCGGCCCCATTGGCTTTTCGAGCAACGCCACCGCGCCCGCTTGGAGCGCGTTCATCGCCAGCGCCACGTCCTGGTCGGTGCGGGTGGCGGTGACGATGACCACCGGCGTCGGAGCGGTGATCATGATTTCCTTGGTGGCAGCCAGGCCATCCAGGCGCGGCATGCGCACGTCCATGGTTACCACGTCCGGACGCAGCTTCTGGGTCAACTGAACGGCCTCGACGCCGTCGCGCGCCTCGCCGACGACCTCGATGCCGGCAGCGCCGCGCAGGATCTCGACCAGCAAGGCCCGGCTGGTGGCGGAATCTTCGGTCACAAGGACACGGATCATGAAACCGCCTGCTACCGCAGCACTCGATTGGAAGTACGATTCACGGGAACCGTCTGTAGCCGCAGGCTTCAGCCTGCGGAGTGAACGTCCCACACCAGAGACATCCTTCCGCATGCTGAATGAAGCCTGCGGCTACAGTCACTGCGCGGATCCTTTCACGAAACGCAGCGCACGGGACTACAAGAGCCGGGCCATGGTTGCCAACAGCTCGGCTTGGTCAAAACCACTCTTGACGACATAAGCGTCGGCTGCCACCTCGACACCGCGCTGACGGTCCTGCTCCGACGCGCGCGACGTCATCAAGATCACCGGCAGCTCGGCGAAGCGCTCCGAATCCCGGACCGATTGCGTCAGCGCGAAGCCATCCATCCGAGGCATGTCCACGTCGCTGACCAGCAGGTCGGCACCCTGTTGTTGCAGGATTTCCCAGGCAGCCGCACCGTCGGGCGCGGCAAGCACCTCGTAGCCCGCCGACTCCAGGATCGTCTTCTGCAACGTCCGCGTCGTTACCGAATCTTCGGCAATCAGGATTCGTTTTTTCTTCGGAGCCTCTTGGGGACGCAGCGCTGGCGCGCCATGGGCCGGCACTCGCGTCAAGGCGCTGCGGGCGAGTGCCGAGGCATTCAGCACCAGTGCAATCTGGCCCGACGGCAGGATCGTCGCGCCGGACACGTGCGGCACTTGGCGGAATCGGGCGCCCAGGCCTTTCACCACCACCTCTTGCTCGGCGGAGAATTCGTCGGCCAGGAAAACGACACGCCGTTCACCGGCAATCGCGATGAATCCGGGCACCATACCGGTGGCGGCCCGTTCCCTCCCTGCCAGGCTGACTGTCGCAGCGAGGTCGGCCACGGGCAGTGGTACGCCGGCGACGGAGAGCATGGCACGGCCGCCCGCGGACCATACCGCTGTCAGGTCAACGCGCAAAAGCCTTTGCACGCCGGCACTGGGGAAGGCGAACGTCTGGCCGCCGGCCGCGATCATCAACACGCGCAGCTTGCTGAGCGTCAGCGGCAGCGACAGTCGAAAACGAGTGCCCTGGCCGGGAGTGAACTCCACGTCCACGCTGCCGTGCAGTGCTTCGATGCGATTCTTGACCGCGTCCATGCCGACGCCGCGACCGGAGACGTCGGTGATGGCAGGCGCCGTGGATAGTCCCGGCAGAAAGACCAGATCGGCGGCCTCGCGATCGTCCACAATCTCGGGAAGCCCTCGCTCGCGTGCCTGCTTGCGAAGGGCGGCCAGGTCCAGCCCACGACCGTCATCGGCGACCGTCACCTCGACACGGTTGCCACGAAGCGCCGCGGCCACGGTCAGCCGCGCATCGAGAGGCTTTCCGGATGTCTGGCGCTGTTCGGCCGCTTCGATGCCGTGGTCAATGGCGTTCCGCACCAGGTGGCGGAGCGGGTCCTTGAGTCCGTCGAGGATCGATCGGTCCAGTTCGACGGCACTGCCTTCGATGATCAGGGCCACGCGCTTGCCGGCCACCTGGACCAGGTCGCGGACCAGGCGGTCCAGTCCCTGACAGGCTTCGGCAAACGGCAACATGCGAGCGCGATAGATTTCGCCATCCAACGCGCCGGCGGCCTGCTCCAGTTGCCGTGTATCCGCCTGAAGCCCCACCGCAAGGCGTTCGAGGTCGCGCTCCAGCCGGGTGAACTCTTCCACGAGCCGGTTCGAAACGGATGCCTGCCCCGTCCGTGTCGGGCGCCGCCATTCGGCACGCCAGCGGCCAACCGCATCGCGCAGGGCTACGAGTTCCTGTGTCCTGCTCTGCAATCGGCGCCGGCCGACGAGCAACTCGCCGGTCCGCGCCAGCAGCGTATCGAGCTTGTCGGCCGCGACGCGAACCTGCGCCGGTTCCGCACGTTTCGCGGGCAATTCCGGCACCGGCGAGCCGGGAGCGTCAACGACTCGAGTCTTGATATTTACGGGCTCACTGATGCTTACCGAAGTGCTTGCAGTTTCGGAGAACTCCGGTCGCGCACGCTCCCGGCTCACCGGGTCGGGCCGCGGTGCCGCGGCTTGCGTCGCCTGATCGGCGGCCTCTTCCAGACGAGGGAGCAGTCCCTCCAGTCGAGAGCCGTGCAGGTCGTGCTCTTCGCGCAGTCGCATGGCCGCCTCTTCGAGGGCGTCGGCAGCGGCAAACAGCAAGGCGAAGCGACCGGCATCGAGGTCCTGCCGCCGGTCGCGTGCCGCGGCGAGGACATCCTCCATCTGGTGACAGGCAGTCTCGATGACTTCCAGGTTGACCGAACGTGCCGCTCCCTTGAGGCTGTGGGCGGTGCGGAACAAGGCGCGCAGGCGCTCGTCGCGTCCGGCGTCTCCGCTCTTCTCGTGCTCGAGCAGTACCCGATTCAAATCGCGCACGTGCTCATCGAGTTCCTCGATGAACGTGGCCATCAGTCGCTTGATCAGGGCTTCCTGGTTCATGCAAGTGCCTTAGTTGCCGATCAGTTGGACCAGGCTGCTGCTCAATTCATTCAGGTTTTGCGCCGCCTGCTCGGTCTGCCGAACAGCGGCAAGGCTCTGCTTGGCGACCGTGTCGATGTTCCGCATGGCCTGGTGAATCTGTGCCGTGCCCACCGACTGCTGGCCCGCCGAAGCGACGATGTGAATCGACGCTTGGGCCGCTTCGGCGAGCGTGTCGGTCAGGACGCGGATTGTCTCGCCGGACTGGACGGCGACCCGATTGGCGGCGGCGACCCCCTTGCTGACCTCCTCGGTCGACAGCACTGCCGTGTTGGTCGCCTTCTGGATCTGGCCGAGGATCTGTCGGACCTGTGCGGTCGCCTTCTTCGACTGATCGGCGAGCACCTTGACTTCGCCGGCCACGACGGAGAACCCCAGGCCGTGCTCGCCCGCGCGCGACGCCTCGATGGCGGCGTTGAGGGCGAGCAGATTGGTTTGCTCGGCGATGTCATTGACGGTGGCGATGATTTCGCCGATGGCCTGGGCCTGCTCGGCAAGGGCAAGGATGTTCTCGGCCGTGGTCCCCATCCACTGCTGCACCGCGTTGAGGGCCGAAATGGACTCCTCGACGCTTTTACGCCCGGCCTGCCCGATTTCGTGGGTTCTCTGGATGGCTTCGCCCACGCCTTTGGCACGCTGGGCGGTTTGGTCGGCCGTCTGGACGACCTCGTCCACGGTGGTGGCGGTCTCGGCGACGGCTGCGGCCTGCTCCTGGGTGCCGGCGGCCTGCTGTGCCGTGGCCGCCAGCAGTTCGGTGCTGACGGTGCTGAGATGCTGGATGGTCTCGCGAACGGGACGAGTCACGGCACGCGTGAGAGCAAAGGCAGCGACCAGAATGAACACCGCCCCTGCTCCAGTTCCACCCATGATGGTCACCCATGCGGTCCGCGTGGCCGCTTCGGCCACCGCTTCGCGAGTCTTGAGCAGCCGCTCCTCTTCTGCCTCCATTTCCTGGATCACGGCACGGACGCGATCCATGGCCGCCTTGCCCCGTCCACTGCGCACCTCCTGAACCGCGGCCTTGTTCCCGTCGCTCTTCTGCGCCGCGACGATCCTGCCTTGTTCGTCTAGGTGGGAACGAATCAACGGCTTCAACTCCGTCAGGCGCTGCTGCTGACGGGCATTGTCGCTGGTCAGCCGCTCGATGTCCGCGATGACGCCCGGCAACACCCGGGAAGCGTCGTGATATGGTTCGAGGTAGGCTTCCTGTTCCGTCAGCACGTAGCCGCGAGCGCCGCGTTGGGCGTCGGAGAGGGCCGTCTGCACCTCATCGAGCCGGCGCAGGACCTGGTGGGTGTGGGTTCGCATTTCCGATGCATCCACGAGTCGATCGGTGCTGCGGTAGCACAGGACGCCGATGAGCAGCAAGATGACGAGCGGCACCATGAAGCCGGCAATGATCTTCTGTCCAAGCGTCCATCGTGGTGCGGGCTTTCGTTCCGTTCCATTCATCCGGCACCGCCCTCCCCATCGCGACCGAAGAAAAAGCGGTCGTCGGCCAACAGTGTTGCGCCGTCGAGCACCACGAGACCATCGGCTGTCACGCCACGAATCCCCCGGTGTTCTCGTCCGGAGGGCTCGAACAACTCGCTGGCGCGGACGCGGCCCACCGCGAAGGCCCGATCGGCCAGCAGTCCGAGTTCCGCCCTCTGGCTGCCGAGCACAATGACTCGGGTCTGGTCGGTGGCCGATGGGGTCGGCAGTCCCAGCAGCGGCCGCAGATCCACCACGGGAAGCAGTTCGCCGCGAAAGTTCACAAGGCCCACCAGGTGTGCCGGCATGCCGGGGACGATCGTGGGCTCGCGAAAGCGGACAACCTCTTGAGCAAACGAAAGGCCGACGGCATAGCGCTCGTCGGCAAGGGCAATGCAGACCAGTTCGAGCGTCTGACCCGCAGCGGTCGCAACTTCGGGGACGCGCGCCAGCAGTCGGGCGCGTTCTTCCATGATGGCGCAGGCCCGCGCAGGCGAAGGATGGAGGGCCTCCGCCGCGGACGCAACGGATTGCTCGATCCGAGCGTGAATGCCTGCCCAGTCCACGTGGCCGTCTCGTTGATCGGGCGTGTTCATCCGTGTTCCCCATCGCCGCCCAGTGATGCAAGGCGTCTCTCACAGGCACAGACGACGTCGGCCGCCGTCTCGCCATCTCCGAGGGGCGCCGGTTCGTCCGGTGGCTGCGCCGCTGCAAGTCGGCTGGCGTTGCGGTACGCCCGTCGTGCCCCGGCGCGGTCGCCGCGGTACTCCAGTGCCGTGCCCAAAGTCAGGAAGGCGACCGCCAGCGACGGATCGAGAAAGGTCACTCGCCGCAGGGCATGGATGGCCGCCCCCTTGTCGCCGCGGCCCAGCAACAGGACGGCATGCAGGTAATGCAACTCCGCCGCCAGTGGCTGCTGTGCGAGTGCTGCCGTGCAGGCATGCTCTGCTTCAGCCAGGTCCACGTTTGCCAATGCTCGAATGCGTCCGACCGCGTCGGACGGGTCGGGTATGGCGACCAGCACATCCGCCGGTAACTCACGCATGACCGGCAAACGCGATTCCGCGAGCGACTCCGACGCCGGCAACTGCGGCGCTGCAGGCGCCGGTCGAAATCGCGGTTGAAGCCCTTCAACCGGTGCGCCGCCCTCCTTTCGATAAAAGAGTCCGGCGTCGGTAAGCACGGTCTCGAACGGGGCATGTGCAGCGAGTTGGGGATCGCACGAGCCAGTTACCAGCCAACCGCCCGGCGCCAGGCAAGCCAACAGGCGTCGCGCGACGTTGCGCGTCGTCGCCGTATCGAAGTAAATCAGGACGTTGCGGCACAGGATGAGGTCCAGACCGGTCGTGCCCGTCGATGCTGATGGATAGGCGTCGCTCGTCAAGTTCAACGGCCGAAAGATCACGCGGCGGCGAATTCGCTCGTCCAGCACCAGCCGGCTGCCGTGGGCAACGAGGTAGCGGCGCGCACGGATGGCGCCCTCCCCGCGCAGCGACCAGCCGCGGTAGCCATCGGCTGCACGGGCGCGCTCCAGAGCAGCGGGAGAGAGGTCCGTACCGAGGACTTCGGCCCGATCGGCCAAGCCTTCCTCTTCCAGCAGCATCGCCAGGGAGTATGCTTCCTCGCCGGTCGCGCACGCCGCACTCCAGACGCGAATCGACTGAGCGGGGCCTTTGCGTTGGCGGATTTCCGGCAGCACGACGCGCGACAGCGCGGCGAACTGCTCGGGCTCGCGGAAGAAGTAGGTCTCGCCGATCGTCAGTTCGTCGATCAATGCGTCGAATGCCTCGCCACCGCGCTCTGCCGCCGCGTAAAAGCTGGCGGGTGTGGCACCACCCATGGCGCGACGCATGCCGGATTCGGCTCCATCACGCCGCTCCGAAGGGAAACGAAGGCCCGTGCGCTGGCTGACCAGGCGGGCGAGCGCTTCGTACTCAGGTCGAGACCAGCTCACCGCTCGCCTCCCACCGACGGGGCACTACCAACGAACCGAGTCAGCAACGACTCGAAATCGAGGATCAGGACGAAGCCATGCGTCCGCCGAGCAACCCAACCCGGGGCATTGCACCCAGGGAGCGCGTTGCCAATCTCCTCGATTTCGGTCAGGCGCGACAGTTCGAGCACCCGTTCCACCCTCAGGGCCATCCGGTGTTCAGCCATACGCACGACGACCAACACGTCCGAAAGCGTCGGAGAAGATGTCGGCAGCCCCAGATGTGTAAAGACGTTCACAACGGGCACGGTTGACCCACGCAGGTTGATGACGCCCTCGACCATTGCTGAGCTCTGCGGAAGCGGTGTGATGGCGACGACGCGAACCAATTCCTGGACCACGGACGAGACGAGGCCGTAGTGCTGTCCGCCGACCTCGAAGATCAGGACTTCCAGCGGCCCTGGGAGCTTCTTGTCCGTCCCAGTACCGTGGGACATAGAAGTCGATTGCATGGTTCGTGAATCGGGTCAGAATGCGTCCCCCATTTATAGGGAGTCGCGGCAAGGGCCTTCCCGACTGTGGACGGGGAATCGCCATCCTCAGGTGGAGCCTAGTCGCTTGGAAGGACGCTGACAACGCTTTTCTCCGTGGGCCGCACGGACCGCCGATCACTGAAGAGCTCCGGAGTGCGCTAACCCGTACAATCGGCACGGCGGTGGAGCGGCTTCCAGCCGCCCTCACAAACTTGTGACGCCACTTCAAATCCGGCAGGGGGAGATGGTCATGCTCGCGAAAATCGCTTGAAGCCGTCCATCGGCTGTCTATCATGCAAATGCCGCATTGCGTTTGGACTGGCGATTGACCGTCGTGTCGTGTGGGACCGCCTATGTATCCGCTCAAAGTCATCCTGATCGGCTGCCTTGACCGGGTGCGTGTCGATGTGCGGCAGGTGCTTTCGAACCGTCTGGCCGTGGTGGAGACGGAGTACGGCGACCTGGCCGTCGCCCTCCAGCAGAGTCTGAATACCGACGCCCAAGACAAGCGGCTCTTCATTGTCTACCTCCGGTCAGACGCGGACCTTCAAAACCTCAAGCGCCTGTATACGGCCCTGGGAGACCAGCCAATCCTTGGGCTCCGCGACGAGAACAGCGACATCCGGTTGTTCAGCAGCGCCATGCGCAGTGGCGCGGCTTTCGT
Source organism: Gemmataceae bacterium (assembly GCA_019752375.1). Classification (GTDB taxonomy): domain Bacteria; phylum Planctomycetota; class Planctomycetia; order Gemmatales; family Gemmataceae; genus JAIEMG01. The sequence goes on along the minus strand of JAIEMG010000010.1, from coordinate 22,604 downwards.
CGTCTCGCTGCCGCTGGCCGGCGACGACCTGACCATCGCGCTGAACTGGATCGCGCGTCAGTACGGCCATACCGTCCGGGAAGCGCCCGTCATCGCGGTCTCGGGGGTGACCGGCGGCTGCGGAGCGACCGTGCTTGCCTTGAACCTCGCACGCGAGATTGGCCATCGCCGCAAGCGGCGCTGCGTGCTGATGGAACTGTCCCTGAAGATGGGCGCCGTGGCCACGTATCTCAACGTCGAGCCACGATTCACCAGCGACGATCTGCTCGGCCAGCTGGAAGGGCTGGACATTGAGGCCGTGCGTCCGGCTCTGACGCCGGCGGCGGAAAACCTGGACATCCTCGCCGGCCCCCAGCAGCAGATCAAACCGCTGACCGCCACCTGGGAGAATGTCTCACGCATTGTCAACCATCTCAGAATGCTTGCGGACGTCGTCGTGCTGGACGTGCCCTGCACTTACGATGATCTTCAGTTTGATGCATTGGCCGCGGCCCAGTACGCGGTCCTGGCGGCCGAGCAGAAGGTGCCGTCGATCCGCGCGCTACAAATGGTGCGGCAGGCCCTGTTGCAAAAAGCCGTCCAGGGGGAATTCGTCTACGTCATCAACCGCTATGACCCGCGTGCCAAGAGCTTTTCGGTCGCGGAGTTGGAAGCATTGCTGCACGTCACGCAGATCCATACCATCGCCAACGATCCCGCGGTGGCGACGGCAGTGAACCAGGGCCACCTGCTTCGCGACGGCGCGCCCGGTTCGCGAGCTCTCGCCGACATCGAGGCGCTGGCGGCACGCCTGGCGCCGGGCAGTCCCGGCAAATCGGACAGCAAGTCCAGCGTGTTTGGCCGCCTGGTCCGCTCTTTCGGCCTGACCTGAGAGGTACGTCCATGGTTCCGCGCACCGTGAAACTCCTGCACATCGAGGACGACCCGCTCCAGCAGCGGCTCGCCGCCCACCATCTGGCGGACCTGCACGAGTTCCAGTTCGCCATCACGTGCGTGGAGAGCGAGGAGGCGGCAGTGCGCGAATTCACCGCGGGTCGACACGAATTCGTCCTGCTGGATTACCACCTGGCGCAAGGCAACGGCCTGAGCTGCTTGCGCCGCCTGCGCGCCACCGATCCCACGGTGCCCATCATCGCGATCTCCGGCGCTGCGACACCAGAGATCGCCGCGGAGTTGCTGCGCGTCGGCGCGGACGACTACATGACCAAGCAGGAACTGACGAGCGAGGGGCTGGCGCGCAGCGTGCGCGAGGCACTGGCCCGGTCCGACGCCTGGCGCCGCCAGGGCCTGGACCGCGGTGCCTTGACGACCGATGATGCTGTCGGCAAAGTCTTTCGCGAACTGTGTCAAACGTACGTGGCCGCGATCGGGCCGGATTTCCTGGCTCACCTCGACAGCTTCGAGGCTGCCAGCCGGCAGGCGGGAGTGAACGCGACGCAAATGCAATTTCTGTTCGAGCAAGTGAGCGGAGAATTGCAATCAACGTTCACCGGCGCCGCCGCGCGGCGGTTGCTTCGACCGCTTCTTCTCGAAGTCCTGCTTCGCCTTTTCGGCCCGGAGCCCGACGAAAAGGATCCGCTCCCGTCTTGAGCCGATGGCGCTGAATGCTGCTCCCGGCCACAGGGCGTGCAAGAACGGCCAGGGCGTCCGGGCAGTACTTTGCCCCGACGCGCTGGCCGTTGTGCACCACCCGATCGCCGCCACACATCACGTTTCAGTGCACTTGCGGTTCCTTGGCGGTGCTGAAGAATGTCCGCATGAAGGTCTTGGAGAGTCCGGACGACCCGGAGCGGTACTTGACGATCAGGATCGGGGTGCGCGTCTCGATCAGGGTGCCTTCGGTGACGCTGCCGAGCAACACTTCGGCCGACCGGCTCAGGCCGCGGGGCGCCATGACGATCAGGTCGGCGCCGTGCTTCTCCGCGATGGCGTGGACCGCGCCGATGACATTGGCGGCTTCCTCGAAGATGGGTTGCAGAGCCAGCTCGGAGCAATTGAGGCGAGTCAGGAATTGCTCGTACTCCTTCTGCGCCGTCTGGTGCAACTCGCGGGCACGACCCTCGTAGGTCGTGGTCGCCTCGTCGAAGAAAATATGGACCGGCATGCAAGTCGCCCCTTCCGCGGAGCATGTCAGGGCGGCGGCGGCACGCATCGCCAGCAGTGCATTGTCGGAGAAATCGACCGGGACCAACAGCTTGCGCGGATCCAGGGCCGCTCCCTCCGGCACGATCCAAACGCAGCAGGGCGCTTTCATCGCGAGCCGCCGCGCCAGCGCCCGCCGTCCCAGCTGGGTTGCCAGTCCGATCAGGATGGTGTCCGCCTGAAACTCCGCCGCCAGCTCCAGCAACCCGTCGAGGACCGGCCCGGTGACGATCGCTTCACGAACCTCCACACCGGCGGGCACCCCGACGAAATGCTCCGCGACCGCCGCGGCCAGTACGGCGCGCCGGCTTGCCGACATCTCGCCATTCGCCCGACCGTTTTGCTCCGCACCGACGTGCGCAAAGGTCACCTTCTTGATGATTCCGAGGTTCGCCAGCCGGGCGACGTACCGGATCAGGTCCGCGTCCCGCGCGGTGAGCGTCAAGCCGACCAGGACCTGTTGGTTTTGGAAGGAGAACGGCGTCCGCACCCGCGTGGCGTGCGGATGGGCGGAGAGCTTGCGGTGGCCTTCCAACCCCGTGATGATCAGCGTGCGGTGCAGCCGTTCGTACTCTTCCTGAACTTCGTGCAGCTTTTCCATCACCGTGTGGTCCACGAGCTTGGTTTCGGACAAGTCGAGGACCACATCGCTGGTGGTTTCGGTGTCGTGGGCCAGCGCCATGAGCCGTCTGCGCAGCGAAATCCAGCTGCTGAAGACCGCAGACTGCTTCACCTTGATCACCCGAGTTCGACCGTTCAATTCTTCCACTATCTGCGGGCGGAACAGCGACCAGATCGGCGCGCCGTTGAGCAGATGCGTGAGGACTTCGACGGCGATGCCGATGCCGATGCCGATGAGCAGATCGGTTGCCAGGACGGCAATTACGGTGGAGGTGAAGATCAGCAACTGCTCGCGGCCGACCCGGTACACGTTGAAGAACTCGCGCGGCGAGGCCAGGCGGAAGCCGGTGTAGACCAGCATGGCGCCCAGGGCCGCCAGCGGGATGCGGTGGATCAGCCAGGGGACCGACGCCACGAACAGCAACAGGAACAGGCCGTGGAACAGGTCGGCAAAGCGAGTACGGGCGCCATTGTCGATGTTCGCCTTGCTGCGCACGATCTCGGAGATCATCGGCAGGCCGCCAATGGCCGATGCGATGGTGTTGCCGATGCCGACGGCCAGCAAGTCGCGATCGAAATTGGTCCGCCGCCGCCACGGGTCGATGTTGTCGATCGCCTTGGCGCTCAACAGGGATTCCAGGCTGCCGATGAGAGCGAACATGAGGACCCACTTCCATGCCCGTGCTTCGCTCAAACAGGAGAAATCGGGAAGCGTGATGGCATTGAACATGTTGTCGGGGACGGGAACCAGGTACTCCTCACCCATGTGATGGCTGTGGCCGCCAAACGAGTAGGTGTGCTCGTGCGTCAGGTCGAAGTAGATGCCCAGCGGGACCGCGACCAACACGACGGCCATCGGGGCTGGGATCATTCGAACGTAGCGATTGCGGATCAGCGGAAAGCCAAACAGGATCAGCAGGCTAATAGCGCCAATAAGCGCGATCTCCGGATTCATGTGCTGAAACTTCTCGGGAATGGAGAGCAGCAGATGAAGCGGTTCGCCCTTGTTGCCGACGCCGAGCGCAATGGGAACCTGCTTGGCGATGATGATGACGCCAATGGCCGCCAGCATGCCGTGGACGGCGGACGTCGGAAAGAACTCGCCCAGGATTCCAGTGCGCAACAGCCCGAACACGATCTGCAGCAACCCGGCGGCCACGCCCACCCCCAAGGCCATCCGATAGGCCTGCTGGTCGATGTCGCTCCACCCGCCGCCGATCCCATTGCCGCCGAATTCCTGAATGCAGCCGATGGCGATGACAATCAAGCCGGCAGCGGGTCCCTTGATCGTCAGTTCCGAGTTGCTGACGATCGTGGCGACCACGCTGCCGACGATCGCGGTGAAGATGCCTGCAATCGGCGGATATCCGCACGCCGAGGCGATGCCCAGGCACAAAGGCAACGCGATCAGAAAAACCAGGAACCCCGACAAGAGGTCGTAGCGCAGGTACTTCCCAAGTCCACGGAGATCGCCGCGCGGGGTCTCGGTCCGGTGATTGGCTTCATTCATATGGGGAAACTCTCATGGGAGGCAAAAACCGATCAACCGATCATCATTCGTGACGGTCGCGAACCCCCTCGCCCACCGATCATTTGCCGGCATGCTCCACGACGGCTTCGTCGGCGTCCGTCGGCGGCAGCCTGGCTTCGCGTTCCTGGAGGATCTGAATCGCGGCCCGATAGCGAGAGGCGACGCCTGGCTGCGGGATCATGCCGCCACCCAGCAGCAGCGCCGCCAAGGTCAGCACGGCCAGTCGCTCGCGCATGCCGATCTCCAGCGACACCGTCGATGCATGACGGCTGCCGGTGAACAGATAGAAGTAGGCGCGCACCGCGGCGATGCCGTTCAGCGCACCGACCAGGACGAGCGCGACGCCCACCATGGGGCGGGCGGCGACGGCTCCGTCCACGACCAGCTCGGCCGCCACGAAACCGAGCGTGCCGGGAAATCCCACGCAGGTCAGGCCGGTGATCAGAAAGCACACCGCCAGCGCGGGCGAGCTCTCGTAGAGCCCGTGATAGCTCGTCAGGGTCAGGCGGCCGAACCGTGCTTCCAGCGCCCGCAAGGTCAGGCCAAAGCCCGACAGCGCCAGCGCCACGGATATCCACAACGCCAGCGCCCCCGTCAGACTGATCGCCGTGTGCAGCTCCAGGCCCACCAGCACAAGCGAGGCGTGGCTGATGAACAGGTAGGCAAAAAACCGTCGGCAAGCTCTTTGAACGACCGCCATTCCCGATGCATAGACAGCAGTGACCAGCGATGCGATGCCGATCCATTGCAGCATCCAGTCGGGAGCAACCGGCAGGACAAGCCGGATGGCGGCGTACACCCCGGACAAAGGCATCACGAACAACAGGGCATTGCCGAACGATGCGTTCTCGAACCAGTCGGTGACCCAGCAATGCGCCGGCGCGGTGCCACACCGGATCAGGATGGCAGCTACCAGCGGAGCCGCCAGCAACGGCGAAACCATTTGACTTTCCACCAGCGCCCAGCCGCCAACGAGCAGCACCACGAACAGTCCCATGTGCAGCGCATACACCTGCGTCGGCTTGTTCCGGTTGCGCAGTTCCAGGTACGGCGGGATCGTGCACGCCGTCAGCAGGACGATGAGCACCCACGGCGCCGTGCAGGCGAACGTGGCCAGGCGAATCGCTTCGGATGCGAGGGACCAGCTGATCGAGAATCTCCGCATCTTGGTTCGCCCCGTGGCGAGGGCAGTCAGAAAGTGCAGCAGCCCAACCACCGCCAAGAGCGGGGCATTCAGCTCGTCGATCCCGAAGATGAGCTCGCCCCAGATGCGGACTTGAAGCCCACCCTCCAGTTCCACGCCTTCGAGTCGGCACAGGTAGAACCCCAGGCAAGCCAGCAGCGTGCAAATAAAGGCGATGCCCGTGAATGCCAGGCCCCAACGATAGGCGCGCAGCGGGTCACGGAAGCGGCTCACGGTGAGGGCGCCGACCAGCGCCAGCACGATGGCGGCTTCCATCCAGGGCACGGGCAGGGGAACAACACTCATGCCACGTCTTCCATCATTGCCGTGGGTTGCTTGACCGGTTGCGGCGCTCGGCCGGTCAGCAGGTCGGTCCAGCGGCGCTCCATCGCGTCGCACCAGATGAAGAGCCGGACAAAGGGAAGGACCACGTACTCCGCCAGCAGCGAATCGAGGTAGCCGCGCTCGAGTGCAAACCGGTAAAGCCAGGTGCGCAGGGGGCCCGGAGCCAGACCGAGCGGCCCACCGGAGCGCGGCAGATGGTGCCCGATGGCGTTCTCGAGCTGGTGATAGTCGTGCAGCAGCGTGGGAGCCCGGATGAACTGCAGCGTCCGCAAGCAGGCGTGGCCCAGCAGGTGGATCAGAGCGAGATACCTGAAGCCAATACCAATTTCCGCGACGATCAAGCCCACCTGCACCAGCGAGGCAAAGGACAGCGCGGACTTGATGTCGGTCTGCACACTGCCGACCAGGTACGCGTAGAACGCGGTGGCCACCCCCAGGACGACGACGGCGGCAGCCAGCCAGGGCGACGTATCCAGGATCGCGCTGACGCGCAGCAGGAGATACGCCCCCAGATGAACGGACAAGGCACCGTAGAAAACCGCACTCGACGGCGTCGGCCCTTCCATCGCTCGCGGCAGCCATCCGGAAAACGGCACCAGCGCCGATTTGCCTGCCGCGGCGACCAGGAGCAATAGGCCCACGATCAGCGCCGGCAGTCCCGATACTGCCGCCTCGCCGTCCGGCCACGGCCCAGCTCCCATGAGCTGATCGAAGTCGCCTTCACCGCTCAGGTGGTGAAGCACCACCGCGGCCAGCAGCAAGGCCGCATCGGATACGCGGTAGACAACCCAGACTCGCAACCCGTTACGAGCGGGTGCAGGGCGCTCCTGGAAGAATGCGACCAGCAGTGCCGACGACAGACCGACCAGCTCCCAGCCGGCGAACAGGGTCTCGATCGTGCCGGCCAGCGAAGTCAGCACCATGCCGACGACGAACAAGGCGTAGAGGACGAAGAACCGGTTGTAACCGCGCTCGCGGTGCATATATCGGGTGGCGAAGGCCCCGACCGTGCCGCACAACACGAAGGACAGGATTGCCATGGGCACCGAGAGTCGGTCGAAGATCAATTTCACGGAAAAGTGGTAATGCGGGATGGACACCCACTCTCCGATAGCGATCGATTCGTGCCGTGTCCCATCGAGCAGCATGAGTGACAGGACGCCCAGGGACGCGAGCAGCCCGGTGACGTTGACCGCCTGACATGCCTTGCCGGTCGCGGTTTCGCCGAGCGGTCGTTCCAGCAACGACGATACGCCGTGCACGCACAGCAGCAGTACTGGCGCGCCGAGGGCGCCCACTCCGAGAATGGCAATGGTCATCGTATGGTCAAGCATGTTCGATTCGCTCAACGGGATGAAGCCGGTCCGCGAACGTGGCGGCGGCCAATCTCTGCAAAGTCCAGATGGTCGCGACACCCGCGATACCAATCGACCGAGGAAGCCGCTTGAGGCAGTTCCTCCGCCTCCGGCTCGTAGCAGGTAAAGCGGCCGTCGCGATAGACCTGAATGGCCTGGGAGTACGGATCCAGGACCGCCAGCAGGGCCCAACCGTTTCGCAGCACGCTGCCGATGACCGCGTGTCGTTCCATGATCCCCAGGATGACCTCGGGGGTCGTCTCCAGAACGAACAGCAAGCGCACGGGTTCGTGGATCTCCACCATTTGCCAGGGAAGCCCGGTCCGCAGATCGCTGGCGGCGCCGTCCATCACGCCCAGAAGTGCGGTGACGTTGTGCGACAGCTTGGTGCCGCAACCGAATCCGGGCGAATCGACGTGCGAGAAGTAGTATTCCAGACTGATGCCGGAACACACGGGCACCGCGGCCTGGAGTAAGCGGGTCAGGATGGCCCCCTGAGCGTCGTCGTGCGTCGGGTCGTAAGAGGTCAGAAAGATGCGACGATCGAAAAAGAGCTGGCGAGTCCGTTCGCGCCGCCCCACGAAACAGATGGCATTGGTCGCGTGCCCCAGTTCCGGCCGAGTCTGCGCGAGATCTTCGGCGCGTGCCTGCACATGCTGGCGAGCGGCAGCAAACGACATGGTGAGCGGCGCGGACATGAAGCGGCGACAGCGCTCGTGGGCATTTCGATTCAGAGCTTCCTCAAGGTCCTTTTGGGCGGCTTCCAGCTCCGAGCGATGCGAATCCGGCACGCGGTCCGTCTCGAACAAGGCGATGGAATCGTCGCAGGTGTTATGAAATCCACCGATGAATACCGTTGTCCCGGGAATGTTCAGGCCGCGCTGGGCCAGACGCTCCCGGATGCGCGGATCGTTCAGGATCCGGGCCAAGGCGCGACCGTTGGGCGCGCCGGGCGCGCCGCCGCACGCGCCACAGTCATAGGCCGATTTGTGCGGATTGTTCAGGCTCAATGAACCGTGACCGATCAGGAAGACCAGGCGAGCAAAGCGCTGCGTCAGGCCGATATCGCGCAGCTGGCGCTCGCCAATCTCCGTCATCTCGACCAAGCTGTAGCCCACGTGGCCGTTCTGAGGGCCAGCCGCCACATGGTCGCTCCGCTCCAGGTGCAACTCCGTGACGGGGGGAGCCTGCACGAGGCGCCCAAACAGATTGCGAATCCGCGCCGTCAAGCGCGGAAAGAGGATGCGCGCCACCAGAGGCGCGGTGGCAAGCACGCCGACAGTGGCGGTCACCAGCGCTCCCAGCGCAAACGTGCGGCTGCCCACGTGTAAGCGATGCGAAGCTGTCCCCAACGCACGCCGCGCCCGGGCTCGCCGTTGATGGGTTTCGGTCAGACCGTCGACGACATGCTCGGTGATCCAATGTTGGGGACGAATCACGATGGGGCACAGCGGAACGAAGTGGGCATCGGCTGCCCCGCGATAGTAGATGGCAACTCCATAGAAGCCAGCGATTCCGAAGGTCTCCACATCCGGGGCCACTTCCTCGAGGTGGCGGCGCATCGACTCTTCGCGGTCATCGAGGCAAAAGACCGCCTGAAAGCGGGGGATTTCATCGGGAGGCGGGCACGTCGGTGCGTGCAGCGCCACCGCGTCGAGGGAACGGGTCACGAAGCGGCGCTCGTACGCCAGATGAAAGAAACGGCGCCGCTCAATCGCCGAGAATCCTTCAATTTCCCGCAGCAGGGCAGTCCAGTCATCGGGGCGCAGCCGGCTCAGTGTTTCCGCGGTCCAGCCGAAAACTTGCGCCAGCTGGAACACCTGGAACGCCCGCTGCTCGACACTGACGGCAGGGGCGGCGTCGATGAGCCGACGCAACTCATCGCGCAGGGTGGACAGCGACCCGCGGAAGCCCAGCGAACTCCGTGCCGCGCTGGCCACGGCCAGCCGATCCAGGATCAAGCGAATCGCCAGGAACTCAATCAGGCTGTCTGACGGAATCGGATGGCGCACGCGGTCGCCGCGAAGTTCGATCTGGTGGACCATCCCCGCCCAACCGGGCAGGGCGAGCAGGGTCGCCGACACGAACGACTGTAATTCCTCTTCGGGGACGCCCAGCAAGCACAACGATTCTCGAATCGATCCGAGAGGGCCGATCTGGCTGTCTTCCAGCCGTGCCAGTTCGCCGGACAATTCGCCCAGGCAGCCGTTGGGTGGTCCCAGCGGCTGGCGATGGAGTGACACAAAGGCTCGGTAGAACCCTTGTTCTCGGTTCGGTAATGGCCAGTCCGCAACGCCCTGATCCAGATAGGCTGCACAGAAGGAGATCAAGAGGTCGTGGACGGGCAGGTCCGTTTGCTGCCCGGTCAGCTGGCGCAGCAGGTCAGCGTGGCGGATCGGAGCCGGCAACGAGGCGGTACATTCCGGCGCGCTCTTGATGCCTGTGCAGCACACGCGCCACAGCGATTGCAGAGCGAAGGCTTCCCAGGTACGGTCGTTCCAGTCCTCGATGTGCGCATGGCCGAATCGCTCCAGCAGCCCCGCGAGGTCTGCCTCCACGCGCTCGTTGCCGGATTTTGCCGTTCCGTGGCCGTTGCGGCCCGATTCGTTGCCGCCGCGCAGGTCGCGCATGACCCAGCGACGCGTTTCCGCGACAAACCGTCCACGTGTTGTTGAGGAAACGTCCCGACGCACGCGGCGCAGCGCATCGGTTTCGGCCACAAACCAAAGCAATTCCTCCGTTGGTCCGTAGCGCAGGGGATACTGAAGCATGGCCAGACGCAGGTCCAATCGCGTGCACAATCGCAGGATCGGCTCGCTTGCCCTTGGCCCGAGGTCCTCACACAGAACTGCTTCAACATCCGCGACCCGGACGCGCCCCCGCCCCAGTTCCTCCCGATACCGTTCCTCGGAAAGATAGGGCTCGCATCCGAACACCTGCGCGCCTTTCTCCACGGCCTCGAAGAACGGCAGGTCCTCGAACGCGTGAAGCGTATTATGGTGAATGAAGACGGTGATCGGCCCTTGGGCAGGCAAGAGGTGTCCCGCGTGCTCGATAACGTGCCGCAGGTGCTTCTCCTCGGCCTGGACATCCTCCGTGACGACACGCAGCCGACCGTCCGGGCGCAACGGGGCGCGGTTGGCCACCTCCGTTGTGGACTTCTTGGCAAACGATTTCATCCCAAAAAACCTCGAAGGTCGGCTCGCGAGCGCTCGAGCGCAGGGACTACGGGAGAGTGTTGAGGCAGGGCGCTCACGCCATCGTGCGCGGCTCGGAGAGTCTGTCGACAACCCGCTGGAGAGTGTGGGAACGTACGGGGTTATCTCGAGTGTTGGCACAGCGACTTCCGGTATAACAGCCGCAATGGAAGCCTCGCTAGCGATAGATGATTACAATTTCGCAAGGTTGTTTGCCGCGCTCCGGCCAATCGCGCGGCGGATGAAAACAATGGGAGCAAGAGTTGCGAGCCAGCACGCGACCCGACGATGCCCTACCGTTTGGACTTGTGAGTCGAATCAATGGAAATCCTGGTCATCGAAGACGATGGATCGATCGGAAAGGCCCTGGTGCAGGGGCTGACCGACGCCGGCCACGATTGCGTCTGGGTGAAGGACGGTGAGCGTGGCCTGGAGTTGGGACACACCCAGCAGTTCGACGTTGTCATTCTGGACCTGCTCCTGCCGGGGGAGCCGGGGCTGCAGGTGCTCGCCAAGCTGCGGGGCGATGGGATTCGCACGCCCGTCATCGTGCTCACGGCGCTGGGGACCATCGAGGAACGCGTGGCAGGCCTCAATGCCGGGGCCGACGATTACCTCGTCAAGCCGTTCGCCCTGGCCGAGTTGCTGGCGCGGCTTCAGGCCGTGTGCCGACGGACGGCGGACCGCCCGGCCGCGGCTCTGCAGGTCGGCGACCTGGTGCTCGACCTGACCAATCGACGATTCACGCGCGGCGGCGCGGAGATTGACCTGACTCCCACCGAGTTCAGCCTGCTGGAGTTGCTCATGCGGCATGCCGGCCAGGTGGTGACGCGCAAGATGCTCTGCGAGCACCTGTGGGCCGCCGACTGGGAAGGAACCACCAACGTGATCGAGGTCCATGTCACGCGGCTGCGCGCGAAGCTGCAACGCCAGGGCGGCGATGCTCTGATCCAGACCGTGCGAGGGCGAGGCTATGCGCTGCGAGCCACTTAAGGCGGCCGTCCGGTCGCTCCGCTTCCGGCTCATGGCCTGGAATGTCGCCGTCGTCTTGCTCATGGTGATCCCGACACTGGTCGGTGTGCGTGCCGTGTTGAGCCACCTCCTGTTGCAGGAGTTCGATGAGCTACTGCGGGAGGATGGGGTGGAAATTGGCCTGGCGCTGCGACAGTCGCCTCGCCAGTGGGACGTGCTGTATCAGGAGATGGAACGCAAAGCCCAGGGCCACGTGCACCGCGGCTGGTTCGTGCAACTGTTCGACGCCGAGGGTCGAATCATCTGGTCGAGTCAAAATACACCCGCGGAGGGCCTGCCAACACTTGCTTCTACTCGGATGGCCACGCAGCAAGCCGAGGGCTACCGCATGACGCAATCCCAGGTCCAGTCGCCAGGAACAGCGCCCATGACCATCCGTGTCGGCGCGTCGATGGAAACGGTCGAAGAGGATATCACGCTGCTGACGCGGATGCTGAGCCTGGCCGCGGCGCTTATCCTCCTGCTGGCGCCGCTTGGCGGTTACTGGCTTGCCGGCCGGGCCACCCGTCCGCTGAAGCAAATCATCACCACAACGGCCCACTTACGGCCCGCCAACCTGAACGAGCGTTTGCCTCTGCGCGGCACGGGCGACGAACTCGATCAGCTGTCGCAAACGATCAATGGCCTGCTCGACCGCATCGCTACTTATCTGGCCCGAACACGCGACTTCGTCGCCGACGCGGCCCACGAGCTGCGCTCACCGCTGGCGGCCATCTGCACCTCGGTCGAGGTGGCGCTGGCGGGGCACCGCAAGCCGGAGGAGTACGAATCGCTGCTCAGCGACACTCTGGAGCAGGTCAACGGCCTGCGCTTGCTCGTCAGCCAGCTGCTGCTCCTGACCGAAGGCGGAGCGGAGCGAATGGCGTTGCAAGGCCGCAGCGCCCGGCTGGACCTGGTGGCGAAGCGGACGATGGAAATGTTCCGTGGCGTCGCGGAATCGCAGGGCATCGAGTTGCGGCACCCGTTCCTGGATGCGGTGCTCGTGCCGGGAGACGAGCATTACCTGCAGCAAGTGGTCAATAACCTCGTCGACAACGCGATCAAGTTCAGCCCCCAGGGCGGACGTGTTTCTGTCGAGGTTCGCGCACGGCCGAACGAAGGACAGGCAGTCCTCCGCGTCGCCGATCGTGGCGTCGGCATTCCGCCGCAGGACCTTCCGCTCATCTTCGATCGCTTCTTTCGCGGCGACAAGACCCGGCAGCGCGAGGCCGGCAAGAGCGGCAATGGCCTGGGGCTCAGCATCTGCCACTCGATTGTCACTTCCCTGCAGGGCACCATCACCGCGGACAGCCGGCCTGGAGCGGGAACGGAATTCACGGTTCGGTTGCCACTGGTCTCCGCCCCTCCGGCGCAAGCGAGTCCATCGGCGTGACCACCACGAATGCTGGTGGTGTGGCCGGCACAGCCGGCCCTACAAGAAAAGCCACATGTCGGGCCGGCTGTGCCGGCCGAACTCCAGGTCCACGCCTTGACGGCGCCTACGGTTTCTTGGGCTCTTGCAGCTTCACCTCAAAGGTCTTCACGGCGGCCTTGTCGATCCGGGCGACCATGACTTCCTGTTGCGAGTTTCCCAGGAGGATCAGCAGTTTCAGCTTTGCGTCGTAGTGCAGGGCCAGCGAGATCGATGAGTAGGGTTTGTCATTCAGTCGAGGCTTGCCGTCGCTGCACGGCATCTCGATGCCAACCCACTTTTTCTTGTCGATGTCGTAGGCCAGGTTGCCAAGCTCTCCATTCGGCCCCTTGGTTCGGCCGGCGCTCAAAATCATGTCGAGTTCGGGAAGGTAAGCGGTCTCGCGCATGACGATGAATTCCGGGCGCTGGACCGGTATCGTGGTCACGGTGCCCTTGGCCAGATCGTACTGGTGCATCGGACCGCCGTCGCGTGCCAGCCAGAGACCGTCGCGCTTCGAATCGTAGCAAATCCCCGTGTTATCGCCGTACGCGCCATCTAAAGTGCCCCCCATCAGCGGCAGGGGCTTCCAGGCGCGTGCCTTGGCGTCGAAGAGATGTAGTTTCCCCTTGTTGTCCCAGTGGACGACGCCGCGAGGCGTGCTCTTCATCGAGACGTCAAGCATGCCGACAAACCGGGGTTCCGCGGGATAGTCCCACTCCCGTGTCGCTGGATCGTAGGTCCACGTTCCCCCGCGTATGCAGAAGACGACCTTGTCGGACACGGGATCGTACGCGGCCGCATCCCAGACATGCGTCGGCACGGTGGGCCGGTTGTTGAACGTCTGATTGAACATGCTTTTGAAGCTGGCTGCCGCGAAGGGAAACTCGTCGGCGTAGCCGGTGCTCCAGGTCGCGGAGCGCACACTGAAGTGGGCAACGTCGTTGAAGTGCCAGGTGCTATGGCCGCCGCCCCAGGCCAGCAGCTGATGGCGGCTCGTGTCGTAGGGCGTGGTGCCCCAAGGATGCGCGTTGGGGTCCTTCGGCGCTTTTGGCAATAGGGTCCACTGGTTGGCCGGCGCATCCTTGATCAGCGTGGCAATGCTCGCGGGATCGGGTTTGGCGGCCTTGTCGAAGTCGCTCGGCGTATTGAAGCAAACCGTCGTGCTACCCGGAGCGACGCCAGCCTTTTCCGTGCCCGCGTCCGCGGCGGCTGGGTCGAGCTTCATGCCCCAGGTGATGCGACGGGCCTTGTTCTTGGGATCGCGGCTAACCACCACAAGCGTGTCGTCGGCATTGACGGCACCCGGGCCATCGATCGGTCCGTCCTTGGGCTGCGCGAGGAGCTTCCATTCGTTGGCCTGGATGTCGTAACTCCATAGATCGCGCGGCGGGCGGGGATTGCCATGGGCAATGCCATAGGGACTTGAAAAGATGGCATTGCCATAAAGCACGACCTTGCCGCTCTTGGGAAGCCAGGCCAACGTATGGCCGCAGCGAGGCACCGGACAGACCTTGGGATAGCGTTGCTCCCAGACGCGCGTCTTGCAATCGTAGACCCAGGTATCGGCCAGGTAGCTGTCGAGACGGCAACCGCCGAAGAGCACGATCTTGCCGTTCTTGTAATCGGTGGCCATCTGCGTTATGCCACGGCCACACGGTTCCGCGTCCAGGGCACGCACGGCACGTTCGGCCGTCTGAGTCAGCTCCGCGGCCTCCAGAAGGAGTTCCAACGTGATGGGGTCGCGCAGCTTAGCTGCCATGACGCGCCACCCGGCTCCCACTCTGGCTACCTCGGGGGCAGCCCGAGACGGGATTCGCTCCTGCGCCCCCTTCAAATGAACGAGTCCAAGGGTCGCTGCCAGGTCGTCGGCTCTGGCGGCCAGTGGGGGCGCAACCATTGACAGGTCCTTCTTGGCCTCAGCTTCACTCTCGGTCAGATGAAAGCGGTTGCGTATGGCGTTGGTGAGCGCGGCGGTTTGCCGATGGATCGCCATTGCTTTGGCACTGAAGCCTTTAAGTGCGCTTGCCCCTGCCGGGACGTGTTTCCACGTGCTATCGGCGATGCTGAACGCCCAGGTGCCGGGCGAGCCACCGTCCTCATCGCTCGTACCGCCAAGCGAAAGGATCTCCTTGTTCACCGGGTCGTAGGCCAGGGAACCATATACCAGGGTAAAGTCGGGAGATTTGCTGAATCGCTCTGCCTTAAGGTCTTTCCACTGGCGCAATTTGGGATCAAACACCAACGTCGCATCCTGGTAATAGGCATAGATCTTGCCGTTGTCCCGGTTGTAGACCGACTGGAAGTATGTGCCGGGCTCTTTGCCATAGGGGTTCAAGTGGCGATGCAGCCGCATCACGCCGTTGGCATCGTCCTTGAGGACAAACTTGTCCCGGAAATCGACTGCGGGGGCGTCGGTTGCCCCCGATTCATTCTTGTAGGGAGCGTCCTTGGGATATGCATTGCGCCACTTTGTTGCCGCGAGGTCGAAAAACTCCGTGTCGAAGTGGACGGGGCCTTCGTGGCCGCCGCCGCTGAGCACAAACTGGCCTAGCGCAGGATCGAAGTGGAATATGGGCCAGTCGCGACCGCCGCTGGTTTCCTCCGCCAACTTTACCCAGGAGTTGGCCGCCGCGTCCTTGAGCGGAGGAGCGATCGGTTCCGCGGCGCCATCGGCCGACAAGCCGGCGGCCGCCAGCCCAATGAGTCCGACCAGCAGCGTCACCTGACCTCGGACGGCACTCAAAACGGTCATGTTGGACTCCATGCACAATGGTCTCACAGCGCATGCTGGCAGCACGCTGCTCACGGACAGCAAAACAGCTATCCTACTCGCTGGGACGGGCGCCCGAGGTGTTCCTGGCAATCCCACGCCGATTGTTTTTGTGGCAGATTGGTTCGCCCGGGCGAACTCCGCACGTCCCGAAGGGGGCGATCGGCGGCGTCGCGTCCGGACAGTTTGTGCTTCAGTACAAAAGCCCCCCTTCGCTACCGAGGTAGGAAGGGGGGCTTGGCCGTTCGGATTTGAATTACCAGCGCTTGCTGCCGCCCGTGGAACCGCTCCCGAACCGGGAGCCGGTGGACTCACGACGACCGCCGCCCCGATCTTCACGAGGCCGCGCTTCATTGACCGTCAGAGCCCGCCCGTTGAAGTCCTGGCCGTTGAGGGCCTGGATGGCGGCTTCCGCTTCCTGATCGTTCCGCATTTCGACAAAGCCAAAGCCCTTGGAGCGTCCGGTATCCCGGTCCGCAATCACCTGGGCCGACTCGACCGCGCCGTGATCCCCGAACATCCGCTCCAGATCACTGCCGCTGATACCGTAGGGAAGATTCCCCACATACAACTTCTTTGCCACTATGGGCCTCCTGGAAATGATGCGAATTGCCGCCGAACCCACAAGCGGGTGGGGCATCGCATAAGACTGCTGAAAACTACACTGCCAAGTGGGAAAAGAGAGGAAAGACTGGAGGGGATGACGAAAGAGACATCTCAACCAAGCGAACTCTGCAAAACCACGAGACATCCCAATAGTACGCGCGGAGACGACATTCGACAAGCCCCAATCGCGCACAATAGTAATTTTCGATGGGCTATTAGTCGTCCGTCTCGGGAAAATCAGCGATTTGAAGACATTCTTTCTTGTGGGGCACGTTTGAAACGTCCCAGTGATGGGCACGTACCAAACGCGTCCCACAAGAAGAGGCGCCGGGGACACTCAGTCTACAGAAAGCGGTGCATCACGTAGGCGTCCACCAGACCGAGATCCTCGTGGCGGTAGGCGCCCGGCAGCCGGCCGACGATGAGGAAGCCCAGTTTCCGCCAAAGCGCCACGGCTCGGGTGTTGGTGCTCACCACCATATTGAACTGCATCGCCAGGAAGCCCGCTTGCTTCGCTTCGGCAAGGCAGTGCATGCCCAGCGCCCAGCCGATGCCGCGGCTGCGGGCCTCGGGGTCCACCATGAACGACGCATTCGCCACGTGCGAACCGCGGTCGCGCTGGTTCGGAATGAACCGGTACATGCCCACGATGCGGCCTTCGTCCACGGCCACGTACGAGGGAATGCCCCTGGCGAACCAGTATTCGAAGGCGTCTCCGTCCGTGGTGTCCGCGGCAAGGACATAGCTATCGCCCGTGACCAGGACCTTGCGGAAGATCGCGAGCATGACGGGAAAGTCTCCAACCGCGGCCTGGCGAATCGCCGGTGATGAAGGACGGAAATCCACGGATTGCGGCGTGGTGCAATCGGGCGCAGTCAGGTGCGGTTGGAGGTGGTTCTTCCTTGCGTGCAGTGTTGGCCGAGCATGGAGGGCGTTCATGACTGGTACTCCTCTTGAGGCGGACACCTGCCGGTCGACTACTGGACTGAACAGCGAGGGCCCGCCCCAGGAGGGGACAGCAATTTGGAACCGCCTTTCGTTCAACACGCCACCGGAAGTGCTTTCAGGCCACGCAGGTTGAAGAGCGGCCGAGGCTGCGGTTCGGTGCCGTCCAGTCGCAAGCCCGGCCTGCGCGGTCTATAGCCACTGCTGGCCACCCTGTCGCCAGTTGCACCCCATCCAACGCCCGTGGATCTCGACATCGACCGAAAAAATAGCGGGATTGCAGGCGCTTGTTCACGGCATCGCTTTTGCAATCACGGGGGGCGTTCTACCACGCCCTTGGCTCTTGGCTTGACGACGAACATTTCCGCGGGGGTTTTCGTGTCCGGACAGACGAACACGGCAGAAACAAGGAGCGAGATGCGGTGAAAACCAGTTTGCTCGTGATCGAGGGCGTCCACGCGGGAGAATTGATCGAAATCGCCGGTCTTTACATGCTGATCGGCCGTGGGCCGCAGTGCCACGTGCGGCCCAATAGCCCGGCGGACAAAGCTGAGTCTCGCAACACGTCGCGCGGCATGTCCAGTTTCATGGACGTCATGCCCCCGACCACGATGATCACCAGCGCCATCCGGGAAGGAAACCTCATCCGCGTGCGCGGCTCCGTCGCGGACGCGAGCGACATCAAGAAAGTGACCGTCAACGGCAAGGCTGCCCGATCGACGCGCGGCAGCTACGCCGAGTGGGAGATCACGCTGGAAGCGCCGCCCAGCCTCCCGTTTGAGGTGAGTGCAGTCTCAGAGGACGTGAATGGCCACGTCGAGCCGCGTCCGCACAAGATCCGGGTGGATTAGCCCCACTTCTTCGCGACGCGCCCGGTCGGGTTCCGCCGGTTCAGTTCCCAGTCATCGTTCGCGTTTCATCGGGAACCTCGACCGGGCGTCGTCCGCGAGGAATTGGCGTCGGCGGAGGTGAGGAGCAAGGATGGAGCAACCGATGCGCCTGATTCGGATCGCCGGTGCGGTCCTCCTGGTGACAGAGTTTCTCGATGTGCTTGCCATGGTCACCATCGCTGTCGCTTGCCACATACTGGCGCTGGCGCCCGACGAGCCTCCCCCACACGCCGAGGCAACGCTCTCCATCACGAACGAGACCGAATCCGACCGCTTTGACGACGAGCGTGAAGGGTGTGAAGAACAGGACTGACTTTATCGAAGCGATCGGCAAGGATGTCGACAACCAACTCAAACGGCGGCAAAGTAAGTCCGTGCGCAGGTGCTGAAACAATCACTTGAGGAATTTCGCCTCCTGCAGGATCGACTGCCGCCAATCGAGGTCCGTCTTGCGCCAGCCCGCGGGCAACTCCAGCGTCATCGAACGAGCTTCGCCCATGCGTACCACTTCCACGGTCAGCATCCCCTTCAGCGGTGCATTGTGCAGGCCCCATTGCACGTCACCCTGAGCGAGCACGTTTACCCCGCCGACTCGCCGCAGCTCATCGCCGGCCTCCAGCTTGGCCTGTGCCGCGGGAGAGTTGGCAAGCACCTTCGTCACCCGATTGCCGGCGTGCACGTCCAGTTCCACGCCGATGTTTTCCGGCAACGGATAGACATAGAGCGTGGCCGGGTCGAAGGTCTTCTCCTCACGCTGCCGGTCGCGCAATCCCTCCCAGACCTGATGGCAGTGCATGCAGTCCTTGCCCTTGACGGCGAACAGGTCTTTCGGCCGTTTCGGCTTGTGGGGCGCGACCGCCGGCTTCTTTTTCGCGTTGTCCTTGTGCGCTTCCAGCACCCGCTTCATCGTGAGCTTCAAGCCCTTGATGGAGAGCCGGCCTTCGTCGCTCTTGCCGTCGCGGCCGCCATACCGGCTGTAGATGCGATGGTCGGAATTCAGGAAGAAGCCCATCCAGGTGAGGTCATAGTCGAATTGAAACAAGGCAAGGTCCACGTCGTTCATGCGCAGGATGCGGACGCAGACGAATTGACTTTCCAGTTCCACCAGTTCGCGATCGTCGGGACGAACAACCTGTTCGTCGAAGCCCACGCAGCACAGTCACCGCTCGCAGCGAAAGACCACGAACAGCGGCTTGCCGGACTTGCGAGCCAGCTCCCGGGCCTCGTCAAAGTCTTCTTCCCACTTCACCGGCGTGGGCAGCTTCTCGTTGGGCGCGGATAAGGCGAACAGTCCGACGGTACACAGAACGCCGAGCGAGATCTGCAAACGTCGCATGAGGACCTCGGGAATGGAACGAACATCGTTGCAGTTGAAGCCACTTTGAGAATGACGAAGCCCGAATAACGAATCAAGGACCGAAAGCTGAGCTTGGTCAGTGATTCGTCATTCGGGCTTCACCCTTTGTCATTACTTGTCGCTAGGCTTGCAGTTGCTCAGGGCCATCAGCGCCCAGGCGGTGGCGAGGTCCGCGTTGCTTTCCATCCACGCGGGTGACTTGTTGGCCCAGGATCCCTCCTTGGATTGCTTCGAAATGAGCGCCGCGGTCACCTCGGCTTTCCAGTCGTGGGTCTTCTTGTCGCTTTCCACAATCGTGTCGACGCCGGCGCGGGTCAGCGCCTCGGTCAGCATCTTCAGCCACAGGTAGTAGCCGCGCATGCCGTCGCCGGGCGTGCCGGGGTTCTTGTCGACGCTGTATTCCTTCTGGATCCACTCCAGTGCCTTCTTGAAGCGCGGGTCGTCCTTCTTGACGCCGCAATCGTCAAGGGCAACCAGGCCGGAGCAAGTGATGGATCCGTAGCCGGGACGAGCGGCGTCTGCTTCGGCGCCCTTCTTCGCGCCTGCGGGACCGGCACCGTAGATGAAGCTGCCGTCGTTGATCTTGCCGGCCCAGGGCTGGTCATTGGACTCGCTCTTGAGGTTCTGCGACCGGCTGACGAAAACCAGGATCTTGGCGTAGACGGGATCATCGGCCTTAACCTGGGCCGTGCGCAGCGCTTCCAGGCAGAAGATGGTGTTGCTCATGTCAGGACGCGTGCTGCCGTCATAGCCGACGCCGCCGAAGATGGCGTCCTTGCGTTCCTTGCCACGGCCTTCGTCCTGCGGCATCGTCTTGAGGAACTTGACGGCCTTCTCGCCAATGGCCGCGTATTGCTTGCGGTCCGCCTGGAGCAGGGTGGTGAGGTTGACGCTGGTGAGATAGTTCTGCAAGCGAGCCTTGCCGTCCTTGCCGGCCAGGCTGCCGGTCTCGGCATCTGCCATCGACTCGATGAACTTGAGCGCCTTCTTGATCATGGGATCGTCCGGCGTCACCTTGCCGGTGCGCAAGAGGGCTTGCACCACCAGTGCGGTCACGCCGGGATTCGCCTGCTTGCTCCAGGAGCCGTCCTCGGCCTGGCTGCCCTTCAAGAAGGCGACGGCCTTGTCCACCGCCGCGTTCCACTCCTTCGGATCGGCGCCGCTCTTGGGTGCCTGAGCAGGCAGCGGATCTCCACATGCCAGTTCCACCAGCAGCACTAGGCCCAATCCGGCCATCCAACGAACGCAAGACATGGTCTGTCATCCTCCCTGGTGCGAATCGAAACTCGGAAATCGTGGTGCCCGAAGTACGCGTCCAAGAATCAGTTCGTGGGACGGATTTCCGATCCGTCCGTGTCTGTCGGACGGACGGAAATCCGTCCCACGAAGCTTACGAACTCATTCTGGGTCGGCTTCAAAGTCAGCGGGACGTTGTCCCTCGCCGGATGCGCGTGAGGGCCGCCGCCGCCTCTCTCCTCACGTCGGGATCCGGGTCGCGTCCCAAACCCGCTAATGCGGCAAGGCTACCCTGAGCGTCGGTGCCCAGCTCGCTCAAGCTAAAAATGGCATAGCGCCGGACGGCTCGGTCGGGGTCGGCCAGCATGCCGATCAGTGTCGGCACCGCAGCCGCCCCGCCCTGGATCAACACGCGCGTCGCCCTTCTCCGCAATTGTACGTCACCGCGACGAAATGACTCGCGAACGGCAGGCAGGGCTGCTTCACCCATACTCGCCAGCGCGCCGACGGCGTCCTCGCGTAACTCCTCGTCCGGATCGTTGAGCAACTCGACCAGGAGCGGCACGGCGGCTCCGGCGCCCGGTCCCAGCTGACCGATCGCCCGGACTGCGGCTCCGCGGACGCTCGCGTTCTCATCGGTCAGCAGCGGCAGCAGCTTGCCAATCACCGGCGACGGGTTGGCGCCGACCTGGCTGAGCGCCCAGGCCGCGATCGCACGCACGCGACGATCCTCATCGCCCAATGCAGCCCCAAGCTCGGGCACCGCCGGGTTGCCGACCCTGCCAAGCCGTCCCAGCGTGTCCGCCGCCGTGCGCCGAACGTCGGCGGACGGGTCCTTCAACCTCTCGGCCAACGACGCAACGGCGCCCGCAGCGCGCGATCCCATCAAGCCCAACGTCCAGCCGGCCAGCGACCGCACTGCCGGGTCCGGGTCTTCCAGCAATTGCAGGAGCGTGGGTACCGCCGCTTCGCCAACACCTGCCAGCGCCCATCCGGCGGCGGTTCGCACCAGCTCATCGTCATCGTGCAGCAGACGGCCGAGCTCGGGTGCCGCACTGGCGGCCTGACCGCCCATTTTGCCCAGCGTATCGGCGATACAGCGGCGGATCTCGGGCCTTGGATCCTGAAGCATCCGCGCCAGCAGCGGCACGGCGGCGCGGGCGTCCGGCCCCAGCTGTCCCAATGCCGCAATGGCGGCCTCGCGCACCTTGGGATCGGGGTCCTCCAGTCGGGCGCTCAGCGCGGCAACGGCCTGTGCCGCCGCAGGACCGATCGCACCCAGTGCATCGGCTGCGGATTGACGGACGCCGCTGTCTTCGTGCTCCAAGCATTCGATCAGGTCGGGAATCGCTTCCCGGGCTGCGGGGCCCATGCGGGCGAGGACGACCGCCGCTTGCACCCGTGCTTCCGCCCCGTCGTTGCGCAGCGCGACACAGAGTGCGGGAACCGCAGGCCGTCCCATCCGCACCAGCGCCTCGCTCGCCTTTTCTCGTTGCGACGCCGGCCCGCTCCGCAACCGCTGCGTCCAGTCCGCGGCGCGTCGATCTTCACTCGATCGAAACCAGCCCGGTTGCAGGGTGGCGCCGACCACGAAAGCAAGCGGAATGCCGACTCCAAGCAGGCCGGCGATCCATCGTGGGTTCATGAGAGTATCCCGCCAGCAGAAAGAACGGCCGCAGAGGCCTCCCTGCCTCCGTCGAGCCGCTTGCCAGGAACGCCAGTGCTTGGGCAACTCCCGTGCCGGCACTGTCGATTTCCGACAAGCGTCTCAACCCGTGCAGTGGGCAGACATTAAGTAGGCGATCGTTTGCGGCGACTCCGCGCCGTGTGGATAAGATGTGCTCACCAGTGGCGAGCAACTGGACGGACGCCACGGACTGCCGCCGTAGCACAAGCGGTTGGCTTGTGACCCAATTCGTCATGCTTAGTTCTACAACGCTACTTCGCTCCCCCCGCGTTGGGAGCAATGACGAATGACGAAATCCGAATGACGAATCAATC
>JAIEMG010000063.1 GCA_019752375.1 Gemmataceae bacterium | reverse complement strand
TCCGCGCCATGACCAGAATCGAGTGAACATTTGCTCCTAATTGAACGGTATTGGGCTAAAGCCTGCGGCTACAGACGTGAGCGCTTTCACCGGACAGCCCTAACTAATGTCGACTGCAACGGGAATCTGCCCGAGGAGTTTGGGGCTTGGGCCATTCGTCATTGTTTGGACATTCGTCATTAGGAATTAGACATTGATGCGTCTGTGTTCCGCCCCATGTAGCGATGTAGAAGTAGGGTTGTCCATGCCTGAGATGCCTGTCGTGCTTGACGCCCGCGTGGTTACCGGGACCGGCGGCGGTCCGGACAAGACCATCTTGAATTCGCCGCGGTTGCTGGCGCGAGGCGGCTATCGCATGCTGTGCGCCTACATGCATCCGCCGGGCGATCCGGGGTTCGACCACATTCGCCGCAAGGCCAACGGCGTGCAGGCACCGCTCCTCTCCGTCCCCGATCGTGGGCCGTGGGACTGGAAGGTGGTCTCACGCCTGCACCGCATTTGCAAACAACAGCAGGTGCGGATCTGGCACGGACACGACTACAAGAGCAACCTGCTCGGCCTGGTCCTGAGCTGGTTCTGGCCGATGCGGCTGGTCACAACCGTTCATGGCTGGGTCAAGCATACGTGGCGCACGCCGCTCTACTACGCCATCGATCGTCTCTGCTTGCCGCGTTTCGAGAAGGTCATTTGCGTCTCCGCGGACCTTCACGATTCTTGCCTCGCCAGCGGTGTGGCCGCGGATCGCTGCCTGTTGATCGAAAACGGTATCGATACGACAGAATATGCTCGCACCCAGGGCAGGGCGGACGCTCGGCAGCGCCTGAACATTCCCGCGCAGCGCCTTGTCATCGGTGCGGTGGGTCGGCTGTCGCCGGAAAAGGGCTTCGACATCCTGATACGCGCCACGCACCAGTTGCTGAACCGTGGAATGGATGTGGAACTGCACGTGATCGGCGAAGGCGATGACGAAGCGCGGCTTCGGCGCCTCATCCAGGAGCTGGGTATCGAAGAACGCTGCCGGCTCCAGGGCTTTCATTCGGAGCTGCGGCCCTTCTATGAAGCGATGGACGTCTTCGTCCTGAGCAGCTTGCGCGAAGGCCTGCCCAACGTGGTCCTGGAAGCGATGGCGATGGAAGTACCGGTCATTGCCACCGCCGTTGCCGGTGTCCCGCGCTTGATTCAGGACGGCTGCAATGGCGTTCTGATTCCCCCCCGCGAGTGCGAACCGTTGCTGGAGGCCCTGGCGCGACTGCTCGACGATCCACAGTGCCGGGAGGCACTGAGTAAGGCGGGTCGACAGACGGTCGAGACGCGCTACAGCTTCGACCAGCGTACGCGACGGCTGCAACAGGTATACGATCAGCTGTTGAGAACTTAGAGTCTATCCGGAGAGTTTTCCCATGAAATTAGGGGGCCTTGGTGATTCATGCGGGGCCTGAAACCGGATGATCGCCGAAATATCCAGCAGAAAACGCGATTCAGGCGTGATCGCAATTCCAGGATACCCCTAGTTTCAAGCGTTTCTTTGCAGATAGACTCTTAGTTCGCTTCCTGAAAACATGATTCAACATGAGCTTCTGTAGCCGCAGGCTTCAGCCTGCGGAATGGCATGTCAGGGGCGGCAGACTCACTCCGCAGGCTGAAGCCTGCGGCTACAGAAGCCCACGCCGATCAAGCGACTCACCCGATAGCCGAATTCCAGAGGCGATACTGTCATGACGAGTGCAGTTACGAACGTGTCCAGCAGCACCGTTCAGGTTGCCACATACGAACGCGATGACTTGCCCGACGTGCTGCCACGGCTGTCGGCTTATGCCACCGAAGGCAAACGCGTCGCCCTGAGCCGGCACCCTGCATGGTTGAACGTGCTACAGGAGGGCCTGCGCCATGGCGTGTACTGTTTGGAAGCTGTCGAGAATGGACGCACGCGCGGGTTCCTGTCGCTGGCCTTCGTCAAGAGCATGCTGTTCGGCCGTTTCCTCGTCAGCTTACCTTATCTGAACACGGGCGGCGTGGTCGCGGACAGCGTGGCAATCCAGCAACGGCTGATTGACGGAGCCATTCGACTGGCGGATGACCTGCGGGTCCGTTACCTGGAGCTGCGGCACGAACAGGCGGTGGAGCATCCGGCCCTGACCGAACGGCTGGGCAGCAAGGCCCACATGCGCCTGGCGCTGCCGTCATTCGTCGGTCAGCTCTGGAAGCAGTTGTCGTGCAAGGTGCGCAACCAGGTCCGCAAGGCCCAGAAGAACGAGCTGCGCGTGACCTGGGGCGGCGAAGAGACGTTGTCGGACTTCTACAGCGTGTTCAGCCAGAACATGCGCGACCTGGGTACCCCGGTGTATGGTAGGCACCTGTTCCAGCAGGTCTTGCGGCAGTTTCCCGACCGGGCGGAAGTGTGCGTCGTGCGAGCGGGCGATACCCCGGTGGCGGCGGCCCTGCTGCTGCACGGCTGGGGCGTCACCGAGGTGCCCAGTGCCGCTTGCCTTCGGCAATACAACGCCAGCTGTGCCAACATGCTGTTGTACTGGCACCTGCTCGAACGCGCGGTCTTGCGCCAGCACGACGTCTTCGATTTCGGCCGCTCGACCGTTGGCGGCAACACGTATCGTTTCAAGAAACAATGGGGTGCGGAGCCGGAAGCAGCGGTGTGGCAGTACTACGTCCGCGAGGGAAGCATTGGGGACATGCGTCCGGAGAACCCGCGCTATCAACGGGCCATCCGCATGTGGCAAAAGCTCCCGGTGGCGGTCACCTGTTGGATCGGACCGTCCATCGTGCGTGGGATCCCGTGATGCCGAACCGTTCGCCCGCGTTAGCACGTCAACTAACGCTCTGTAAACTTCTGGAGGCGCTTCCGGCACCTCGCGGAGGTGTCTGTCCCAGCGGCTCACGCCACCGATTCTCCAAGTTGTTTCCCGACAACGCGATGGAACGTGGTTTGAATCGCCCTCAGGAATCGCAAGCGCCGGCATCGACCTTGCATTCATCTTGTTCGTCGCGAATGCGTTCGATTATGCTGCTCCTCGCGAATTGCCAACACACCTCGAAACACACCACTCGCTAGCACCGAACCGTTTGCCAACGATCGACGCGTCACCCGTTCTCGCGGGAAGACGTCTCTCAACGATCGAACTTTCTCGATCGCGGGCTTCAAGGATTCTCGGTCCTTTTTGGTTTTCGGTCGACCCATTACTTGCAGGAAA
Source organism: Gemmataceae bacterium (assembly GCA_019752375.1). Taxonomy (GTDB): domain Bacteria; phylum Planctomycetota; class Planctomycetia; order Gemmatales; family Gemmataceae; genus JAIEMG01. The sequence goes on along the minus strand of JAIEMG010000063.1, from coordinate 65,404 downwards.
GGGAAGAAATGAAAAAGTTTGTCTGGATGTTGGCTGTGACTGCCGCGCTGCTGACGAACGCATCGACGCGTGCGGACTACACGCTGAACTTCGGGCCCGTCACGGGAGGCGAAGTCGTCTTCACGGGCACGGGGAACACGTTCATGTTCCACAACCAGTACAGCGCCACTCCGCTCGACATCTTCAAGGTCACGAGTGCGAGCACCGGCAGTTCGTTCCCGCAACCGGTGCTGAACCTGATCGGCTCGATCACGACCGGCGGCGCCAACACGGTGTTCACGATCACGAATGTGGACGTCCCCACCCAAACGGGTGACGTCATCACTCCCGCCGGCACGAAGCTGACCATCCATGACGGCGTTCACGGCTCCGACTTCGACTTCACCGCCGATCTGGATTTTACGAAGATCTACACGAAGGACACGACCGTCGGCGTGGAGAGCGGCGGCATCGTCAACCTGACCAACTTCGACTACCAGGGCACCAATGTCGATCTTCTGGAATTGGCCACTTATCCGGGCGGCTTCCTGGTAGCCAGCATCCAGTTCGTCAACCCGTCCAAGTCCCTGAGCGATCTGACCGAGGACGGGGCGGTGAACAAGTCCTCGTACTCGGCCACGCTGTCGGCCGTGCCGGTGCCGCCGTCCTTCGTCCTGATGCTGACCGGTGGCGTGCTGGCCGGCGGCGTCCGTGCGCTGCGTCGTCGTCGTTTTCTGGCCCTCGCCTAAGTCGTACTGTCCGTTCGCGCCTCGAACGCCGGTCCCCGCAGCCGCGTTCGAGGCAACTTCCCTCAGGGTTCGAGGCTCGAGGTGCATCGGTCACCTTGAGCCTCGGGCCTTGACATTCGTTCCGCAGGTTCCAACAGGGGCTTTCCCATGCGCAGAAGACTCAATCTCCGACTGGCCGTCTACCTGGTCGTGCTGGTGCCGCTTGTCGCGGTCGGCGTTCATCTGCTGCACGGCTACCAGGTCCAGCGCAACGCGAGCGCGTTTCTCGCCCAGGCCGATCGCTTCGAGCAAGACGGCAACCTTGCCGGTGCCATCACCTATCTGGAGCGTTATGTCAACCTGACTCCAGACGACTCCGACGCGCTGGCACGCATGGGTCTTCTGCTGGAGCGCACCGCCAAAACACCGCGCGAGCATCTGCGAGCGTTTTTCGTTCTGGAAAGTGCCTTGCGCCAGGCGCCGCAGCAGCACGACGTTCGCAGACAACTCGTGCGTCTCACGATTGCGCAGGGCCGCCCAACGGATGCTCAGGACCATCTGAACGTCCTGATGCAGGACTTCCCCAACGACGCCGAGCTGGAAGGGCTGCAAGCACAGTGCGCCCTGGCCACTGCCCAGTTCGCCCGCGCCGCGGAGTGGCTTGCCAAGGCGACTCAGCATGAACCCCAGCGCGTCGAGTATTACGCTCAGCTCGCTTCCGTGCTGCGCCGGCGACTCAATCGGCCACAGGAAGCCGACCGCGTCATGGATCAGATGGTTGCCGCCAATCCGCGGTCGGCCCCGGCTTACCTCTCGCGCGGCACCTACGCTGCGGAATTCCTGTCGATGGAAAAAGCCAGCGCCGACGTCGCCCAGGCCCGGGCGCTGGCACCCGACGATGCCGAGGTGCTCCTTGCTTCCGCCGAGTTCGCCATGGCGTCCAATCGATTGGATGATGCCCGAGGCTACCTGGAACGCGGCATGCAACTGCACGCCAAGGACGCACGCTTGTGTCAGTCCCTGGCACGTGTCGAGCTGCGTGCGGGACGGCGAGACCAAGCCGTCGAACACCTTCGCAGAAGCGTCGAGGTGCTGAACGATCAACCGCGCGCCCTGTGGACCACGCTGGAGCTGTTGATCGACGCGGGCGAGACGTCGGAAGCCCGGACCGTGCTGGCCCGGCTGGAACGCACGCCGTTGCTGTCGGCCCTGCTCGACCATTCGCGCGGCCGATTGCAGATGCAAGAGCGCAACTGGTCCGAGGCACGTCGCCTTCTCGATCGCGCACGGGCCAAGCTGGGCGGCCAACCGGAACTGCACCGCGACACCCACATGCTCCTGGCGATCTGCCATCAGAACCTCGGCAATGTCGATCTTCTGCTCGCGGCGTATCGTGCCGCGCTCGACATCGATGCCACCTGGCTGCCGGCGCGTCTGGGCCTGGCCGCGGCAACCGCCAGCGCCGGCCGCACCGACGAAGCCGCCGCGCTCTACGACAAGCTCCTCCCACAAGCACCCGGCGCTCGCCTGACGGTGGCTCGCTTGCAAATGCAGCGCACCATGCGTCTGCCGCGCGACCAGCGCCGCTGGCCCGACGTGCAGCGTCTGCTGGACGATGCACCGGAAACCATGCGCCAGCTGCCCGAATGGACCATTCTGCGTGCAGAGCTGCTGCTGGCACAGGATCGCATTGATGCAGCCCGCGAGTTGCTCGAAGCGGCCCGCAGGGAGCAGCCGAAACGCGTCGAATTTCCGCTGGCACTGGCGGCGCTGGCGGCGAAGCAGAAGCAGGCCGACCAGGTGTCCACCCTTCTCGATGAGGTAGCAAAGGACTTCGGCGACAGTGTGGACCTGCGCCTGGCCCGCGCCACGTTGCGCAGCGACCGAACTGGCAAGGACATGCACGCACTGCTTGGCGCGCTGGCAAGCAATAGCGACAAGTTCACCCGCGACGAGCAACAACGGCTGCTGCGCGGCTTGATCGTGGCCGGCCTGCGCAGTGAAGACGTGCCGCTGCTCCGCCAGTTGACGAATCGGCTCCTGGCCCTGCAACCAAGCGATTGTGAGACGCGCCTCCTTCAGTTCCGGCTGGCCCTTCAGGACCGCGATGCCGACGCCTGCCGTCGCCTGGTGAAGGAACTGCGCGAGCAAGAGGGCGAGGATGGCAGCGCCTGGCGTTATGCGGACGCCGCCCAGCGCGTCCGCTTCGCCGCCGCGGGCGACCGCGCCGCGCTGGCGGAAGCGCGAACACGCCTCGTGGAAGCCGCCAAGGCCCGGCCCAACTGGTCGCTGCTCGTGCTGCTCGACGCTGAAGTGTGCGAGCGCGAGGGCAACGTCGAAGGCGCCCTCGAAAAGTACCGCCAGGCGATTGCGATGGGCGATCGGCAGCCACAGGTCGTTCGCCGGGCCGTGCAACTCCTGCATGAGCGTCGTCGCTACGCCGAGGCGCAGGACGTGCTGCGCAAGCTGGAAGAGCAGACGCCTTTGACTGGCGACCTGGGTCGGCTGGCGGCGGAAGTGTCGTTCTTCAACCACGCCGCACCCGAACAGACGCTGGAGCTGGCCCGCCGCGCCGTCTCGGCCGACGCGAAGGACTATCGCAACCTGCTTTGGCTCGGCCAGATCCTCGGCAGCCTGAAACAGACCGAGGAAGCGGAAAAAACCCTGCGTCGCGCTGTCGACCTGGCCGGGGACATGCCCGAAACCTGGACCAGCCTGATCCTCTTCCTGGCCCGTAACCAGCAGAAAGAAGCCGCCGAGAAAGCACTGACCGAAGCTCGCAAGCGGTTGCCCGCCACCCAGGCAATGCTCCCCCTGGCGGTCTGCCACGAGGCGCTCGGGCAGGGGGACAAGGCACGCGAATGCTATCGCTGGGCGCTGGCATCGCAGCCAGATGATCCCCTGGTGCTCCGCGCCGTCGCGGGGTTCCACATGCGCATGGGTCAGCCCGTCGAAGCCCAGGCACACCTGCGCAAGCTCCTCGCATCCAGCGGAGACGGCGCGGCGGTCTGGGCGCGCCGCAACCTCGCGCTGGCGCTCGTCATGGGCGGTGGTTACGCGCCGTCCGTCGAAGCCCTGGCGCTGGTCGAGCAAAACCTGAAGCAGCCGAACCCGGCCGTCGAAGACCAGCGTGCCCGCGCCCTGGTGCTGGCCGCACAGCCGAACCGGCGGCGCGATTCGATTCGAGCCCTGGAAGATTCGTTCGCCCGCGTTCCGCCCACGCCCGACGAGCAATTCCTCCTCGCTCGACTGCACGAAGCGGACCGTGACTGGTCGAAGGCGCGCCGGCAGTTGCTCCCCCTGGTTTCCGGCGGCGATAGCGTCAATCCGCTTTACCTGGCCTATTACATCGACGCACTGCTTCGGCACCAGGACACGCGCGAAGCCGAGCTCTGGCTCGGTCGTTTTGAAAAGCTCGAACCGGAGAGCTGGCGCACGCTCCAGTTCAAGGCCCGCCTGCTGACGCAGCGAAAGCAGGGCGACGAGGCCATCCGCCTCCTCCGTGCCTACAAGGGTGAGGCTGCGGGCTTGCCGGTGGCCCTGCTGCTCGAAGAACTCGGCCACACCGCCGCGGCGGAACCGGTCATGCGCCAGTTCGCCGCGGACGCCAAGGGGCCGGAAGGCTCGCTGGCGTTGGCCGCCTTCCTGGGCCGTCGCGGCAAGACGGAAGAGGCACTGGACCTGTGCGAGCGTGCAGCGGTGAAATGTCCCCCGGAGTCGATCGCTGCCACGTGCATCGGCATCTTGCGTGCCGCACCGGCGCCTCAAGCACAGCTGACGCGCGTGGACCAGTGGTTGACGGCGTCGTTGCGCAAGAAGCCCACGGCGCCTGTGTTGCTGATCGCGCTGGCCGACCTGCGCGATTTGCAGGGCCGTTACGCCGACGCGCTGGCGATGTACCGTCTCGTGCTGCAAAACGATCCGAAGAATGCACTGGCGATCAATAACCTTGCCGTGCTCCTGGCCCTGCACGAGAAGAGCGCGGAGTCGGTGGAGTTGACCAAGCGCGGCATGGAGCTGGCCGGACCGGCGCCGTTCCTGCTCGATACGCGTGCCATGTGCCATCTGGCACTGGGGAAGGGCGAACTGGCCGTCGGCGACCTCGAAGAAGCCGTCGCCATTCAGCCGACCGCCGTGCGTTACTTCCATCTGGCGCAAGCGCACCGCGCCGTGCGCAATCGGACGGCCTCGGTAGCGGCGTATCAGAAGGCCAAGAACCTTGGCCTGACGGCGCAACTTCTGCATCCGCTCGAACGCAACGAGTTCGAGAAGCTCAAGGCGGAGCACGAAGGGCGCTGAGGCATCGCCATCCGGCGAGCCGGCAGCGTCAGCGACCGGAGTTCTTCAAGGTCAGAATTGGCGAGCCGGGAGCGTGACCTACCGTTTTTCTTCAACGTTTCACGCCGCTTTGTAACCCGGTTCGCCCCCCCCCCGGGCCCCCCAAGACTCTCCTTGACCACTGTGGTCGCATTGCTTCTTTGCTCCGAAAAAACTAGACTTCTGACCATCCCTCGGCGGGCGACACCGATCAAGCAAGGAGGCGCCAGGTGGCACCCCACGGACGATTTGTGCTGGCCGGCAATGATGTGCGTCTGATGCAGGACGCGCAGCGCCATCTGAAGCCCGCCACCAGTATTCGCTTTGACGCGCTGAGCGATTGCGTCGGCCCCGAATCCCGCACGCCGGTGCTGCTGCTCGCTACCGCTGCCGACGCCGCTGCTGTTCGCGCCTTCGTTCGCGAGTCACGTCTTCAGAAACTACGCTGCCCGATCTTGATTCTGGAAGCAGGCGCCAAAGACCTCGCGGACCTCGATCCGTTCGTAAGCGGCCGACGCGCCTGGCCCGTGCAGGCGGAAGTGGTCGTTCGCTGGATCGAGGCGAACGCGCCTGACGGGACGCCGGCGGGCGCCGAACCGCTGCGGGAGGAAATCAGCCGACGCTTGCTGCGGCAGACGCCGTCGCTGGCGCCGCTGGTCGATTCGCTGGCCCTGGCCGCGGCTCATCCGGTCACGGTGCTGGTGGATGGCGAGACCGGCACCGGCAAGACGTTCATCGGCCGGCTGCTGCATGACTTCTCGCCGCGCCGGGAAGAGCGCTTCGTCGTCGTACCTTGCGGCGCGCTGGCGCCGAACCTGGTGGAAAGCGAGTTCTTTGGCCACGTCAAGGGAGCGTTCACTGGCGCCGATACCGCCAAGGTCGGCAAGTTCGCCGTGGCCGGCGACGGCAGCATCTTGCTCGACGAGATTGACGCACTGGGCCTGGAGCAGCAGGCCAACCTGCTCCGCGTGATCGAGACGGGCGAATTCGAGCCGGTGGGGAGCAACGACACGCAGCACTGCACAGCCCGCATCATCGCCGCGACCAACTGTAATCTGGAGGAAGCCGTCGACCAGGGCCGCTTTCGTCGCGATCTCTATTACCGCCTGAACGTGATGCCTTTCTACCTGCCGCCGCTGCGCGACCGCATCGACGATATCGCACCGCTCACGCGCGGCATGGCAGCACGCTTCACGACGCGATTCCGTAAGGACCTGTTCGAGATCAACAACGACGTGATCGCGGTGCTGGAGGCATTTCCCTGGCCGGGCAACATTCGCCAGCTGGAAAACGTCGTGCAGCAAGCCGTGCTGGTCAGCAACGGGCCGGAACTGCAGGTCGCACACCTGTCGCCGATGGTCCAGGAGTATTTCCTGGAGCGCTCCGAGCTGCCGCGCGGCCGGCGTCTGTCGCTGGCGCGCCGGCGCGAAGAGTCCGAACGCGCCACGGTGGAGCGAGCGCTGGAGGAAGCGAGCCACAGCCGCACCCGCGCCGCCCAGCTGCTCGGCGTCAGCCGGGTGACGCTGTACAAGAAGATGCGGAAGTACGGACTGTTGAAGGGATCGCCATCTGTCGATCGGGGCCGGGACGAACCGCCGCGGTTGCGTGCGGTCAACGCGTGAAGAGGAATTCGCCTCAGGTCAATTTGCAAAGGGGTTAGTGTGCGGAACCGTGCAAATCTCTCTTGGTACGGAATCGCCCTGGTGATTCTGATCAGTGCCAGCGCGACGGCGCGGGCGGATTACGTGGAAGCAACTCTCGATCCCGCGCCGCTGGTCAACACCTTTCAATACACGCTGAATGGCACCAACGGCTCGGCTTACGCTCTCGCGCTGCACTGGACGCGGACCGGAGGTAATTCCGGGTTGCCGCTGCACTTCACGACCTTCTGCACCGAACTGCTTCAGCACGTTGGGTTCAACGGCAACTACAAGTACTTCATCGTGGGCGTCAAGGACGTGCCTTTCGGCGGTCCCGGAGATCCAGGCCCTGGCCCCGGCATGGGGAACGCCAAGGCGGACCTGATCCGCGAGCTGTGGGGAACCTATCGCAACCAGGTCCACACAGCGGACGATGAAGCGGCGTTCCAGATCGCCATCTGGGAGATCGTCAACGACGCCGATCTCAACCTTGGGGGCAGCGGCACCTTTCACTCCAACTACAGCGGGGCGGCCCCGGCGTTCGTGGATCTGGCGCAGACGTGGTTGAGCAGCCTTGGCAAGAACCTGCCAGGTCATACCCTGGCGAACGACCTGGTGGGATTGTCCAGCGGCTCGGCGCAGGACCAGCTCACCACGGTCCCGGCGCCTCCGGCGCTGGCGCTGTTCAGTCTGGGCGGCCTGGGATTTCTGACGACGATGTGGCGGCGGCGGCGGTAATCGACCTCGCCGCTTGCGGCGTAGCGCTTGACGAGTGCTACGCCGCAAGCGGCGTTAATTCCATTTCAGAATGACCTTCCCCGATTCCCCCGACAGCATCGCGTCGAATCCCTTCTGAAACTCGCTGTAATGGTAGCGGTGCGTGATGACCGGGCGGATGTCCAGCCCGCTCTGGAGCATCACGGTCATCTTGTACCACGTCTCGTACATCTCGCGGCCATAGATGCCCTTGATCGTCAGCATGTTGAAGACGACCAGGTTCCAGTCGATGGCCATCTCTTTCTCGGGAATGCCGAGCATTGCGATCTTGCCGCCGTGCGCCATGCTCGCCAGCATGTCGCGAAAGGCGTTCGGATTGCCCGACATCTCCAGGCCGACGTCGAACCCCTCACGCATACCCAGGTTGTTCTGCACCTCAACAAGCTTCTCCGTGCGCACGTCCACGGCCCGCGTGACGCCCATGCGCTGGGCCAGCTCCAGGCGGTAGGGATTCACATCCGTGATGACGACAAAGCGGGCCCCGGCATGACGCGCCACCGCGGCCGCCATGATGCCGATGGGCCCGGCGCCGGTGATGAGCACGTCTTCACCCAACAGGTCGAACGAGAGCGCCGTGTGGACCGCGTTGCCGAACGGATCGAAGATCGATGCCACGTCGCGGTCGATGGACGCTTCGTGATGCCAGACGTTGGTCATCGGCAGGGAGAGATACTCGGCAAAGGCACCGGGACGGTTGACGCCGATGCCCTTGGTATCGGCGCAAAGGTGACGGCGGCCCGCCAGGCAGTTTCTGCACCGTCCGCAGACGACATGTCCTTCGCCGCTGACGATTTCGCCGGGGTGGAAGTCGGCGACGTTGGAACCGACGGCGACAATTTCGCCAACGAACTCGTGACCGACGACCATCGGCACCGGGATGGTCTTGCGCGCCCAGTCATCCCACTTATAGATGTGGAGATCGGTCCCGCAGATGCCGGTTCGATCGACCCGGATGAGCACGTCGTTGACGCCGATTTCCGGCCGCGGCACGTCCTCCAGCCACAAACCCGGTTCGGACCGCCGCTTGACGAGCGCTTTCATGGACAGGAACCCTCCCGATGGTTCGGCAAATGTCCAGGCATTGTACACGGGAGATGTATCCGTGACAGCGATGCAGGTGGAATGGATGATATGGGATTTGCATCGTCCTCGAGGGTCCACTGTGCGGACCGGACGACACAATGGCGGGAGGAATGGCCCGCATCACGGATCCTACGAATGAGCTAGGAAGTCCTGTCAGACTTTCCTTGCTCAGGTCGTGTCGGCAACACCGTCTCACGAGCGGCGTCTACGGTGGTCTCCTCACGACCCGGATTCGAGGACTCCTGGCGAGTGGCACGCGCGCGAATTAAGTGAGAAGTCGCCCTCGTTACCGGGCAGAGGAGACGGCTGAAAAAGTCGGCACGGTGGGAGAAAACGGCCATTAAAGGCCAGATTCTCGGGGTGATTCCCGTTTTTTGCCCACTATCTGGCCGTCTTGATGGCCAAAGTGGGAGCCCGTAGGACTTTTTCAGCCGTCTCCAGAGCCCGGTAACGAGAACAGAGCAGGCGTGTAAACGCCCCGGTTGGTTTCTGCTGGACCGGGGCGTTCACACGCCCCGGTCGCCGGAACGGCACGTCTTCTAAAGAGCGCTCACGACCCCGCTTTTTGGGCGTCCATGTCAGGTGGTGCCGGAGCCAGACGCGGCGGGGGCAGTAGTTCTTCCGGGCGCGGAGAGGAGGGCTCGGGCAGGCTGCCCGCGACCGCCGCGTTCCGACAACCGCTTTGCAAAACGCTTTGCCAGCCGCCGCCGAGGGCTTGATAGGCGTTTACGATCGCGGACAGTTGCTCCCTCTTGGTTTCGATCAAGACCGTTCTCGCTTCCAGGAGGTCACGCTGGGCCAGCAGCACTTCCACGTATTCGGCGCGGGCATTTTGAAAGAGGTCGGTGGCGGAGGTGACGGAGGCCTCCAGCGATTCCAGCTGTTGCTTTTTGATTTGGATGCTCTTGCTGTAGTTCTCCACCTTGGACATGCGATTGACAACCTCGGTGAACGCGTTGAGGACGACGCGCTGGTAGTTGTAGATGCTTTCCAGTTGCCTGGCGTTCGCACTCATGTATTCGGCCTTGATGGCCTTCTTGTTGATCAACGGTGCGACCAAGTTGCCCGCGGCATTGTAAATCAAGGCTTCTGGAGTCCAGAACAGGTATTGGGGACTGAAGGCCTGGTAGCCGACGCCGGCCGTGATGTCCAGACGGGGGAAGAAGTGGGCGCGGGCGACCTTCACATCAAGCCCCGCAGCCTCCAGCTCGCGTTCGGCTTGGCGGATGTCCGCTCGGTTCTGCAGCAGCTGCGCGGGCACGCCGACGCTCAGCGCGTGAACGATCAGATCGAAGAAACCCGCAGTCATGCGTTCGACGGACTGCGGAAAGCGATTGACGAGGAAGTTGATGCGGTTCTCGACCTCGACCATTTGCTGCTTGACGATCAGCTTTTCGCTCTGGTTCTTGCGAACCTCGGCCTGGAAGCGCTGGACCGCGAGCTCGGTGCCGCGGCCCGCTTTCTTCCGTTCGATGGAGAGACTGAGGCTTTGCTCTTGAAGCTCGATGGTCTTATCAAGAGTCTCAAGCCGTTTGTCGAGCGCCATCAGTCCGTAATAATTCTCGGCAATCTCCGCGACCAAACGGGTCACGAAGTAGTTCCGCCGCTCCGTGGCGGCAAGGAAGCGCTGCTCTGCCGCATCCCTGGCGTTCCGCAGCTCCCTCCAGATATCCAGCGGCCAGAGCAAGTTGAAGCCCAACTGAAAATTGGGCAGCGGATCGGGGAAGTGCTTGCCGGGGAGATATTCCAGTTGCTCCTCGGCGGCCCCCAGAGGCGTGAACAGGCTGGGTTTGTCCACCCCCGCGCTGGCCCCGAAGGTGACGAAGGGAAAGTACGCTCCTCGCCGCGCCAGAATGTCGTTTCTGGCGATCTCGACCTCCTCATTCAGGATCTTCAACTCTCGATTGCCCGCCAGCGCCTGATCGATCAAGCCAATGAGCAGCGGATCATTGAAAAACTCGGCGGGCGAGAGCTGAGCGGAGTTATCCGCGCTGCTCGCTCCGTTACAGTCTGCCGGCAACTCGAGTCCCGGCTCCGCCTGACGTAGAGTGGGGATGCCACAGGCCGGCAGAAACAGCAGCATGGTGCAAACGAGCATGTGCTTCGTGTGCTTTGCGTTCAACAAACTCACGGAGATGTTCATCCGCCCCGTCCTTGACGTCCGCAGACGTCCTGGCCCAGGATCTTCAGCTCCCGATGGGCGACCGGTGTTTTGGTGGATCAAGCATGGAAGTTCCGGATCATTGAGAACTCTTCTATCCCGAGCTGAGATGAAATCCGAGCTGGTCGCTCCATTGAAGCTTGTCGTGGCTCCACCTGTTGGAGCAGCACCAGCGGCATGCAGCAAGCGAGCGCACCTGTTTGTTATTTCGACCGAGAAGGCGGGGGAACTTTATCGACTATGCCGACAAAGTTCAGAGATTCCGTAACGAACGAGAAAAAGCGGTGCGGAAATTCTGATCACCGGCATTGGCGGGAAGGCGAACTTCCCGAGGGAAGCTCGGGGCCGCTCGCTGCGGTCGTTGAAGGGATGAGTCTCGAACTCTGGACCGACAGATCTACCTCCGCATGGGCCATCGCTCGCCAAGGAGAGAAACTCCTGGTGGAGCGACTTCGGTCGTTGCGATCTACACGGTACCAGCGTCTTCCGGTGGGAGCTGTTCGTGTTCGAGAAGCTCGCTGAGGGGTTCATCCACCTCGTCCCGCAGCAGTTTGCGCCCGTCGGCTATCCTGCCGAACAAGTAATAAAGGCCGGGAATTGCCAAGACTCCGATCACGGTCCCCACAAGCATCCCGCCGACCCCCGTGGTGCCAATGGTTCGGTTTCCGATCGCCCCGGCGCCGGTGGCAACGACCAGCGGAAGGAGACCAGCGATGAAGGCAAAGGAGGTCATCTGAATCGGTCGGAATCGCAGTTTTCCGCCCTCGATCGCTGCATCTTGGAGAGACAGGCCCTCCCGGCGCCGCTGCACCGCGAATTCGACGATCAGGATCGCATTCTTGCCGAGCAGACCGACCAGCATGACCAGGCCAATCTGGGCGTAAACGTCGTTGGACAGCCCCATGACTTGCAGGAACAGGAAGGAACCAAAGATCCCGATCGGCAGCGATAGGATCACCGCCAACGGCAGAATAAAACTCTCGTATTGCGCCACGAGGACCAGATAAACGAAGGCGACGACGATGAGGAAAATATAAACCGACTCGTTTCCCTTCCTTGCCTCGTCATAAGAGAGACCTTCCCAGCCGATACCGTAGCCTTGAGGCAGGGTTTCGGCGGCGACCTCCTGGATCGCCTTGAGGGCCTGACCGCTGCTGTACCCGGAAGCCGGCGCGCCTTGAATGGTGGCGGACGGGTACAGGTTATAGCGGGTGATCTCATTGAGGCCCTGCGTCTTCTTGATCTGCAAGAACGAGGAATAGGGAACCATTTCCCCACGGTCGTTTTTGACGAACATGTTGTCCAGGTCTTCGGGGAACCGTCGGAACTCCGGCGCGGCCTGAACGTAGACCTTGTAAAACTGCCCGAAGAGAACGAAGCCTTGCTCGTAGGTGCTGCCGATGAGGATGTTGAGGTTGTCCAGCGCCTTCCCGATCGAGACGCCCTTTTGCATGGCCGCGTCGTTGTTGATGATCAGCTCGTACTGCGGGTAGTCGCTGGTATAGAAGGTGAATAACCCCTTCAATTCCTTGCGTTTGGACAGGGCGGCCATGAATTTGTCGGTCACTTCCCCGAGCCGCTTGTAGTCGGTCGTGTTCGTCTTGTCCAGCAGACGGAGGGAGAAACCGCCGGCCGCGCCAAAACCCGGAACCGCGGGCGGTTCAAAGAACTCGACCTTCACGTTTGACATCCGATGGCACTTCTTCTCGAGCTCCTCAATGATCTGCCGCGCGGTCAATTTGCGGTCGGACCAGTCCTTGAGGTTGATGATGCAGGTCCCCGCGTTCGAGCCCCGGCCTTCGGTCAGCACCTCGTAGCCCGCCAACGAGGTGACGGTGGTGACTTCTTCGAGCTCTTTCGCGAGTGCCTGCAGTTCGTGGGACTTGGCGTTGGTGTACTCGAGCGTCGAGCCCGGAGGCGTCTGAATGATTCCGTAGACGATGCCCTGGTCCTCGCCTGGAATGAACCCCGTCGGCAGCCGCAGATTGACGAAGAAAATACCGGCCGCGAACCCACCGATGAGCAACATCGACAGCGTGCGGCGCGTGACGACCAGACGCAGGATGCCCGTATATCCATTCGTGACTTTCTCGACCGCGCGGTCAAAAGGACGCTGCGCAAACGGCACAAGAATGAGCAGAAATCCCAGCGGCCCCCACAGGCGATAGGCCACGTAAGTGATCCCGAGGAGCACCAGCCCGCCAAAGATGATGCTCAGCGCAATGGCCAGGATGCCGCGTCGCTTTTTCCCATGTTGCGCGGGCGTGTCATGATTCGCGTGGCTGTGCGGCTTCAGAATCATGGCGCAGAGCACGGGTGTCAGCGTCAGGGCCACGAGGCCGGAGAGCAGAATCGACGTCGCCATCGTCATGGCGAACTGGCGGTAAAAGGTGCCGACTGGCCCGGGAATGAAGGTCACCGGAATGAAGACGGCGGTCATCACCAGGGTGATGGCGATGATGGCGCCGCTGATCTCGTGAAGGACCTCCATGGTGGCGCGATAGGGCGACAGGTGCTTCTCGGCCATCTTGGCGTGCACCGCCTCGACCACAACAATCGCGTCGTCCACCACGACGCCGATCGCCAGCACCATCGCAAAAAGGGTGATCAGGTTGATGGAGAGACCGAGCAACTGTAGGAAAAAAAAGGTTCCGACCAGCGACACCGGAACCGCCAGGGTCGGGATCAGCGTGGAACGCAAGTCCCCGAGGAACATGTAGACCACCAGCGACACCAGAATGAACGCTTCGAGCAGCGTATGGAGCACCTTTTCGATGGAGGCATCCAGGAACTTGGAGACGTCGTAAGCGATCTCATAGTCCATGCCGGGAGGGAACGATTCCTTCTTGATCTGCTCGAGCTCTTTCTTGACTTCCTCGATAACGACGGCGGCGTTGGAGCCGGGACTTTGCTTGAGGACGATGGACGCGGCCGGATGACCGTCGATGTCCGAGTAAATGTCAAAGAACTCCGAGCCCAACTCGACGTCCGCGACGTCCCTGAGCCGCAGGATCTCACCCTCGGGGTTGGCCTTCAAAATGATGTTGGCGTACTGATCCGCCTTGTTATAGCGCCCCACATAGGTCAGGACGTATTCGAGCGATTGCGACGTTTTGCCCGTGGCCTGGCCGAGTCGTCCGGGAGAACCAATCACGCTCTGTTCCGCCAGAGCTTTCATGACGTCTTCAGTGGACAATTTGTAGGCACGCAGGCGGTCGGGTTTTAGCCAGACCCGCATGGCGAAGGCGCGGTTGCCGAGGTTCCGGGGGCGACCCATGCCCTGGATGCGCTTGATCACGGGCAAGATGTTGACGTTGGCGAAGTTGAAAAGGAATGTCTGGTCAACATTTTTGTCCGTGCTGTAAACATTCACATACATCAGCATGCTCGGCACGACTTGGCTGACGAGGATGCCCTCTCGTTGCACCAGGGGCGGGAGCCGGTTCATCACGATGTTGACGCGGTTTTGCACGTTCACGACCGCAATGTCCGGGTCCGTGCCGGGTTCGAAGTAGATCCGGATCGTCGCCTCGCCGGCGCTGGTGGCATCGGAGGCGATATAGCGCATGTTCTGGACCCCATTGATGGATTGCTCCAACGGGATCAGAACCGAATCGACCAGGACGTTGGCGCTGGCGCCAGGATAGGCAATAGCGACTTCCACGGTTGGCGGCGTGATGGAGGGGAACTGAGCGATCGGGAGGGTCTTGATCCCCAACATCCCAAGGAACAAGAGGATAATCGAGATAACGATCGCCAATGCCGGCCGATAAAGGATTCTTGTGAACATGGTATCACGACGATCTGATTGGGTTCCGCACCGGGAAGCGTTCGGAAATCGTTGCTATTCCGCGTGGCGCTTTTGATTGGCCAGAGCCTCTTCCGGCTTGCAAAACTCGCATTCCACCTTCTCGCCGTCGCGGACCTGGCGAACGCCATCGAGGACGATCCTGTCGGTCACCTCGAGTCCGCTCTTGATGACAAAGATGTCGTCCAGCTCGTTTTGGACGACGATGTGGCGCTGCCGCACGACGTCGTCTTTGTCGACGACGTAAACGTACTGCTTGTCGAGGACCTCGAAGGTCGCCCGCTGAGGAATGACAATGGCGTTTTTCAATGTTCGCTGGATCAGCACGTTTCCGGTCTGACCGTGACGCAGCAGGCGCTCCGGGTTCGGAAAATCCGCGCGAAAGGGGATATTCCCGGTCTCGTTGTTGAACTTGGCCTCGATGGCGCCGATCTTGCCAGCGTGTTTGAACTTGCTGCCGTTCGCCAGTACGAGTTCGATGCGCCGGCTCTCATCATCCTGATTCACGCTGGTCATGTAGTCGAGGTAGCGGGCCTCGGGCACGTTGAAATAGACCCACATCACGCTGTTGTCGGACAAGGTCGTAAGGATATCTCCCTCCTTGATCAGGCTGCCGTGCTGCTCGTGCAGGCGGTCGATGATGCCGTCGAAGGGTGCTCGGACGATGGTAAAGTTCAATTCGGCCGCCGCCAGTTTCGCCTTGGCCTGGGCCTTCTCCAGTTTGGCCTGGTATAGCGCGACCTCATTCTCGGAGACCACTTTTTTCTCGAGCAGCCGTTGGGTGTTTTTCAGTTCCAGTTCCGCGAGCTTCGTCTCGGCCAACTCGGCATCCAGCTTTGCCTTGTAAAGAGCTGGTATGACCGTGAACATCACATCGCCCCGTTTCACCGCCTGGCCTTCCTTGACGGGGATCTCCTCGAGATACCCGCCCTCCAGGGCACGGACATTGATGTGGCGCTGCGAGTGGATCTGGCAGACATATTGCTGGGTGACGATGATGTCCTTGGCCATCGGACTGGTCGCCACGATCTTATGACGCTCTATCTCGGAGTGACCCTTCTGCTCGTGGCAAGCAGGCAGGGAGAAGGAAACCAGCGCCAGGAGGAAGGCCGGGATCTGTGTGAATTTCATGCTCGTCGGTCGCCTCTGGGTTGTGCGGTGGATCACTCAGGAGGGCAGGCACCCGCGGCGAGGATCCGCGAACCATGCGCGCGGTTTCCCCGGCTTGATCGAGCGGCATTGCGCGATCCTTATAACACCGTGCCGGGACGTGAGCGAAGGTCCGGTGGAGGCTGGCGGTCCGTGCACGTGACGCCAGGGGGCAGGATGCCCGATGTCACACCACCAATCATCAGGAGTTGGCTCCTACTGAGTGGTGCGATATCACGGTAGGAAAAATACTATATCGCCGACGGGTGCGAGGGATAGAACACTTTCGTTACAAATCCGTTAGGTTGGCGGGGCTTCCGCTGCATCGTGGGCGGGCGCGGTCACTGCACCGCGACGTTACCGCTCATGCTGATGCGAACGTCAATCTCGCCCTCGGTGCCCGGCGCTTTCAGCCCCAGGTCGGCCCCCTTGAGGGTCAGCCATGCCGTCAGCTGCACCCGGTTCGCGTTGCTGTCCTTTGGGCCTGAAAACGCGAACGTGACCTTGGGTGTCACCGCGATCTTCTTGCCGGCCAGCTCCAGCACGCCCTTGGCTTCGCAGTAGTCCACGGAGTTCATCGACTTGATCGGCCCGAGCGATTCGAGGCTCAGCATCAGCTTTGGCAACGCGTCGGCGCCCTTGACCAGTTCGCCAAGGACGCGGCGCTCTTGCTCCCCTTTCGGCTGGCAGATTACGGGACAATCGACGGTGAGCATGGCGATCGGCTTGGCGTCTTTCCAGGAAAACGTGCCTTTGACCGGCTTGCCGTACAGGAAGCTGGGCCACATTTTCGCGGATCGGTCGCGGAACTCGGCGTCCACCGCCACCCACTTGGGATCGTCCGGCTTGAAGTGAAACACGGCATCCGCGGCGGGCTTCGGCGCGTTCTTCGCGCTCTTGCTGAAAGCGCCGCGCTCGAAGCTGGCGCTCGTCGGCCGCGGTTCGGTCGGCTCCGGAATACTGATGACCTCCGGTGGCGTCTTGTCGGCACGGTTGGAAAGATCGAGCAGGATGACGTAACCGTCCGACCAGCCGCCGCCGAATTGGTCCTGCAGGGCATTCTTGGTGGGCGTGGCGCTCACCTTGCCCGAAACCTCTGCCTCCTTGACGGCGCTGCCGATGAACATCATCTTTGGCCTGCCGCGCACCATGCCGGAAACCACGTTCCAGCCGCTGCCGGCCTTCGTGCTGCCGTCGCCCACCTCGCAGACGCCGCTGCCGGGCACCGCAGAACAGAAACGCACGCCGCCCAGATCCGGGGTCAGCACCGCCACGTATTCACCCGCCGGCTCGCACTCGCTCAGCCGGTTCTTCGTTTGCCACAGGCCCCATGCGGAACGGCCGGCGAAACAAACCGAGCCGTCATCGGCTTTGCCCATGGTGTCGATCCAGATGCTGTTCGGCTTGCCGGCGGGGGTGAACGCCAGCCAGGTCGTCCAGGCGGTGACGCGGCAGTCCTTCGGTTCCATCTGAATGATGTAGGCCGCGCTGAGCACGCCGGCGCCGGCGGTGGTGATGCCGAGGCCGCGTTGCTTCACGTCGCTGCGCACGTCGGCGGGCTCGCGCGTCATCACGCTGTTGCCGCCGTCGGACCACGCGGAGATCAGGATGTTACCGTTGGCATCGTGCCGCACCAACCGCACCGCGGAATCGGAAACCAGGCGAAGGTTGTCCAGCCCGACGTAGGGACCGCCCCAGTCGTAGAGCTGGTACTTGAGCGCGCCGTCGGCCTTGTGGACATTAAGCGTCGGGCAACGCCACGGCTCCCGACCCGTGGGCGAATGATGCTCGCCGCCCACGACCATGCTGTCGTCAAGCGGACTGACCGACGTCGTCTGCCGAACGCCTCCCGGCACCGCGACGGCGCTGACCAGCTTGCCGTCGGCATCCAGCACGCGAACGTCCTGGGCGCTCATGCGCACACTGCCGTCGGTCAGCAGTTCCAGTCGTGGAGCATCGGAAAACCCCTTGGCGTGCCGCAGCCAGACGGCCTTCGCGCCGTCGGCCCGGAGCCGGGCGACGAAGGTGTGCTGACAACCGCCGGACTTGCGTGCCGCATCGGCGCCGATTTCCCAGCGATCCACGTCAGCGCTGAGGTTGACGATGTTGTCGGTGGCCCGCCCTGCAATGGTGATGGCGCCTTCCACGTCCACGACTGCGGCGGTGATGGTGCCGCTCGTCCACGGCATCCGGTGCACGCTAAGGACCTTTTTCAAGTCCTTGGAACAGTGAACGACGAAACCGGTCACGCCGTCGTGCCGCCAGGAGGGTTTCTCCCAGAGCAGCTTGCTGTCCTTGTCGGTTTTCTGCTTGCCCTTCTCCAGCACTGGCACTCGCTTCGTCTCGTCTGGCTTGTCGAGATCCGTACCGATGACGCGGGCGACCTCCGGCAGATCGAGGACTGGGCCGGCCACGTTGCCGACCAGCACGATGGTGCCGTCCGGTTGAAAGCCGCCGGACACCAGCCATTCGTGGCCCTTGCCGCCCAGGAACGTGGCGCTGAGCACGTCGGCCTGTTCGGGGATGTCCTTCCAGAACTTGACTGCGCCCTTGGGCGTTTCCTGGCCATCGCCATGGAGGAGGCCGAAAAAACTGCAAACAATCGTCAGAATCAGGATGGCCCGGCACATGTCTTTGTCTCCCGCGGGATCAGGAGAATCCCTGCCCCTTCTCTTGGACGTGCTTCCGCATCGGCGGTTCCCAATCTATAGCCTCGCGACGGGAGAGGAAAGGAAGCGGACGAGGAAATAGGAAAATGAAAAAGGAACATAGCACGGTCAACGGAACAAAACTTCGACCAGATCCGCCAGCGTGCCCCAGCATCCTTCCTTGCCCTTCGCCGGATCGCGAGCAATCCGTAGCAGTGCGAACAACAGCAGGCCCGTGGACAGGAGCAGCACCAGGGGCCCCATCCACAGGAATTCCGGCAGGTCCCTGGACATCTCCAAGCCGCCGCAAAGCATGATGAAACCGGCCGCAACACCGGCGGACGCGGCAATGACCAGGCCCAGGTACATCGAGTGCTCACACTCGCGATGTGAACTCCGCCAACCACTTCTCCAGGGCGGCGGGTTCGATGGGCTTGGTCAGGTGGAGATCGAAACCCGACGCAATGGCACGCTTCTTGTCTTCCTCCTGGCCCCAGCCGGTCAGCGCGATGAGGGCCATTTTCCGGCCCCATGGCTGCTGCCGAATGTGCTGTGCCGCCTGGTAACCATTCATCTTCGGCATTCCAATGTCCAGCAGCGTCACATCGGGTTGGAAGGTCGCCGCCGCTTGCACCGCTTCCACGCCGTCGTGGGCAGTCTGAATCTCGTGACCCATCAATCGCAGCATCATGGACAGACTTTCCGCGGCGTCTCGGTTGTCGTCCACGACAAGGATGCGGAGTTTTGGACCGCTCCGACCCGGCTGGCCGTCACTCGTTGCTTCCGATGACGTCTGCGTCGGTCCGTCAACCGCTGGCAGGCGCACGATAAACTCGCTGCCCTTGCCGAGACCAGCGCTTCGGGCTTCCACGGTGCCGCCGTGGAGCTCAACCAAGCCTCGTACCAGCGCCAGTCCGATGCCCAGGCCACCGTGCGACCGCTGAAGCGCCGGGGCTGCTTGCCAGAAGGCCGAACATCAACTCACCCCAGCTTTTGGTTCATTGGATCGGTAGCCTCAATTTCTAATGACGAATGTCTAATCAATGACGAATGGCCCAAGCCCCACCCCCCCGGGCAGAATTCCAGGAGCGGACGACGACAAGGGGGAGGTGCTCCTTCGGCGGTTTTCATTTCTAATTGCGGCCGGCGACCGCAGTCTGAACTTGAGTTTCTTCCCACCCTCGGCTATCGACCCAGCCCTGTCCGAGCATCTCTTGCGCTTGGACAGGGGAGCGTGAACACAGGAAATGGCGGGAGGCGAGCCATGTTGCGCACTTTCGGCATTGTCGTGATTGGGGCACTGTCGGTGGGCTTGGCAACGGCGCAGGAACCCGCACAGCGCGAGGCGGCCGAGAAGATCATCGATCGGGCGATCCAGGCTCAAGGTGGGCCTGCACAGGTCGCCCGATTGCAGTCGGTCGCATTCAAGGGCAAAACGACCCTGTACCTTGGAGATCGCGTGCTGTCCGCGACCGGCACTTTCGCCACCCAGTACCCCGATTGCACTCGTGAAGAGATGGTCACCGAAACGGATGGGCGAACCCGTCGTTGCGTCGTCGTCGTCAAGGGAGACCTGGGGTTCCGGCGAATCGACCATGGCGATCCCAGCCCGCTCAACTCCGAGGTCCTTCGCGCCGAGCGGCTGCAACTGCGTCAGCGCCACTGCGACACCCTGCTGCCGCTCAAGGGCAAGGAGTTCACGCTGCGGCTGCTTGGCCCGGCTGAGATCGCCGGACGCAAGGTTGTGGCCGTCGAATACGTCGCGGCGGAACTGCCGACAACGACCATGTTCTTCGACGAACAGACCAGCTTGCTCGTCAAGTCGCAGGTCAAGACCCTCGGCGGCCCCAACGAATCTGCCCGAACCAGTGAGATCGAATTCTTCGACTACCGTGAAACGGATGGTGTGCGACATCCGTCACGGTGTGTGACGTACATCGACGGCACGAAACGAGGCGAACTGCTGATCACCGAGTTCTCGCCGGGTGTCGTTCACCCAGCCGACACGTTCATCTGTCCATGACCATGCGCGGTGCATGGCGGCATCAGAGAACTCATTCAAAAATAAGTTAGTAGGACGGATTTCCAATCCGTCCGGCAGACACGGACGGATTGGAAATCCGTCCTACGAAAAATACGAACTTATTCTTGGATGGCTTCAGAGTTCGATGTGCCGACCCAACTCCGCGACGCGGTCAGGCGGCAGGTGATAGTACGACGTGGCCGGCCGCGCGTTGAGGTACAGGAAGGCGAACAACTGCTTCCGCCAGGTCGCCAGGGGCGTGTTGCCCGTCGGCACCACCGTCATTCGCGAGATGAAGAACATCACATGCTGGGGATCGAGGTCGAGTCCCTTCCGCGTGCAGAGTTCCAGGAACCGCGGCATCCGAGGCACTTCCATGAAGCCATGCCGCGCGGTCACACCGAAAAAATCCTGCCCGTAATCCCGCACCTCGACGACATCCTCTTCCTCGACCGTGGGCACCGGCTCGCCGCGGACCGTGAACAGGACCATCCGCTTGGGCAGCACGCGGGTCCGCTTGATGGACGCGAAGACCGACACCGGGACCCGGTCCTCCGCCGCCGTCAGGACCACGCACGTCGCCTCGTCCCGACGCAACCCCATCTCTTCGATCAGCCCGATCAATTGCTTGAGCGCGATCGGGTAGGAACGAGTATTGTTCGGGTCCTGCAGCAGGCGCTGACCGCGGTACCAGGTCGTCATCAGGGTGAAAAGTATCGCCCCGACCAGCAAGGGGATCCATCCGCCGCGGACGACCTTTGCCAGGTTCGCGATGAAGAACGGCACGTCCACCATCAGCAGCAGCGCCAGCAAAGCCGCCGTCGCCAGGCGCGGCCATCCCCAGCAGACATGCGTTACCTCGGCGAGCAGCAGTGAGGTGATGAGCATCGTGCCGATGACCGCAACGCCGTAGGCGGCCGCCAGGTGCGAAGACGTCTTGAAGACCACGACCAGCAGCACGCACGCGAAGAGCAGCGCCCAGTTGACCAGGGGGACGTAGATTTGCCCTGTCATCTCCCCGGACGTGTGAACGATCTTCAAGCGCGGCAGGTAGCCGAGCTGCACCGCTTGCTCGGCGAGCGAAAAGGCACCGGAGATCAATGCCTGCGATGCGATGATCGTGGCCGCGGTCGAGACGACCAGTACCGGATAGAGCAGCAGCGGCGAAACCATCTCGAAGAAGAGGAGGATCGTCTTCGGGTCGCCGTGGACGTTCGTCTCGACGATTTGCCCATTGCGCGAGAGTATGAACGCCCCCTGGCCGAAGTAATTGAGCAGTAAGGCCGGGAAGACCACGAGGTACCAGGCCAGCCGGATCGGGCCGCGCCCGAAATGGCCCATGTCGGCGTAGAGCGCCTCGGTCCCGGTCACGCACAGGACGACGGCCCCCAGCAGAAAAAATCCCTTGCTGGGGTAGACGACGAACAGCTCGACGCCGTGATGCGGACTGAGCGCGGACAGCACCTGCGGATAACGGACGACCCAGGGCAGGCCCATCGCGGCGATCATCAGGAACCAGACCAGCATGGTGGGACCAAAGATGCTGGCGATGCGGTCCGTCCCGTAGCGCTGGACTCGGAACAACACGACGAGGATGACCACGGTGATCGGTATTACCAGGTGTTCCAGCGTGGGGGCAGCCAGTTCCAATCCTTCGACAGCGCTCAGGACGGAGATGGCCGGCGTAATCATCCCATCGGCCAGCAGCAGGGAGGTGCCGAAGACCGCCAGCGTGGCGAAGACGATCCCCCGCGAAAATCGCTGCTCCGGGTCGCCCGCGGGACGCCGACCGCGGAGGAGCGCCAGAATGGCGAGAATGCCGCCTTCGCCGTGGTTGTCGGCCCGCATCACCACGGTCAGGTATTTCGCGATGACGACGAGCGTCAGCGCCCAGAAGATCAGCGACATCACGCCCAGGACGTTTTCCGGCGTGGGCGCCACGCCGGTGGGCTGCGGCCGGAAACACTCGCGGACGGCGTAGAGAGGACTGGTGCCGAGGTCGCCGTAAACGACGCCGAGCGCCGCCAGGGCCATCGTCAGACGCGGCCGTGGCGCTTCACTGGGCTTTTCGGCGTTCGGGTCAATGAGTGAGCCCCTCTTCCTGCACCATTCGGTGGCGCGGGGCCAGTTCTATCCCTGCGACACGCTTCCGGCAAGGATCAGTTCTTGCTGAATCCCGGTGGGAACTTGCGATCGCTGGCCTTCGACGCTTGGGTCGGCTCGCTGTTGGTCAAGTGCTGCAGCAGAGCCCGCGTGCGCGCCTCCACATCCCGCTCTTCCAGCAGACCCTGCTTCACTTCGACAGGTAACGGCACTGCAAAGGCAAGGATGTCGCAGAGGGTGCCCAGCGGCAGTTCGCCGCGGAGCAACTTGTGCAGTTGCTCGAGGGCTGGGCCATGGGGTGGAAACCAGGCGCGTACAACCTCGTCCAGCTCGCACTGGAAACGCTTGGCCGCGTCCGCGGCCGGCTGCGGACCATCCGTCAATAGTTCGACGCGAGCGCTGCGATAGGGCTTCTCCTGAACGAGCTCTTCCACGACGCGCGCCCGACTGACGCCCCGCAGCAGCAGATTGTAGCGCCCGTCGGCCAAACGCTGGTCGCCGATGATTCGTCCGATGCACACGACCGGGCAGATGCCCGGAAGCCCCTCGTAGTCGGCTTCCCAGCCGGGACGGAGCAGCGCTGGAGCAATGAGGCGGTCCCCTTCCAGGGCGTCGGCGGTCATCTGGCGGTAGCGCGGCTCGAAGATGTGCAGCGGCTGGATGACGTGGGGAAACAGCACCACGTTGGGCAGTGGGAACAGCCGCACCACGCCGTTGAAATCGTCCAGGCCCCGAGTGTCGTCACTCATGGTCGTGCCGCGACGCGAACGTCACTCCTCTTCTGCTTCCAGGAAAGGGCCAGGGTCGGGCCATTCGACTGGTGGTGGGTCGAGCGCGATCCGCGGCACCAGCGCCTCGTCGAGCTGAATGGCGTGCCGGTCGGGATCGGCTACGTTCAGTACGGGCGTGAAGCACTGTCGCATCTGCTCCCAGAAGCGGGCCGTATCGATGCCCAGAAACGGCGAGCCATAGCGATCCATGTACGCCCGGCTGGAAGAGTACAGCTTGGCCGCGCCGCGCAGGTTGCCGTTGTTGAAATGACACAGTCCGACCGCCGCCTGGATCAGGCCCTGGTAGAAGCGCTTCTCGGGCGCGGGAGTATCCATCCACAGGGCTTCCCAGACCTCGTGCGCCTCGAAGAAGTCGCCGCGGTTGAACAGGACAATCCCCGCAAGATACCGAGCATCATAATCTATAGGCGCTGCGTCCATAGCGCCATTGTAAATAGAGTTGTGCCGGCAGCCCATGCTGTGTTCGTTGGTTGCAACTTCGGAGAAGAGAAGAAAGAGCAAGATGAAGAGTAGGATTAAGAGGAAGATAAAGAGTAAGAACAGGAAGCCCGGCGGTCCATCGCGGCGGCCGGCATGCCCGTCCGAAACATCTGGCTACTCAGAAAATTCAACCACGGATGACACGGATGACACGGATAGAAATGGCAATGATTCCAGACCTGACCGCCTCATGGATCGCTGCTTCACGTAGGGGTCTTTATCCGTGTGATCCGTGTCATCCGTGGTTCATTTTCTTGATGGCAATCTTGGAAGTAGTTTTTGGACAGCTACTTGCTCCTCATCTCGCTCTTAATCCTCTTCCTGCTCTTCATCTTCCTCCTGATCCTTCTCTGCTTTTGTGTCGGCTCTATCACGGGCCTCACCTCCGCTTCACCACCGCCATGTAGCAAAGGCCTTCGATTCCGGGGCGCGCCGAGCCGCACAGCGGCGTCGCATCGGTCATGCAAAGCTGCGGGGGCAGCACCTGGCGCAGGGCGTCCATCGAGTGACGGTGGGTGAACAGGAGTACGGTACGCGGCTGCGTCTCCAGGTAATGGATGAGCTGGGGCGTCTGCTTGCTGCGATAGGTGCGCAGGTCATCGCGGCCCAGGTAGAACGCCACCGAATCGCAATTGCGCGGGTAGCACACGACCGGGGTACCAGGTTCGCAATAACGCTCCACGACCTCTGGTTCACGGAATGGCGAGTGATGCTCCGCATACCACGGCAATGCCACGTAATGGGCTGCGGCGAGAAATACGAAGCCGGTTGTGCATGCCGCGACGGTCCAGCGCGACATCGCCCAGCGGCTGCCGGTCAGGAAGTAGCCCAATGCCAGCGCCAGCGGCGGAAAGGCCGGCAGGATGTACGTCGGCAGCTTGCACTCCGACAGGGAAAAGAACAGCACGCACCAGCCACCGACCAGCAGGAGGAAGCCCAGCTCCGGACAGCGCCACTGACGGGCCGTCTCGTCGCTCGAAAGCAAGAAACGCAGGAACGCCCAGCCCAGCAGCGAGCCCGGCAACAGACCACCAAGCACGATTGGGGCGTAGAACCAGAAGGGCCGCAAGTGATCGAAGCCGGTCGAGAAGCGGATGACGTGGTGCTCCCAGAGGAAATAGCGCGGAAACTCCGGCAGGCGAATGCTGATCGCAATGAACCACGGCGTCGCCACCCCCATTGCGATTGCGACGTAGATCAGGAGGGCTCGCCAGCCGACCCGGCAGCAGCGCCCCGTGAGCCACGAATATGCCGTCAACGGCGGCAACAGGAGCACGACGGCAATCGGGCCCTTGGTCAGCACTCCCAGTCCACAGGCGCCCGCGGCCAGGAGCCACCAGCCCCATTTCAAACGCTCTCCACGCACCGCTTCAAACGCGCAGAAGATCTCCAGCGTCACCCACAGCGACAGCAGGCCGTCGAGCAGCAAGAGGCGACCGACGCCAAGGAAGCCGGGCGCCAGTCCGAGCAGGAGCGCCCCCCAGAACGCGGGCCGTTCACCGAGACTGCGGCGGCCGAGGAGGTAGGTCAACAGCACACACCCGTGGACCGCGAGTGCGGGGACCAGGCGCGCCGACCAGTCGTCGATCCCGAAGAGGGCGTAGCTGGCCATCACAAGCCAGTAAAACAGCGGCGGCTTGTCAAGATAGGGGACCCCCTGAAGATGGGGAACGACCCAGTCGCCGCGGACGAGCATCTCGCGCGGGATCTCGGCGTACCGGCCCTCGTCCGGTTCGAACAGGTGAAATCCCATGCACGGATAGAGCAACATGCCCGGTACGATGAGAAGGATCAGCAATGCGGACCGTCGAATAGCCGGAGCAGGCGTCACGGAGCCCGGAAACAACACCTGCGCCCAGATGCACTTGAGCAGCAGCTGCAGCGAGCGCGGCAGAACGAACGAACCGGGCGTTGCGTCGGCCATGGCGGACCTCCGTGTCCCGCGAGTGGGGGCGGCCGATTATGTCCGCGGCAACGCTTTGCGGTCAACGGAGCCTGTTGCGTTCTTGGCGGTAATCAGGGCAAATCGGGATGGGACGGGACAAGAGAGCGACTCGTCCCGAATGCCATTAACTTTGGCGAGCAGCAGCATGAAATTCTCCGTGGCACGGACATTTCTGTCCGTGCGGTCGGAAAATTGCACGGACAGAAATGTCCGTGCCACGGAGATCTCGCTTAAGTGAATGGCATTCCGTCTTGTCCCAAAATCAATCGGGCTGGGGCTCGGGCTCGAAAACGGGGAACTCCTACTCTTTCGTGCCCGTACCTCAGTCCGAGCCCGATTTCCTTACTGCTCTGCCCGAGGGGGACATCAAGGGGCGGCTTGAGGACGCCATACCTCTCGCCTATACTGGCGAGAGAGGATGCCACCATGATTGAAGCCAGCAACAACCTGATGCCCGAGTTGATCGCCAAGCGCGACCGTCTCCTGGAGGTCTTGCGCGCTCTCGGCAGCGCTGCGGTGGCGTTCAGCGGCGGCATCGACAGCACCGTCGTGGCGCAGGCGGCGCATCTGGCGCTGGGAGACCGTGCCGTCGCTGTCACCGCCGATAGTGCCAGCGTGGCGCGGACCGAACTGGCCGACGCGCGGCGGCTGGCGCAGCAGATCGGCATCCGGCACGTCGTCGTCGCCACGGAGGAATTTGCCAACCCGGACTATGTCCGCAACGACGGCACGCGCTGCTACTTCTGCAAGAGCGAGCTGTACACGCAGATCGACACCCGTCTGGACGGCCTGGGCGTTGCCGTCGTCTGCAGCGGCGCCAACCTCGATGACCAGGGCGACTATCGGCCGGGCCTCAAGGCCGCGGCGGAGCATCGCGTGCGTCATCCACTTCAGGAAGCGGGCTTTACCAAGGCGGACGTACGGGCCTTGGCCCGTGCCTGGGGCCTGCCGACGTGGGACAAGCCGGCCTCGCCCTGCCTGTCCAGCCGCCTGGCGCCCGGCGTCGAAGTGACGCGCGAACGCACCGCCCGCGTGGAAGCGGGCGAAGCATTCTTGAAGTCGCTGAACCTGCGCGAGTGCCGCGTCCGGCTGCACGAAGGCGAGCTGGCCCGCATTGAAGTGCCGCTGTCCGAGGTGGCGCGCCTGGCCGAGCCCTCCGTGCGCGACGCGCTGGTCCGCCGGTTCAACGAACTGGGGTTCCAGTACGTGACGCTGGATTTGCAGGGATTTCGTTCCGGAAGTTTGAACGCGCTGGTGAGCCTGGAAAGCAAGCTCGCCTTTGCCACTGTCCCATCCCAGGGAGCCGTTCCGTGACACTGACGCCGTTGCCCGCGCCGCAGGCGCTGGATTCGTACTTCCTCGAAGCACGCGGCCGTATCCTGGAGCTGGCCGCCGTCCTGGACCGCATCGGCCGCGGCGCGGGCAGCGTCGACGCCGATCCGCGCCTGCAGAAGCTCCGGCAAGCGCTGGAAGTCCTCCACGACCAGAGCGGCGGCCGCGCCGAGCGCATTCAGAAGATCTTCTCCCGCGAATACGACCCCAACTGGGAGAAGCCGAAGCCGCGCTGATTTCGCGCGCGGTCGCGGTCCGACTCGCCTGCTCTCGCGTGGCGCTTTCTCGGATGAACAACCCCTGAAAACCATCTCGGTCATCGCGACATCGCGTGAAGATTTCGCGTAGACCAGCAGCCGGTGGCTAGCCAAGCGCGGTCGCCCGATTATATTACCGTTGACGTATATTCCCGGATCCGCATATATGCCCAGAGCTTCGCCGACGATCAAACAGGTCGATCGCTTCTTCAGGGCTTTTGCGGACCGGACGCGGCTTCGCATCCTTCATCTCCTGCAGAGCGGTGAACTGTGCGTGGGCGACATCCACACCATCCTCCGCCTGCCGCAGCCCAGGGCTTCACGGCACCTGGCCTATCTGCGGAAGGCGGGGCTCGTCGTCGTTCGGAGGGCAGGCCAGTGGAACTACTATTCACTCGCCCCGGCTCATACTCCGTTCCACGCAAAACTGGTCGAGTGCCTCGGCAGCTGCATTGCCGACGTGCCGGAGATCCGCGCGGACCAGGCCAGGGCTTGAAAGCTGAAGGACTCCGGCGGCTGCTGTCCGGATTCGTGACGCCACCCCTGGAGACAGCCACGCGGACTTCGACTCCGGCACGTGTCCGTCGCTTCACTTGATGGAGGAGCATCATGAGCGTTCGAGTCGGCATCAACGGCTTTGGCAGAATGGGCCGGCTCGCGTTGCGAGCCGCCTGGGACTGGCCCGATCTGGAGTTCGCCCACATCAACGAGGTCAAGGGCGGGCCAGAGGTGGCGGCGCACCTGCTCATGTTCGACTCGGTTCACGGTCGCTGGGGAAAAGCGGCGACGGCCGAGGATGGCAGCTTGCGCGTCCAGGACAAGAAGCTGACTTTTAGCGCCCGGCCGAACCCCAGCGACGTTCCATGGCGGGAGTTCGGAGTTGACCTGGTCCTGGAGTGTTCCGGCAAGTTTCGGACGACCGAGACGCTGGCCGGTTACTTCCAGCAGGGCGTGCGCAAGGTCATCGTGGCAGCGCCCGTCAAGGAAGGGGCTCTCAACCTTGTCGTCGGCGTCAACGACCACGAATACCGAGCCGAGACGCATCACGTGATCACCGCGGCGTCCTGCACCACGAACTGCCTGGCGCCGATCGTCAAGGTGATCCACGAGGGCATCGGCATCCGCCACGGTGTCATCACCACCATCCACGACATGACCAACACCCAGACGATCGTGGACGCGCCGCACAAGGACCTGCGGCGAGCCCGCGCTACTTCAATGTCCCTGATCCCCACGTCCACGGGCTCGGCCACGGCCATCGGCCTGATCTACCCGGATCTGAACGGCCGGCTCAACGGCATCGCGGTTCGCGTTCCGCTGCTGAATGCCTCGCTCACCGACTGCGTCTTCGAGGTCCAGCGCGAGACGACCGTCAAGGAGGTCAACGGTCTGCTCAAGGCCGCGGCGGACGGGCCCTTGCAAGGCATCCTCGGCTACGAGGAGCGTCCGCTCGTCTCCGTGGATTTCAAGGACGATCCGCGGTCCGCGATCGTGGACGCGCCGTCGACGATGCTGGTGGACAGGACGCAGGTGAAAATCCTGGCCTGGTACGACAATGAGTGGGGCTACGTCAATCGCATGGTGGAACTGGCTCAGAAGGTCGCACGGACGTTGCCGCCCCGGAACTGAGAACTCAACCAAGAATAAGTTCGTAGGTTTCGTAGGACGGATTTCCAATCCGTCCGTGTTTGTAGGACGGATTGGAAATCCGTCCTACGAATTTATTCTTGGATGAGTTCTGAGGCACGCGTGCGATCGCGAACGCCGACTTCTCCCCGGACAGAGGACCGACGCATGGCGACTGTCGGGTCGATCACCGCGGCAAAGCCGACCAGCAACATTCGCAACTATATCCTGGTCACGGCGGCGTACTGGGCGGACACGCTCACCGACGGCGCCGTTCGCATGCTCGTGCTGCTTTACTTCAATCAGCGGGGCTACTCGGCCATCCAGGTGGCCATGCTCTTCCTCTTCTACGAAGTATTCGGCATCGTCACCAACCTGGTTGGCGGTTGGCTCGCTGCCCGGCTGGGCCTGAAGACGACGCTCTTTTCAGGTCTCGGAATGCAGGTCATCGCGCTGAGCATGCTGGCGCTGGCCGATCCGGCCTGGCTGACGGTCCCCTACGTCATGGTCGCGCAGGCGCTGTCGGGCATCGCCAAGGACCTGACGAAGATGAGCTCCAAGAGTGCCATCAAGTTCGTGGTGGCCGAGGACGCGCAGTCCACGCTTTTCAAGTGGGTATCCATCCTGACGGGCTCGAAGAACGCGCTCAAGGGCGTCGGCTTCTTTGTCGGCGGTCTGCTCCTCTATCTGGTCGGATTCCAGCACTCGCTATTCGTCCTCGCGGCAGTAGTGCTGACGGCCCTGATCGCGACTGCGATCCTGATGAAAGGCGGCCTGGGCACGTCGAACAAGAAGGCGAAGTTCAGTCACATGTTCTCGAACAACCGGGCGGTCAACATCCTCGCGGCCGCGCGGGTCTTCCTGTTTGCCTCGCGGGACGTCTGGTTCGTCGTTGGCTTGCCGGTTTTCCTGTACACGATGCTGGGCTGGACGTTCTGGCAGGTCGGCGGCTTCCTGGCCGTCTGGATCATCGGCTATGGTGTCGTCCAGGCGTGCGCTCCGGGCATCCTGCGCCGCCGTTACGAAGCGCGGGGTGGAACACCCGACGGCGTGACGGCGACCTGGCTGGCGTTCCTGCTGGCCGTGTTCCCGGCCGGCATTGCCCTGGCACTCCAGGCGGACATGGAACCGACGTTGGTTGTCGTCATTGGACTGATCGCCTTCGGCATGGTCTTCGCGCTGAACTCGGCGGTGCACTCGTACTTGATCCTGGCGTACACCGACAGTGATAAGGTGGCGATGAACGTCGGCTTCTACTACATGGCCAACGCTTGCGGCCGCTTGGCCGGCACCGTGCTGTCGGGAGTGCTGTACGAGTATTTCAAGCTGATGGGCTGCCTCTGGGCTTGCGTCGCTTTCACTCTGGCCGCCGGACTGCTTTCTCGGTTGTTGCCCACGACAGCGCACGGCCGAGCATCGCTGGCGGCGCTGGGCGGTGATGAATAAGAGCAAAGGGGGACGCAACTGTATGCCATCAACTGAAGCGAGTTGTCTGTGGCACGGACATTTCTGTCCGTGCAGTTTCCTGACCGCACGGACAGAAATGTCCGTGCCACTGGGCAATTGCATGCTGCCGCTCGCCAACTGAATGACATTCGGGATTACAGGCGTCCTGAGCTCATGACTGGCACTGGTGCTCGTTTCCTCTTATCTTGTCCAATGCATGCCGAAACCGGGCCGATCGTTGTCCATGGCGGAACTTGCCCATGCCCATTCAATGCCGTCTGGGTGCTGCGCGGACTGCTGGTTCTGTACGTCACGGTCGGTATCACCTTGGTCATCAAGTACCTGGGCCTGCTGGCGCTGGGTGCGGACGAGATTCGCCGCCGGGTTGGTCGCGTTCGTTGACCGCCCGGTTTCCCTCCGGAGCTTGCCATGCCTTCCGAATTTGCTTCGCGCCGCGATTTCCTCGAAACACTGGCGGCCCTTGGCCTGCTCGGCATCACCGGGGAAGCAGGCGCCGAGGCCGATCGGCCGCGCGAGCTCAAACCGACCGGTGCCAATCTCGGCAGCCTGTTTCCCGACGTCGAGAAGTTGGCCGATGCCAATCGCTACTTGCTCTCCTTTCTCGGCGACCGGTTCCAGAAGCTGGACGAGTTCAAGAAGACCGCGCGCGAGAAGCTCTTCGACGTCCTTCTCTACCACCCGGACAAGGTGGACCCGAAGCCCGAAGTCGTCGAAACGGTGGACGAAGGCGATTACGTCCGGGAGAAGGTGCTCTTCAACACGTCGCCGTTATTCCGCATTCCAGCCTACGTCCTGATTCCGAAGAAGGTCAAGACGCCGGCGCCGGCCATCGTCGACCTGCATTCGCACGGCGGCATGTTCCTGTTCGGCAAGGAAAAAGTCATCGACCTGGGCAAGGCGAACCACGAGGCGATGCTTGGCTATCACGAGCGCAACTACGACGGCCGGCCGACCGCCACCGCGCTGGTGCGGCGCGGTTACGTCGTCATCAGCATCGATGCGTTCATGTTCGGCGAACGCCGCATCCTCATGGACGTGGACCTGAAGCACGGCTACGACCGCGCCAGGTACAGTCTCGACGACGTGAAGGCCCTGAACCAGAAATGCCGCGGCAAGGAAGACACGATCGTCAAGGGCCTCTGCTACGCCGGGCTGACGTGGCCGGGCATTGTCTTCTGGGACGACATTCGCACGGTGGACTACCTGGTGACGCGGCCGGAAGTGGACCCGAAGCGGATCGGCTGCCTCGGCATCTCGATGGGCGGCTGGCGCACGTCGTTCCTCGCCGGCCTGGATGAGCGCATCAGCGCCGCCTGCGTGGTTGGCTTCATGTCTACCATGAAGCCGATGATCAAGTCGCACCTCGACACGCATTCGTTCGTCCACTTCGTTCCCGGGCTGCACCGCTACCTCGATTTGCCCGACGTGGCATCGATGATGGCGCCGAAGCCGTTGATGGTGCAGCAGTGCTCGAAGGACGGCCTGTTCCCGCTGAGCGGCATGAAGGAATCGCTCGACAAGATCGCGGCCATCTACAAGAAGGCCGGCGTCAAGGACCGGTTCGATGGCCGCTTCTACGACGAGCCACACAAGTTCACAAAGCCGATGCAGGACGACGCCTTCACGTGGTTCGACAAGCAGTTCAAAGGATCGTGAGCGCCGTTGCACCGCCGAGGTGTGGAAGTAGAATAGCCTGCGGAGCTGCGCCACGCGGACTTCGTGGCGGATTCACGCGGATCGATTGGTCTGATCCGCGTAGCGCAGCTCCGCGTTCCATTCCGCCTTTATGCCTCCCGGTGCTGTCGAGACGTCACCATGACCCTGAAATTCGGGCTCTACGGCGAGCTGCAGACGCCGCGCGACAAACCGCACGCCGAGCTGTATCACGAGATCATGCGGCAGATGGAGCACGCCGATTCGGTCGGCTTCGACGTCTACTCCATCATCGAGCATCACTTCTTTCAGGAGTTCTCGACGTCGGCGAACCCCCTGGCAATGATCTGCGCCGTCGCCCAACGCACGCAGCGCATTCGCTTCCGCGTCGCCCTGCACACGCTTCCGCTCGCCAACCCGATGCGCCTGGCGGGCGAAATCGCTGCTGCCGACATCATCTGCAACGGCCGACTGGAAGCCGGGCTCGGCCGCGGCCACGCGTGGCTCTTCGAACGCAGCGGCGTGGAACTGGCGGAGAGCCGGGGCCGATTTGACGAGGCGCTAGAGATCGTCCTGCGCGCCTGGACCGAGGACCGCTTCAGCTACGAGGGCAAGTATTATCGGTTCAAGGACCTGAGCGTCGTTCCAAAGCCGTTGCAGAAGCCCTATCCGCCGTTGTTCGCCGGCGGTACCAGTCTGTCGACGTATGAAATGGCGGGCACCCGCGGCTGGGGGATGTTCTTGCCGCCCCTGTTGCCGTTGGCCGCGATGCAGCCAAGCATCGACGCCTACCTGGCCGCAGCCAAGAAAGCAGGACAGAAGCCGAACATCGTCTACATCCGGCCCGTGTATCTCGGCGATGATCCCAGGCAGATCGAGAAGGAAGTGAAGCCGGCGCTGTTGAACTTCCTTGCATTCAACGCCAGCCCGACCAAGGGCCTGCCGCCGAAGGAAGAACTGAACGCCAAGGGCTATGCATTCTATGCCAGCGGAGCGCTGGAATCGCTGACGAAGCTGACGTATGAAGACGTCCTGGCGAAGGAGATCGGCTTCATCGGCACGCCAGAGCAGGTGATTTGCCAAATTCGTCGGCTGCGCGAACAGGTGCCGGTGACGGAACTGGCCATCGTCGCCAACTTCGGCGGCCTGGAGCACTGGAAGGTGCTCAAGACGCAGGAGCTGTTTGCGAAAATGGTGATGGCGGCGTTTCGGTGAGGTGTCTTGTGGGGCCGGCTTCCAGCCGGCCAGAAAAATCATGGCCGGCTGGAAGCCGGCCCCACGGACGTGCCCTATTTTCCCTCGTTCCCAAGCTCCGGCTTGGGAATGCACGGCCGAGAAGCTCCCGCTTCTCGCCGTGCAGGTCTCGCGCGACTCGACGCCGCCCGCATAGCGTCGAGTTCCGAGAAGCCGGAGCTTCTCGGCCGTGCGTCCCCAAGCCAGAGCTTGGGGACGAGAGGAAAAATCACGGCCGGCTGGAAGCCGGCCCCACGGACGTGCTCTAGTTCAGCAATCCCGCCTCTTTCAAATACGCCCGCATCTTCTGCTGCTTGTCGGCCGGCAACGGCCCCACCGGCGACCGTGGCGGGCCGATGCTCATCCCCATCATCTCCAGCGCCGCCTTGACGCCGCCGGGCGCGGTGCCCAGGCCCAGGCTCATACGCACCGGGTGCAGCCGCGCTTGGGCTGCCTTCGATGCAGCGAAATCGCCGCGCTGAAACATCTCGTAAATCTCGACCAGCAGTTCCGGCGCGATGTTCGCCGTCGCCGGCACGGCACCGCGGGCGCCCATGACCAACGCCGGGTAGATCAAGGTGTCGCGGCCCATCATCACGGAAAAGCGGTCCGGCACCACGCGCATGTACTCGATGGTGTTTTGCAAGTCGCCGCTGGAATCCTTGACGCCGAGGACGTTCGGAATCTCCGCCAGCTTGGCGACGGTGTCCACGTCGAACTTGACGCCGCCGCAGGTGGCCGGGTTGTTGTAAAGGATCACCGGCAGCGACGTGGCCTCGGCAACGCGGCGAAAGTGAGTCAAGATTTCCTGCTGCGAGGGGATGACGAAGTACGGCGTGATGACCGAAACGCCATTGACGCCTTCCTTCTCGGCCATCTTGGTGAGACGCACGGTCTCGCGCGTCGTCTCCGCGCCGGTGCCGGCATAGACCGGCACCCGCTTGTTGACATGGGCTACCGTCGTGGCGATCACTTCCTGCTTTTCGCGCTCGTCCAGGGCATAGAATTCGCTGTTGGTGCCGAGCACAAAGATGCCGTGGACGCCGGCGGCCAGGTGGCGATCGAGGAACCACTTGAGGCGCGGCACATCGAGGTCTTCGTTGGCCTGCATCGGCGTGGCGACGGGCGGAATGATGCCTTGGATACGCATAGGAAACCTCACGGTTGCGGAGGAGCGGGCGGATCGGCCAGCTCGCCGATGATGGCGTCGGCTTCGATCTCCACGAGAATTTCGGGGGAAACCAGTCGGCTCAATTCGACCAGCGTACAGGCCGGCCGCACGTCGCGAAAGACCTCGCCGTGGGCCCGGGCGACATTTTCCCAGTCGTCGATGTTGGTGACGTACATGCGCGTGCGGACCACGTCTTGCAGCGTGGCGCCCGCGGCGCGCAAGGCCGCTTCGATGTTTTTCAGGATCTGGACCGTCTGGGCGTACGGATCGCCGCCGCCGACGATGTTGCCACTGGCGTCCCAGGCCGTCGTGCCGGAGACGTAGACGAACGGACCGACGCGCACGGCACGCGAGTAACCCGCGATCGGTTCCCAGCGCGTACCGCTCGAGATTTTTTGCCGGCTCATCGGGCCCCGCGCTTTTTGTCTGAAGGAAGTTTGGGAAGCTCGCCGCTGTAGCTGGCCCACAGGGCGTCGATGGGGTGCGCGACCCAGAGGTCGGGATGGGTCGGCCGCAGGTAGCGGGCGACCTGGAGCAGACAGCCGACGTTACCGGTGAAGACGGCCTGCGGGTCGGCGTCGAGGATGTTCCGCGCCTTGCGCTCGCCGAGGCGCTCGGCCATTTCCGGCTGCGTGAGGTTGTAGCTGCCGGCAGCCCCGCAGCAGATTTCGCTCTCGTTCAAGGGCACGAGCTTGAGTTCGGGGATCATCTCCAGAAGTTGCCGGGGCTGCTTGCGGATCTGCTGGGCGTGGCACAAGTGGCAGGCATCGTGGTAGACCGCCTTGAGCGGCAGCGGGTGAATGGGCTTGACCGGCCCCAACTCCATCAAGAACTCGCTGACGTCGCGCACCTTGCCGGCGAACTTCTCCCCCCCCGCCGCTTGCGGCGTTGCACTTAACAAGTGCCCGTAATCCTTCAGCATCGCCCCGCATCCCGCCGCGTTGACGATGATCGTGTCCACGTCCTTGAACACGTCGCAATTGCTGGCCGCGTAGCGCTGGGCGGGCTCCTCGCATGCGGAGTGATAGTGCAGAGCTCCACAGCAAACCTGGGCACGCGGGATGACCACCTCGCAACCATTCTTTTGCAAGACGCGGGCCGTGTTCAGGTTCGTCCGCGGGAAGAAGGCGTCGCCCGCGCAGCCGGTGAAGAGGGCGACGCGCGCCCGCCTGGTTCCCTCGGCCGGCAGCACTTCCGGCAGCTTGCCGTAATGCGGCTGGAGTCGCGGCAGCATCTCGTGCAGTTGACGCAGGAACGGCGGCACGTGACGCAGCAGGCCCAGTTGCTCGATCAGGCGATCCAGGCCGGTCCACTGGAGGAAGCGGGCGGGCAGCAGCGCCAGGCGCGTGCGCCGGGCGGAAGGCGTCACGTGAAACAGCAGCAGCCGCTGCAGCCACGGAAGTTCACGCTTCTCCGGCTGGGTGCGGGCCATGTGCAGACGGAACGGCTCGATCAACTTGCCGTACTGAACGCCGGACGGGCAGGCCGATTCGCAGGCCCGGCAGTCGAGGCAAAGATCGAGATGTCGGCGCACGTCGTCGTTGAGGTCGATGCGTGCATCGGTCACGGCCCGCATGAGGTAGATGCGGCCGCGCGGGCTGTCCATCTCGGTGCCCAGCTCGACGTAGGTGGGGCAGGCCGATGTGCACAAGCCACAGTGAACGCAATCGAGGAACAACTCGTAATCGATGCCGGTGGCGGACTTCGGCGGCAAGGGGGCAATGTCCAGGGATGTGCGTGCAGTGGTCAGGGTCATGGATAAAGACCGGCCTTACACGAGAAAGCGACCAGGATTGAAGCGTTCTTTCGGGTCCAGCTGCTGGCGAACGGCGCGCATCAGCCAGAGATCCTCGCGCGGCTTGCCCCAAACGGGCAGCGTTGCTTTCCATGCCGTCGGACAGCGTCGCAGGACGATGTTGCCCTGGGCCGCGGTTGCGATCGGTTCGAGCACTGCTAGCATGGCCCGCGCACGCTCCAGCGTCAAGGCATCCGTCGCGTGCCCCAGCACGATTCCGCTGCCCGCATGCGCCTGGAGCGCGAGCCCCTCGGGCAGGTCGGCGGCTTTCGCGAAGAACTCCGCCGTCGCGCCGGGCAGCAGGTTCGCCTTGAAGGTCAGCAGGGCACCGGACCAAGCCGGGAATTCGACGAGCCATTGCCAGAGCGGGTCGGCAGTGGAACCGACGCGCGATTCCAGGCTCTTCAGGGTTCCCGCCGGCAACTCCGCGATGAGCTGCTGAACCTGCCAGGCGACGGTCTCGCGCTTCTCTTCGTAACCCACGATCAGCACGCGCGGGGCGTCGGGCAGCAGCCCCGGATGCTGGACGTTCAGCGCTGCCACCGCGGCGTCGTTGAGCAACTCCAGGCAGACCGGGCGGGTGCGCGAACGGTGTAGCGCATCGAGCAGTGCTGCCACCGCATGGGGTTCACATGTAAGGATGACGAGGGCCTGCTCATCGGCCAGCGGGCGCAGCTTGAGCGTCACCTGCGAGATGATGCCCAGCGTGCCCAGGGCGCCGATGTAGAGCTTGCAAAGGTCGTAGCCGGCCACGTTCTTGACGACGCGGCCGCCCGCCTTTGCCTCGTGCCCTTCGTCGTTGACGACGGTGATGCCAATGACGTAATCGCGAAGGGTGCCGTGCCCCAGTCGGCGCGGACCGCTGACGTTGGTTGCCAGGGCGCCGCCCAGTGTGGCCCGGTCGGCGTCCGGCACGTCGATCGGCAACCGCTGATTTTCCGGCCGAAGCAACTCTCCAAGCTTCGCCAGGGTGATGCCGGCCTGCACGGTGATCGTCATGTCGCGTGCCGGATATTCGATGACCTGCGTCAGGCCGCGGAGATCGACCGCAATGCCGGGGCGCGTGGGCGGCAACCCATGGTCGAGCATCGTGCGGCCGCCGTATGGGTAAATCGCCTGATCCTGGAGCGCAGCGCCGCGAACGATGTCGCTCAGTTCGGCAACGGAAGCGGGCTGGACGACGGGCAGGGGGCCAAAATCATCGATCCGGCAGATGTTGGCGTCCACGGTGGCCACTCAGTCGCGGGGGCTGGACTCAGGTTACGGGCGCAGTGCCAGATCGTCCACCGGAGAGGGTTACCATTCGAGCGACGCCAGATCGATGCGCAAGCGCGGGAACAGCCGCGGCGCGAACGGCCGATCGAACGGGACTTTCAGGGGATCGCCGTACTCGGTGCCAACGAGTTCGTACTCTTCCAAGATGCGATGATCGAGGTCCACGATCCAGTGCCAGGGAATGCCGAAGCGGGCGTAGGCCATGAACTTGGTTTCGCGATCGACGTCCTTGCTGCCGGCCGACAGGATTTCCACCGCCGGATCGACGGACCCGACGATCCGCTTCTTCTCGACGCGCTTGAGGTGGGCGGTCTTGAGAAAGCAAAGGTCCGGTGCCGGCGTCCAGTCGTCTTCGACCTTCATCAGCGTGTCAAAGAGGACACGCCCGAGCTTCCGCTTCTTCGTCCATTCGAGGAGGACCACATAGAGCTCCCCCAGGAAATGCTGATGCGTGGGCACGGGACGAGCGGCCATGACCACTTCTCCGTCAAGCAGTTCCAGTTTGAAGGCGTCGCTGGGCGGCAGCTCGCAGAACTGGTCGCTGGTCATGCGGAAAAGGACCAGAGGCTGAATGCCATTAACTTAAGGCGAGCGGGGCGTGTGAACGCCCCGGTTGAGCGACCAAAACCGGGGCGTTCACACGCCCCGGTCGCCTGGCGCCTGCCTATGTTAATGGCATTCGACCAGAGGCTTCTTGATTGCCACGGTTGCCATTGGCGAACCTCCCGGTCAGCAGGTATGCGGTCTCGTCAGCTGCGGTAGCCCTCGTCGCGGCGGCGGAACTGATCGTTGCCGGGAGCATGGCCTTCCTGAAAGTACGGCTCCTCGCGGTACTGCTTCTCGGCTTGCTCCGTGGGCGATAGGCTGTTCGCGATCAGGAAGGTGATGCCCGCCCCAGTCGCGGCACCGACGAGGGCGAATCCGTACAGGAGGAGCATGTTCGGCTCGCGCCCGGGGTTCATCACCTCGGAGATGGCGCCGCCGAGCATGGCGGCGGTAAATTCCCCGCCGACCCAGAGCACGACCAGCAGAACCTGGTAACCGAGCGGGGTATGGCCCTTCTCTCGGAGACGTTTCCCCAGGTTCTTGCACAGCATGATAACAATAAGGATTTCCAGCATGGCGACCTCAACGGACAAAGGGGCGGTTACGCAGTGTCGGACCTGGACTACAGGCCGGGGCCGCACAAGCGCGATCAATCGCTCTTGCGGCCCCGGCTGCTTCGTTGGATCTCATCAGCCACTCAGGCCCCTGCCTTGGCGGTGGCGATGTCAAAGCAGGCGTTCTTGATCGAGTTAAAGCCCAAGAGCAGCATGATGGCGCCGATTGGTGCAGTGCAACCGAGAAGCAGCAAGACCAGCCCCCACAGGATCATCCCCTCAGACGCCTTTCGAGCGTCGATGCCGCGCTCCTGGGCGTATGTGTTCAGATCTTTCGCCAGTCCCCAGTAGGCCACGAAGTACCAGTAGATTTGGAAGATAGGCACAAACAGGAGGAGGATCGCCATCATCGGCGTTGTGCGCACGGTCCCATCTTGGATCAGAGCCCACGCCTTGTAAATGAACATCAGGCCGACAACGAACTGAATCAAGTAGACCAATGTCAGCCCACAGCCGGTAATCGTGCCGCCGATGCCAGCGCCGGCCAGAGCGCCCATGGCGCCTTTGGCGGCTTCCTCCTGTTCCTTCTGGCGTTTTTCCAGGTCCTTGAACGCATCGTCGATCGATATGTTCGTCGGCGGCGCCGCCTTGTCGATCTTGCTAGCCGCGCTACTGAGACCGACCGAAAGCACCACGGCCATGACGATCCCGAGCACCATCTCAAGCCCCAAGCATAGCAACCAGATGTTGAAAAGCTTGGGGAATGTGCGAGCGGCGGGGAAGTCTCCGCCACCTTTCGACACCATCGCCTTGGACGGGCGCCCGCCGCCCGCGGGGGCTCGTGCCGGGGCCGCTGCCTGGAAACCGCCGCCGCCCGCGGGCACGCTGATCACGTTGCCGCAGGGACACTTACCGCGTTTGCCGGCCATCGTATCCGGCACTTTGAGGGTTTTTCCACAGGCGGTGCACTGAACGCTGATGGGCATAGGTGGATCTCAATCCGGGCAGGAAGGTTTCACCCGCTCGACGGCTCCCATAGCCGACGAGAGGATGCTCAGGTCTGAAGTAATCTACTACCAGTCAAGACGGCTTCCTACGCAAATCCGACCGCGCAGCCGGTCAGAAAAACGCTCGGAAGCCCTACGATCGGAACTGCGGCGAAACACGGCGATTCATTTGAAGTCCCAGGGGTTCTTGTTGCTGCCCGCCCGTGGAATCGCCTGCTGGCGCATACGCTCCTCCGACTCGCTGGCCCCGTACCCGGCCTTCTTCTTCCGGCCTCCCATCGTCATCCAGTAGAGGAGTGCGCCCAGCACGCCGCCACCGGTCAGGATACCGTAATCGATCTGCGCCCAGTGCTGGGGCACTTCCTTCATGTACTCGGCGACCTCGGCCGGCATCTGGTCCGCGTCGGCGTTCAGATACCACCAGTGGAACCCATACGCCACCGGGTAATAGGCCATCAGCAGGCCCGCCAGCATCGTGAAGAACGCCCGGAACACCCGCAGCGTGACCAGCCGCCACAGCGCGATGAGCAGCACCAGCACGCCGAGGCCCATCATCACGTACATGGGAATGGTCAGGACCGGCATCACGTCCAGCAGGTACGGCTTGACGTGCTCTTGCCACTCCTCGGGCAGCTGGTCGAACGGTGCTTCCATGGGAATGTCTCCGTGAGTTGCCGCCCGGAAGCGGCCATTAGAGGGCGGCGCGTCGGCCCGCCTTGCTCGCTTCAATGCACGCACCAGCCGTCGGTAACATCTTCGCCGGACTGCAGCGATTATTTGGGTTAAATGCGTTGCGCAGGCGCAGCATCACGCCCAGGTCTTCCGGCGTGAAAAGCTTCGACATGAAATCGATCTTCTCGACGCCGATGCCGTGCTCGCCTGTCACGCTGCCGCCAACCCGGACGCACTCTTCGAGGATCTCATGACTGGCGGCCAGGACGCGCTTCGTCTGGTCCGCATCGCGTTCGTCGAAGAGGAGGATCGGGTGGATATTGCCGTCGCCCGCGTGGAAGACGTTGCAAATGCGCAGCTGGTACTTGGTGCCGATGCGCTGGATCTCGTTGAGGATGTGCGGCAACTTGGTGCGCGGCACCACGCCGTCCTGCGTGCAATAGCTGGGCGCCAGCCGGCCGACGGCGCCAAACGCCTGCTTCCGGCATTTCCACAGCAAGAGCCGTTCGGCATCCGTGTTGGCACGGCGGACCTCGCGTGCCTTGTTCTTCTTGGCGATGGCGATGATGCGCTCCGCCTCGTCGCCCAGGCCCGCTTCCAGGCCGTCCACTTCCATGATGAGCACTGCACCAGCATCGAGCGGGAAACCGAAGTGAAATGCCGCCTCGACCGCCTGGAGGATGAGCGAATCGAGCATTTCCAGCGCCGCAGGCACGATGCCGGCGCCGATCAATTCGCTGATGGTGTTGGTGGCATCGGCAACCGTCTCGAAGACGCCGAGCAGCGTGCGATACGCCTCGGGGTTGCGGGTGATGCGCACCCACGTCTTCGTGGCGATGCCGAAGGTCCCTTCGCTGCCGACGATGACGCCGGTGAGATCGTAGCCGGGGTTGTCTTCCGCAGGACCACCGGTGCGAACAACCCGTCCATCCGGCAGCACGAGCTCGACCCCAAGGACGTGATTGACGGTGACGCCGTACTTGAGCGTGTGTGGCCCGCCGGAATTGGTCGCGACATTGCCGCCGATAGTGCAGGCGCCCTGGCTGGACGGATCCGGCGCATAGTGCCAGCCGTGGGGTTTCAGGTGATTCGTGAGCCAGAGGTTGACGACGCCGGGTTCGACGACGGCATAGCGCTCGCGGTAATTGACTTCGAGGATGCGCTTCATCCGCGTCAGGGCGATCATGACGCCGCCGCCAACAGGCAAACAACCGCCCGCCAGGCTGGTGCCCGCGCCGCGCGGGAGAAAGGGGACGCCAAAGTCGTTGCACGCCTTGACCACCGCCACGACCTGCTCGGTCGACGTGGGAAAGACGACGACGTCGGGCGTGTTCTTCTCGATGGTGAAGCCATCGCACTCGTAAACGAGAAGATCGCTGGGAGCGGTGAGCAGGGCGTCGGGGCCGAGCAAGTCGCGCAGACGCTTGAGGAGAGGAGCGGTCATGAGGTTCTTTTACTGCACAACGGGTTGCGGCACAAATGCCTTCGCCCATTCTTGGTGTTCGGGTGTGAGGGGTGGTTCCGGCGAGCGATTGTACATGTAGAGTTCATAACAAGCCGCATCATAAACACGGTCGATAACCTGCTTGAGGTCAAGTGTCGCGTCATCCTCTCCCTGAGGAAGAGGAATCGGAACGACCGGCAACGGATCGGGCAGAAACTGAGGATAGACCATGGCAACCGGTCGATCACAGGCTCGGCTGACCAGCACATAGTAGTCGCATGCCGGCGCATCAGCCAGGGGCGGGCCGGCTCGAAGGAAGTCGATCTCGACCAGATGAACTGGAGTGGCTAGCAGCTGGCGGCGCCTGGTTTCGTACTGGTCTCGACCAGGACCCGGAATCTTGTGACTCCGACTGATGAGCTCAAGGACTGTGACTAGCTCGAAACTTTGCAAGTGACGGATTTCTAGAAAGGAAATTCGCTCGGCGTCGATTTCGGCCACGGGAACAGCCGGCGCTGCTGTGATCCTCGTGAAATAACGAGGTCTCAATTGCTTGCCCAAGGCCGCTGCAGCAGCGGGAATGAAGCTCTTGCGGAAATCGGTCCAGACGTACGGATGTTCGAGGTACGGATTCATCCCGGGGAATGGCGAAGGCATGACCAACCTCCCCTTAGCGAAAGCGCTCTTCGTTCCACGGGTCGCCGCGCATGTGATAGCCGCCGTGCTCCCACGATTCCCAGAAGCCTGCCTGGTCCGTCTCCAGGAATTCCAGCCCGCGCACCCACTTGGCGCTCTTCCACGCATACAGTTTCGGCACCACCAGGCGCAGGGGCCAGCCGTGATCGGGTTCCAGGTCTTGACCGTTGTGGCCCCAGGCGAAGACGCAGTCTTCGCCCAGGAAGTCGGCCAGCGGCAGGTTGGTCGTGAAGCCGTGTTCGCAATGAACCATGACGAACTTCGCCGACGGCAGCAGCTTCACGGGTTTCATCACCTCGCGGGTGGACACGCCGTGCCAGCGGTTGTCGAGCTTGCTCCAGCGCGTGACGCAGTGCATATCGGCATGCACGTCGACTTTCGGCAATGCGATGAATTCGTCATAGGTCGCCTGCCAGCGTGCTTCGACCTCACCCCAGACGTGGAAACTCCAGTGAACGCGGTCGAACGTCGGCGTCGGGCCGGC
Source organism: Gemmataceae bacterium (assembly GCA_019752375.1). GTDB lineage: Bacteria > Planctomycetota > Planctomycetia > Gemmatales > Gemmataceae > JAIEMG01. The sequence continues at coordinate 22,560 of JAIEMG010000063.1, read as the reverse complement.
GTGGAGTACCGGCCACTTGTGGGTCAGGACCTGACGCGGCGGAATACGGTTTTCGCGATGGACGTCAGGGCTGACGATCTGGGGACACTGCGGTAGGTTCATGGGGTTGAATTCTGTTCCTCCGTCCACTCCGCCAGTATCTCGTCGTAGTCGCGGCTGTGGGAAATCGATTGGAAACGCTTCAACTCTTTCAGGGCTTCCGCCTCGTGTCCTGTTTCCCAGAGCGAGTGGAACAACCCCAATGAGGCCAGTTCGGACTTTGGCACAAGCGCGGTGGTCCGTTGGAACAGTGGAATCGCCTCGGCCGGCTTGCCAAGCATCGACAGATAGATGCTCCCCATCATCCCCAATGCCGGCGCATAGTCCGGGTATTCCGCAAGCACATCCGCGAAAGCTCGCAAGGCGCCCTCATGGTCATCGCAATTCTTCCGCGCAAATGCCCGATCCAGCAACTCATTCCGGTGGGCGTCCGAACCTGGACGCTTAGCGGAATTCGTCCGCGGCGTCTTCGCGGTTCCGGATGCGGCCGACGTGGTTGTCGAACCGTTTTTTGCTTTTGTCGATCCGTTCAATTTTCGTGCGGGAGCGGCCCTTGCGACCTGTTTGTTGGGCTTCTTCAATTCCTTCGAGCTGGTCTTGCGCATCTTGGGCCTTCCGAAATCGGCTGCCGCGTTTTCTCCCCATAATTCTACGCACTCAACCGCTGGCATCAGTAATGCAATCCTGACTTCCGGACATGGACCATCGGCTGCCCTTCGTTCAGCATCGCGCCGCCGACCACCTGGGCGATGAACAAGTCATGATCGCCCGCGCCATGCCGGCTCACCACGCGGCAGTCGAGGTAGCCCAAGGACTCGCTCAAGATTGGTGAATTGTCAGCCGAGCGCTTCAAGTCGAGGTCCGTGAAGGCCGGTTCACCCGCACGGAAGCCGCGGCCGAAGTGGGCCACCATATCGGTCTGGTTGTCGTCGAGGATGTTCAGGATGAAGCCGGCGCCTTCGGTCAGCCAGGACGCGACTTCGCGGTCGGGCTTGATGGCGATGCTGATCCGCGGCGGTTGAAACGAACATTGCTGCACGAAGCTGCACAGCAGCCCGGTCTCGGCTTCACCGTGGCGGGCGGTGAGGATGAACAAGCCGCTGGCCACCCGGCCCAGGGCAGCCGCGAGCTGTCGTTGCGGATCGGTGTCCGTCATGTTGAGCTTCCTGTCCGGAGCGGCTGCTGCACCAGGTCTTGCACGTGGCGCACCTTGCTGTCGAGCCGGCCGCCGGGACCGGTGCGGTAGTCGACCTTGATCGAAACGCTGATGCGCTCGCAATCGGGCTTCAACGCCTCGAAGCAGCGCCGCACCACGGCGAATACCTCGTCCCACTCCCCTTCCAGCGTGGTGCCCATCGCGTGCAGTCGGTAGTCCAGGCCGCTGGCAGCCACGATTTCCAGACAACGCGCCACATAGGCCGCGACACTCTCACCCCTGCCCAGCGGCGCCATGCTGAAATCGAGAAGGACCATGAGCAACTCATTTGGAATTTGGTGGGCCAGACAAGAGTGTCTGGCCCACCGCACGTTATTTCTGCTTCAACCACTCGACGACGAGCTTCTCGACCTTGGCGTCGCCGTCGTCCTCGCCCAGCACGGTGGCGTCGAAGCGTTCCCAGCGGCCGTCACGGTTGAAGACGAAGACCAACGGCCGCAATCCCGCGCCCAGCTTCTCTGCCCACACTTCCGACGATTCGTCGAGGACCAGGTTCGTCATGGTTGCGTTGCGTTTCTGAAGGAACTTCAACACATCTTCCTGGTCCTTCTTACTCTGTCGTTCCTCCTCGATGCTGACTGATATCACGACCAGGCCCTGCGACGCGTACTTTTGGTGCATCTCGACCAGATGCGGAAACTTCTTGACGCAGGGAATTCAGGTCAATCCCCAGAAATCGAGCAGCACGACCTGCCCCATATGCTGCCGGACGACTTTACATAGCTCCGCATACTTGACGACCTTGACTTCGACCTTTGGCGTCGGTGCATCGGCGGCGCCGATGACACCGGCGAGCAGCGCCAGCGCGAGCACGCCCGATTTGCGACTCACGATCGTCATGATGTTCTCACTTCTGCTTGAGCCACTCGACGACCAGCTTCTCCACGTCTTCGGACGACACGTCCTCGCCGCCGAGCCGGACCCACCGGCCGTCGCGGTTGAAGACGAAGACACAGGGGATCTCCTTGATGCCGAGCCTCTGCGACCAGTACTCGGGCGGCTCGTCGAGCATCAGGTTCAGGAACGTCGCCTTCCGGTTCTGGAGGAACTTGAGTGCCGTGTCCTGCACTTCCTTTTTGTGTGGATCGGCATCGACGCTCACGGAGATGACAGCCAAGCCCTGGTCCTTGTACTTGTTGGCCATCTCGACCAGGTGCGGAAAGCGCTTCTTGCACGGAATGCAGAAATCGGCCCAGAAATCGACGACGACGACCTTGCCTGCCCGTTCGCGCACGGCTTGCGCCAGGCCGGCGAACTTGACGACCTTGATCTCGACCTTTGCTTCCGTCGGCTCGGTATGCCCGATGGCGACGGCGCCCAGGACGATCAGCGTTCCCAGGCTCCAGCGGAGCGTCTGCATGGGTCTCCCTCCTCCCGGCAATCGCCGTATCTCACATGGTAGTCGGCAGCCAGGGTGGGCGTAAAGTGGGCTTCATGTCGCATGCGTAATCCGATACAGAGTGCCGCGCACGCGCCGTCCCCCCGGTTCGCCTGCCTTCATCGCTTGCGTGGTGTACGTCATTCCCGCCGTCGGCAACATTTCCCGAAGCGTGTGCGATGGCACTCGATCCTGATCCGTCAACAGGCAGACGCCGCCTGGCAACATGATCTGCTTGATCATCGCGACTACGGGTGCCACGCTGCGCAGCTCGTACAGCAAGTCGGAAACGAGGATCACCGGGGCACACAGGTCCGCCGGCGGCGCACGCCAGTCGAACTGGAGCGTGCGGAAGTTCTCGAAGCCGTTGGCCCGCGCGTTGTCGGCTGCAAAGCGCAATGCGGTGGCATCGTAATCGGTGAACGTCACGCGCAGCCCCCGCGCCAGTGCCGCGATGCCCGGCAGGCCCAGGCCGCAGCCGATTTCGATGGCTTCGGGCTTCGGTTCAGGCCACGGCTCGCGCAAGATGACTTTCGCCAGGATGCGCGAGACCGGCCACAGATCGGCCCAGTACGGCAAATACTCGTCGGCAGCGAAGGCGCTCTTGATGACCGGGTTGGTCAATAAGCGATCCGAGTCGCCCGGATGATCGATGACGAAGGTCTGATCATCCACGATCACCTTCTCGCGGACGATAGCACCCAGCGAGTCGTACGGGGTTTCGGGAAGCGGAGGAAGGTTGGGGTTCATGGGTATTTCTATAGGACTAGCTCACGCTCCACCGTTGGGAGAAATGACGAAGTCCGAATGACGAATCAATGCCCAATACCCAATGACCAAAGGTCGGCGCGCAGTGCTTGGCATTGGAGCTTGGTCATTGGTCCTTGATTCGTCATTCGGGCTTCGTCATTCGTCCTTCCAGCAGGGAGGGCTTCGTCATTCGTCATTGCTCCCTAGAGGATGCCTACACAATCCAACAGCTCTTCGTGATGCAGCGGGCGGTCGGTCGGGAACAGGCAGTAACATGCGGGGGTCTTCATCGTATCGAGGATCAGCTGCCGCGGGTTGGGCACCGTGAAGCCATTGTCGCATGGAATGTGTCCGCTGATAAGCAGGTCCGCGTCCACCTTGCGTAGAAAGGCTTCCACGTTCCCTAGCGACGTATCGCGGCCCCACAGGAGGGAGTGAAGCGTGCCGCCGGGCTTCCATTCGTGTCCGTCCACCGCCAGCCGTTTCAAGAGCGTCGGATCGAAGGTGTCGAGGTTGCGTGCGGACGGCAGGCTGTGGCTGAGGAAGATGCGATTGGGAGTGCGCAGGGCGACCGGCAGTGCAGCGAACAGTTCCAGGAAAGCCGCATACACTTCACCGCTGCGGGGGCCATAGGCAGTGTCCACGCCTTCGCGGAACAGGGCGTTCAACTTCTCCGACGCCTTGATGATGGCCTGGCCGGTCCACTGGGCCATCTCGTGATTGCCGAGCAGCATGTGGACGTGCTTCGGATGCTGGACCTTGAGCGCGGCCACCAGTTCCAGGATCTGGTGCGACTTGTCGCCGCCGAGCGGGTAGCGATGCGGGCCGTGGATCACCTCCTGCATCACCAGGTGGCGGTGGGGATGGGTGCCGAGCTGGGCGCGGTCGAGCAGGCCCTTGAAGTTTTCCAGGTTGCCGTGCATGTCGCCCGCCACCATGACTTCCGAGGCGCTGTCCAGTGCGACGAAGCGGCCTTGCCGTCCGGGCGTATTGAGGAACGCCCAGATGGCCTGGCGCATGAGGCGCAGGCGGCGGTCGGCATCAAGCATGGGGGGTCGTCTTACCAGGCTCAAGTCGCGGAAACCATGCCAGCGGCATCTTCCAAGTCTAGCCGAGGACCGCCCGTTTTGTCACGTTGTCAGTCTGTACCATCTTTTTGCCCCTTGCCGGCAACACCCGCTTTACCGAGAATTTTCCTTGTATCTTCCCACGCGGATGCGCGATTCGGGCAAGAGGGGTCGGAACGGCCTGCCAGGCAATCCCGCGAAAGCATGCGAGAATTTCCGGCCGACCGCGGCGCTAGGTGCTATTCTTCCCAAAGGCGATCCATCACGCATGGTTTGCCGTAGAATAGGATAGCTCAGCGCCTCTGTCCTCACCCTCCTCCCGGGTGTCAACCGGCGAGCGAGCCGACCTATGGATTTGGCCAGGAACCTGAAGATCGACAGCGTCTCGCGTCTGCAACCGACGCCGCCCCGGCAGGTGCAGCCGCAACAGACGGTGGCTGAGGCGGTCCTGGTCATGCGGCAGAGCAACGTCGGCTGCGTCCTGATCTGTGCCGGCATGCAACTCGTCGGCATCTTCACCGAGCGCGATCTGGTTCGCCGAGTCCTGGCCGAGGGGAAGCGATTGACCCTCCCCGTCGAGCAGTGCATGACTCCCCATCCGGTGACCGTCCATCCCAAGGACCCGATCAGCACCGCGGTACGACGTATGGTGGAGGGAGGTTACCGACACTTGCCGGTCGTCAATGACAAGGGCTGCCCCGTGGGCGTGCTGTCGGTCAAGCGGATTGTGCATTACCTGGTCGAGCATTTTCCGGCGACGATTTACAACTTACCCCCGGACCCCGGCACGGTGCCTCAGGAACGCGAAGGCGCGTGAGTCGGGTTCGTCGGTCTTATGCAAAGGTAGTCCCTGCCATGCCTGTGTCGAATCTCTCCGCCGCACCTGGTCCACAAGCCCGGAAGGCCGAAGCGCAGGAAGTGGAATCGGTCACCATTCGCTTCTGCGGGGACTCCGGCGACGGCATGCAGCTTGCCGGCACACAGTTCACCAACGCCAGCGCCATGCTCGGCAACGACATCAGCACGCTCCCGGACTTCCCCGCCGAGATTCGCGCCCCCGCCGGCACGCTCGCGGGTGTCTCGGGCTTCCAGGTGCATTTCTCCAGCCACGACATCCATACGCCGGGCGACAAGCTCAACACGCTCGTCGCGATGAACCCCGCGGCGCTCAAAACCAACATCAAGGACCTGGAGTCCGGCGGTATCCTGATCGTCAATTCCGACGCATTCACCACCAGCGACCTGCACAAGGCCGGCTACAAGGCCAATCCGCTGGAGGACGACTCGCTCAAGGGCTATCGCGTCTACAAGATCCGGATCAATACGCTGAACCGTGAAGCCGTCGCGGACATGAAGCTCAGCCCGCGCGAGGCCGATCGATGCAAGAACTTCTTCGCGCTGGGACTGGTCTTCTGGCTGTACGAACGGTCCCTCGACCCGACGCTGCGCTGGATCCATCAGAAGTTCGGCAAGAACCCCGCCGTGCTCGAAGCAAACACGCGAACCCTCAAGGCCGGCTACAATTACGGCGAAACCACCGAAGCGCTGCCGGTTCATTACCGTGTGCCCAAGGCCCAAATCAAGCCCGGCGTCTACCGCAAGATCACGGGCAATGAGGCCATCGCGCTGGGGTTGGTCGCCGCCGCCAACCTGGCAAACATGCCCATCTGCTGTGCCAGTTATCCGATCACGCCGGCCAGCGACATCCTGCACCATCTCTCGGAGCTGAAACGGTACGGCGTTCGCGCCATCCAGGCCGAGGACGAGATCGCGGCCATCGGCATGGCGATTGGCGCCGCCTTTGGTGGGTCCCTGGGTGTGACAGGCACCAGCGGCCCCGGCATCTGTCTCAAATCCGAAGCCATCGGATTGGCCGTCATGACGGAGTTGCCGCTCGTCATCATCGACGTGCAACGCGGCGGCCCCAGCACCGGCCTGCCGACGAAGACGGAACAGGCCGACCTTTTGCAAGCCATGTTCGGCCGCAACGGCGAGTGCCCCGTGGCCATCGTCGCGCCTTGCTCGCCGGCCGATTGTTTCGACATGGTTTTTGAAGCCGTCCGCCTTGCCATCTCCTTCATGACGCCGGTCTTCTTGCTGTCGGACGGTTATCTCGCCAACGGCGCCGAGCCGTGGCTGATTCCGAAGGTGGACGACCTGCCGAAAATCAAGGTCGAGCATCCGACCAAGGGCAATGGCAATGGCAACGGCGAAGCCCACTTCCTGCCGTACAAGCGCGACGAGCGTCTGGTGCGCCAGTGGGCAATCCCCGGCACCGCTGGCCTGGAGCACCGCATCGGCGGCCTGGAAAAGGAAGACGTGACCGGCAACGTCTCCTACGATCCAGCCAACCACGAGCACATGATCAAGACGCGCGCCCAGAAGATTGCCAACATCGCCAACGAGATTCCCGAACTGGCGGTCAATGGTCCCGCCGAAGGCGACCTGCTCGTCATCGGCTGGGGCGGGACGTACGGGTCGATTAACGAGGCAGTGAAGAACGCGCAGAAAAAAGGCCACAAGGTGGCCCAGGCGCACCTGCGCTACCTGAACCCGATGCCGAAGAACACCGGCGACGTGCTCAAGCGCTACAAGAAGGTGCTGGTGCCGGAATTGAACACCGGCCAGCTGCGCCTGCTCCTGCGCGGCATCTTCCTGGTGGATGCGGTCGGTTTGAACAAGGTCCAGGGACGCCCGTTCCTCGTCAGCGAAATCGAAGCCAAGATCGAGGAAATGCTAAAGTAAGTGATTGAGAGTCGTCACAGTCCGTGGCTGCCGCCCGAGCCACCGACGATGCACCGCGGAATTCTGAATACACTTTGGAAGAGGTTTATATGTCAACGGCGACCTCCCTGCCCACCTTGACGGCGAAAGACCTGGCCAGCGATCAAGAAGTGCGCTGGTGCCCCGGCTGCGGCGACTACTCCATTCTCGCCCAGATGAAGAAGGCCCTGGCGCCATTGGGCATCCCGCGCGAGAAAATGGTGTTTGTCTCCGGCATCGGCTGCTCCAGCCGCTTTCCGTACTACATGAACACGTACGGCTTCCACTCGATCCACGGGCGGGCGCCGACCTTCGCCACCGGCCTCAAGGCGAGTCGGCCCGACCTGACGGTCTGGGTCATCACCGGCGACGGCGACGGTCTGTCGATCGGCGGCAATCACCTGATCCATGCGATTCGCCGCAACATCGACATGAAGATCGTGCTGTTCAACAATGAAATCTACGGCCTGACCAAGGGGCAGTATTCGCCCACGTCGCGTCTCGGCACGCGCACCAAGTCGAGCCCGCTTGGCTCCATCGACAACCCGTTGCGGCCGCTGTCGCTGGCCATCGGCGCCGAAGCGACGTTCGTTGCCCGCACCGTGGACGTGGACATCAACCACCTGACCGAAACGCTCCGCCGCGCTTCGGCGCACAAGGGCACCGCGTTCATCGAGATCTATCAGAACTGCAAGATCTTCAACGATCTGGTCTTCGAGTACGCTACCGACAAGAGCATCAAGGCAGACAACATCCTGCACCTGGAGCACGGCAAGCCGTTGATCTTCGGCAAGGACCGCAACAAGGGAATCCGGCTGCACGGCCTCGATCCGGAAGTGGTCACGTTGGGCAACGGCATCACCGTGGACGACTTGCTCATCCACGACGAAAAGGCCGAGGAGCCGAGCCTGGCTTACCTGCTGAGCCGGATGGTCTATCCGCGTTTCCCGGAGTGCTTCGGTGTTTTCCGCGCCGTGGAGCGGCCAATCTACGAGGATACGCTCAACAAACAAATCGATGACGCGATCCGTACCAAGGGCCGCGGCAAGCTCGAAGACCTGTTCGCCGCGGACGATACCTGGGTAGTCGCTTAACCAGGAGGCAGGGATCAGGAGTCAGCATACCGATTTCTCTGACTCCTGATCCCTGATCCCTGACCACTGACCACTGACCACTACGATGATTTGTCCCAACTGCGGCCATGATAATCTGCCTGGAGGCGAAGAATGCGCTGGCTGTGGCCAGGACCTGACGCAATTGGACCTGCCCAGCGCCAGCAATCGTGTCGAACGTAGTTTGATGGAGGATTCCGTCGGCAAGCTGTGCCGACTCGAGCCGGTGGTGGTGGGGCCGACCGCGACTCTGGGCGATGCGATCCAGGCCATGCTCGGGACGGGGATTGGGGCGCTGCTGGTCGTCGATGGAGCGGGCAAGCTCGTCGGCATCATCAGCGAACGCGATCTGCTGACCAAGCTGGACGCCGACGGCGATTCCTACCGAGCCCTGCCCGTCAAGGAGTTCATGACGCCCAATCCGGAGACGCTGACCACCGACGCGACGCTTGCCTACGCGTTGCACAAGATGGATGTCGGCGGTTATCGGCACTTGCCGGTCGTTCGCGATGGCAAGCCCGAAGGCGTCATCTCGGTCCGCGACATGCTTCGGCACATCACGCATCTCTGCAAAGACAAGTAGCCTGAAATGCCATTAACGGCGGCAACGTGCCGGTGGCATGTCAGCGAATACTACAGCGCTACTTTCCGTGGAAGGATCGGCGCAACGACTGTAGCCGCAGGCTTCAGCCTGCGGAGTGGCGTCGGAGGTGCCGTACATTTGGTCCGCAGGCGAAAGCCTGCAGCTACAGACTGTCTCGGTGAATCGGGCTTTCGCTGCAGTACCCCCCTTTTCACGACGCGCGCGACAGGGTCGGCATCATCTGGCCGGCCATCCAGGTGACGCACCTCGCCCAGTTTGCCGGCGAACCCGGAGTCAGACTGCCGAGCAGCCGCGCGCCCGAAGCCCCCGTGATCGACGGCACGTTGGATGGTACGCCATCGACGGCCAGCGCTCCCAGGATACCAAACGCAATGGCCTTGCGTGCCTCGGCCGGCACGCCGACGGAATCGGTGCGTGCCATCTCTCCCGCGTCCAGTTGCTGCTGGAGCAGGTGCCAGAGGAAACCGTTGCGCACGCCGCCGCCGCTCAGGAGCACGCGTGGCGGCACTCGACCGGGCGGCAGGAACTTGCGCACCGTGGCCGCGAGCCCGCGTGCCACCAGGTGCGTTGCGGTGCAAAGCACATCGTGAAGGGAGCCGTTGAGCTGACGAGCCTGGGTGACGAACTCCGCGGTAAATGCTTGAAAGGAAAGACTGCGGGGCGGACGCCGGTGCCAGTACGGATGGCCCAGCCAGTGTTCCAAAGCCGCGTCGATGCACCGCCCCTGCACCGCGTGCTTGCCGCCGGTGTCGTGAGTCTCCCGCCCGCCGGTCAACTCGTGGATGATGCCGTCCAGCAGCAGGGTGCAGGGGCCGGCCTCGATGCCCATGACATCCGAGACGCGGCCGCCGGCCGGCACCAGGACCGCGCTGGCCAGGCCGCCCAGGTGCAGCAGCAGCCGGTTCTCTTCCGCATGGCGAAACAGCAGATAGTCCGCGATGGCGTGCAACGGCACCGCCTGGCCGCCGGCCGCCAGGTCGCGACAGCGAAAATCGCTGACGCACGTCACCCCGGTCCGCTCCGCCACCACGGCAGGCATGCCCAGCTCGAGCGCTGATGGAAACCGCCCTTCGGATTCCTGCCAGACACACTGGCCCGGACAGCTGATGCAAAGCGCTTGCGGCAGGCTGAAGCTGGCGGCATCCGCCACGTGCCGCGCCGCCGCAGCCAGCGTCTCACCAAGCACGCGATGCAACAAGCTGATCTGACGCGCCTGCACCGCACCCGGCGTTGCAGCCTGCCGAATCAACGCACGCAGCTCCGGCGAATAGGGCTGATGATGATACTTTAGCAGCCGTACGCGCAGGTCGAGACCCACTCCCTGCGTTTCCAGCAGAGCAGCGTCGATGCCATCAATCGTCGACCCGGGCGTCAGGCCGATGAACCAGCGGGTTGTCATGGGAGTAGTCAGTGGTCAGGAGTCAGGAGTCAGGAGTCAGGAGTCAGGAACCACGGGACGGGAATCAGGAGTCAGGAACCAGGGATAAGGATGGCCGGGAATGCTCTTGGCTGACTCCTGACTCCTGATTCCTGCATTCACTCAGGCTGCCAGTTCCAGCGACTGGGACTTGCGCAAGCACGCCTGGATGAAGCTCTCGAAGAGCTGCATGTCCAGGGCGGAGGCGCTTTCCGATTCGGGGTGCCACTGGACGCCGACGCAGTACCAGTCGGAGTCGGCGCCTTCGATGGCTTCGATGATGCCGTCCGGGGCGCGGGCGCCGACACGCAGGTTGGGCCCAACCACGCGAACAGCCTGGTGATGGGTGCTGTTCACGCGGATTTCGCCGGCGCCGTAGATCTCTTCCATGCGTGTGCCGGGCTCCAGCAATACGGCATGGCGATGGGGACCGCCCGTTGCATCGCGGTGCGGCATGGCGCGGGGTTGATCCTCCGGGAGGTGCATGTAAAGCCCGCCGCCGCACGCCAGGTTCAGTTGCTGCATGCCAACGCCGATGCCGAGCACGGGAATCTTGCGTTCAATAATGCGCCGCACCAGCAGGCGATCGTTGTCGTCGCGGCGCTGGGCCATCGGCTGCACGGCGGCATGCGAAGGCAGTCCGTGCCGCCGAGGGTCCATGTCGAGGCCGCCGCTGAGGACCACGCCGTCCGCGCGGTCCAGCAAGGCGTCGATTTCCGCTTCCTTGCCCAACGGCGGCAGGATGAACGGCAGACCGCCGGCATTGAGGATCGCGTCGAAGTAGCCGACGTTGAGCCGGGCGTAGGCGCAGGTGGTCTTACCGGCCGGCACGAGATCGGCGTTGATGGCGATCCAAGGACGAGTCGGGTGGGGCATCGTCATCCCTCCTGGAGACGGCTTCGAGGCGTCGGCCTCGGGGCAAGAAATGGAGTATTCCCGGACGTCATGTCCCGGAGATGGGCTTCCTCAGCAAGCGGCGGGACTATAGCCGCCGCCGAAAAAAAGAAACAAGGCCAAGCACCACCCACGTTCCCACGCTTCGGCATGAGAATGTGGGGCCGGCTTCCAGCCGGTCATCTGGCCGGCTGGAAGCCGGCCCCACAAAAGGCGGCCCTCGCTCGTTTCTCCCCATATCAAGAGATAGCGTGCCGATTTCTGGCACTTGTCTTCACTTGGCCTTGATTCTCCGTTGGCACGGCGTTATGGTCCCGCCGCTTTCCAAGCCTTACCTTTAGCGAAACCGAATGGCTCAGGTTTTTCCTGGGACGCATTCGCGGGGCAAGGTCTTGGAGTGGTGCCGGGTGCCGGGTCGGGCATCGGGCCGTGCGGAACGGAGCAATCCCGCAATGGGCACCGGCCGGGGGGTCGGACGGGGAAAGGAGGCCAGGGTGGCAAGGGCATATTCGCGAGGTTGGGTTCGACTGGCGCTGGGGGTAATCTTGGCGCTGCTCGTCGTGGAAACCGAGGCGGGCCGGTCGCAGGATCGGCCGTCCCGCGCGCACAATGCGCTGACCTCCGGCATCGACCTCTACCGCCGCGGCGAGTACGAGTTCGCCGCCAAGCTCTTCGAGCAGGCGGAAATCGGCAAGGAAGATCTCAGCGCGACCGAGCAGCAGGAGCTGAGCACTCGCGTGCAGCAGAACAGCGCGGCCCTCAAGAGCCGTCGGGACGGCACCGAGCAACTGCGAAAGGCGGACGAAGCCTTTCGCGGCGGGCGGGTGCAGGAAGCCTCCGACCTCCTCAAGGAGGTGACGGGCAACCAGTTCCTGTCGACGGCCGACCGCCAGCGGGCGCAGCAGCTCACCGAGCAACTGCGGCCGCGCGGCTCCGGGCCTTCGCAGCCCGTAGCGCCGCCGGAATCCGCCGCCCCACTGGCCCGCGCGCGCGCCAAGCTCCAGCAGGCCCGCGCCCTCCTGGTCAAGAACGACTTTGCCGCCGCCGAGGCGCTGGCGAGCGAGGCGGATGCGTTGGGCGCCGCGTACACCCCCGGCGAGGACACCCCGCGCAAGATCCGCGACGACATCACCAAGGCGAAAGCCGTTGCCAAGAACGCCGGTGTGAAGCTGGACGCCAAGGGCATGCTGGCCGCCGGCCGCACGGCCCTGGAGCAAGGCGACCTCGACAAGGCCGAACAGTACGCGAAGGACGCGGACAAGGCCGAGTCGGCGTTTTCGATGCACCTGTGGGGCGACAGCCCAACCAAGCTGCTCAAGGACGTGCAGACGGCGCGGACCAAGCAAGTGGCCAGCAAGCCGCCGACACCGACGACGCCGCGTACCGAGCTACCCAAGCCGAGCGCTCCGCGTACCGGTGAAGGCGTTGCTTCCGTGCCGCCGCCTCCGGTCTGGCCAAAGGACGAAGAAACCACGCCGAAGCCCCCGGTCCCGACCGCACGGCCCAGCACGACCGCGGCCACCACTCCGCCGAAGCCGACCACCCCGGTGGCCAGCGTCCCGACGACGCCGAAGCCAACGACTCCCGTCGCCGGCGCTCCGACCACGCCGGCGCGTCCCAGCACGCCCGTCGCCAGCGCTCCTTCGACCGTGGACAGCAATCCCCAGGCCGCTCGCGACATGTTGAAGGATGCCCGCAAGGCGCTCCAGGACGGCAACGCCGCCAAGGCACGCGAACTGGCCGAGCAGGCGGCCAAGAAGCGGCCGAACCTGGAATGGTGGGAAGACAATCCGGACAAGGTCCTGGCGGACGTGCGTCGCATCGAGGCCAAGACCGGCACGGCGCCGGGCGCCACCGCCAGCGCCGCCGCGGCGCAGACCGGCGAGAAGCAAGACGCGCACGTCCTGCTTCGCCAGGCCCGCGAGAAATACAACGAGGGCAAGCTGGAAGAGGCCAAGGACCTGTGCCAGCGTGCTGCTTCCGCTCCGACCAGCGGCTGGGGACTGTTCGAGGACAACCCCGACAAGTTGCGCGCCGACATCCTGAAGCAGCGCACCAAGCGCGATCAGGAAGAGGCGGCTCGCGTGCTGGTCGAGGCGCGGCGTCTCTGCGAGAAGGGACAGTTTGACGAAGCCGAGAAGATGGCGGACCGCGCCCGTCACCTGCATGGCCCGTACAGCATCTGGGACCTGGGCGACCGTCCGGAGAAGGTCGTGGCCGACGCCCAGGCGGGGCGCAGCAAGAGCAAGCCGATCAAGCTGCCGCCGCCGCCGGACACCGCGATCGTGCAGAACACGCCGACCAAGAAGCCTGACGTGACGCCGCCCGGCACCGGCGCGAAGCCGCCGGCCGTCGTCGCCAACACGACACCGACCGGTCCTCTGACGCCGCCGGGCACCGGCGTCGTCCAGGGACCGGCCACGACCCCGGGAACGGGCGTCGGCACGACGCCGACCACGAGCCCGTTCGGTCCGGCGACCGGCACGACACCGACCACCACGGTCGCTCAGGTGCCGACGACCACTTCGTTCGTCCCGACGACGGGCACCCCGGTGGTCCCGACGACGGGCACCCCGGTGGCGCCGGTGGCCGACCTGGCCAAGCAAAACGCCAAGCGGCTGGTTGCCGAAGCGCGAGTCATGCAGAAGGAAGGCCGACTGATCGAGGCCTTGCAGAAGGTGCAGGAAGCTCAGAAGTCCAGTGTCGCCTTCGGGCCGGATGAGGACAGCCCCGAGCGCGCCCTGATGGACCTGCGCAGCGTGTGCAACACCCGGATCCAGGGCCTGGTGCAAGGCGCGACCACGGCCGGCCAGACCGGCCAGGCCGAACAGCTTCGCAAGGCCGAGAGCGACCTGGTCCAGGCTCGTATGCTGGCCGTCGGCTTCGGACTGGACACGATTCCGATCGACCAGAAGGCGGAATGGGTCAAGCAGTCGCAGGCAAGCGTCGCCGCGGGCACGCCGCCCGCCCTGCTCAACGTGCCCTCGACGACCAGCGGCGTCAGCCTGGCGCAGCACGAGATCAATCCGCAGCAGCAACGCGGACTCGATCTGCTGGCCAAGGCACGGCTGGAGCTCAAGAGCGGCAACGAGCCGGTCGCGCGTCGCCTGGCCGAGGAAGCCTTCAGCGGTCCGTACCTGGTCCGCAAGGAAGCCGAGGACATGCTGCGGCAGTGCGACGTGGAAGCGTTCAACCAGCGTCAGCTCGCCGCCAAACGGAGCTTCGACGCCGGAGTCGCCGCCTACAAACGCAAGGACTTCGGCCAGGCCGTGGCGATCTTCAAGGAGATCGACGCACGCCTGCTGCCGCCCACGGATCACTCGCGGATGAAGGACTACATGCTCAGCCCCGACATGAAGCCGTTCACCAGCACGGCCGTCGCCCAGGCGACGCCGCCAGCCGTCACTCCCGGCACGCCGGGGACGGGCAATGTCACCGTGGTCCGCAACGATCAGCCGGCGGACAGCTATCAGCAGCAGGTCGGCGCCATGCAGGAAATCAAGTTCCAGCAAATGCGGGAGATGGGCCTCGCCGTCCAGAAGGACGCGACCGATCGCTTCCAGGCCGGCGACGTGGACCGCGCCTTCGAAATCCTCGGCCGCTACCGCACCATGCTCGAAGACAGCAACCTGGAGCCGGATCGTCTCACCCTGCTGCGTCGCCCCATCGAGGCACGCGCCCAGCAGTTCAAGACGCTCAAGGCACAGAAGGAATTCGAACAGCTCATGAAGAGCAAGAGCACCACCGTGGCCAGCAAGCAGGCCAAGGAAGCGCTGGTGGAGCAGGAGAAGAACCGCCAGGTGAAGGAGCTCGTCTCGCAGTACAACCAGTTCCGCAAGGAAGGCAAGTACCGCGAGGCGGAGATGGCAGCGGTCAAGGCTCGCGAGCTCGATCCGGACAGCCCGGCCATCGACGCCATGATCTACAGCGCCCGGATCCTGCGCAACCAGAACGACGTGCAGACCGGCAAACGCAACCGCGAGGACCACTTCACCAGCGATCTGAACAACGCCGAGGATCCGGGCCCGGTCGTGAACACCAACGAACCGGTGAGCTTCAACTCCAAGGACTGGAAGAACCGGGTCGGCAAGCGCGATCCGCTGACCAGCCAGCTGATCGGCAAGAAGACCGACAAGGACCGCGAGATCGAGCGGCGGCTGAACGGTCCGATCAACCTGGAATTCAAGGACACGCCACTGCACCAGGTGGTGGACGATCTGCGCGTCATGTCCGGCATGAACATCGTCACCGACAAACCGGCCCTCGACGAGGAAGGCATCAGCCTGGACCGGCCGCTGTCGGTGAAGCTCGAAGGCATCGCCATGAAGTCGGCGCTGAACATCCTGCTGCACCAGGTCCACCTGACCTACGTCATCAAGGATGAAGTGCTACAGATCACCACGGAACGGCACGCCCGCGGCAAGCTGGTGCAACGCACCTTCCCCGTGGCGGACCTGATCATCCCCGTGGACAACTACATCGTGCCGAACGCGGCCAACTTCATGAAGGCCATCAGCCAGGGACCGATGGACAATCCGAACCTGGTCCGCCAGGGCAGCACGCCGGCGATGCGTTCCATGCTGGACGGCCAAGGGGTCGGCACGCCGGGTGGCGACCGCATCAACGCTTCGACTTCGACGACTTCCGGCGGATCGCCGTCCACGATCCCGCAGGCCGGCTTCCGCGGTCCGGGCCAGACCAACACGATGGAAGAGCTGCTCATCAAGCTCATCACCAACAACATCATGCCGCAGAGCTGGTCCGACGTCGGCGGTCCCGGCACCATCGACTTCTTCCCGCTCGGCATGGCCCTGGTCATCAACCAGACGCCCGACGTACAGGAACAGGTGCAGGAGCTGCTCGACGCCCTGCGTCGCCTGCAGGACCTGGAAGTGTCGGTCGAAGTCCGCATGATCTCGCTGTCCGAAGCGTTCTTCGAGCGGATCGGCATGGACTTCCAGCTGAACTTGAAGACCGACGCCAGCACCAAGACGCTGGAGCCGCAGATCGTGACGCAGCAGTTCAAGCCGTTGAACTACATCAACGACCTGAACGGCCGCAACCAGATCGTCGGCTTGCAGCCGGGCGCCTCGGGCGGCTCGTTCAGCCCTGGCCTGGCACTGACGCCGGACCTCGACGTGCCGATCCGGTCGTCGAGCTTCCAGTATGCGATTCCTCCGTTTGGCGGCTACCCGGGCATCCCCGGCGCCGACGGCGGCCTGTCGATGGGTCTGGCCTTCCTCAGCGACATCCAGGTGTTCATGTTCATGGAAGCCGCCCAGGGCGACAAGCGCATGAACGTCATGCAGGCACCGAAGCTGACGCTGTTCAACGGTCAGACGTCGACGATTCAGATTCAGGACTTCCAGTACTTCATCACCAACGTCCAGGTGGTGCAGTCCGGCGGCCAGATTGCCTTCGTCCCGCAGAATCAGCCGATTCCGCTGGGCGTCAACCTGGCGGTGCAGGCTGTCGTCAGCGCGGACCGTCGCTTCGTGCGTCTGAACCTGGCTCCGACGCTCACGAACCTGGCCAGCGCCCTGGTGCCTCTGTTCCCGATCACGACGTTCATTACGCCGGTGTTCGAGGGTGGTGCACAGGGCCAGCCGGTGCCGTTCACGCAGTTCATCCAGCAGCCGACGTTCACCAGCGTGACGATTCAGACGACGGTGAGCGTGCCGGACGGCGGCACGGTGCTCCTGGGCGGCTTGAAGCTGCTCAACGAGGGCCGCAACGAGTTCGGACCGCCGGTGCTGAGCAAGATCCCGTACATCAACCGTCTGTTCAAGAACGTCGGTTATGGACGGGACACCAGCAGCCTGCTGATCATGGTGACGCCGCGTATCATCATCAACGCCGAGGAAGAGGAACGGCAGACCGGCGTTCGCAGTGGTGGTCCGGGCGGCACCGGTGAAGTCGGCGGCCTGGGGCCATGAGTCGAGTACCTTGACGGGGGTGGGACGACGCGGCGACCGATGCTTTCGGTCGCCGCGTTCGTTTTCATCTGGCCGCTTGCGGCTTCGCGAAGCCGCAAGCAGTAAGGGGCCGCGTAACAATAAGTTGAACAATGGCAAGTAGGACGGATTTCCAATCCGTCCCTAGAAAACCGGACGGATTGGAAATCCGTCCTACAGGGATTGCACAAGTGATTCTTGCGCGGATCCTAACTAACTAAGTCGTATGCAAAATTGAGGCGCAGGTACTCCCCTTTGGTTCAGGGCACCTCACTCGCGTCCCTTGTTGCGCATCTCGTCTTCAATGTTGCCGACGCACTCGGCCGCCATGGCACGCACTTTGGGGTGAGCGTCGCCGGTTGCGGTGCGGCGCAGGGCACGCAGCACGTCGCCGTCCTGGGTGCCGAACCAGGAGAGCCGGACGACGGCATCGCGGCGAACTGCCCATTTCGGGTCTCCCAGCATCGACATCAGGATCGGCAGCATCTCCCGCTGCTTTGCCACGACGACCGATTGCGGCATGGCTTGCAAGCAGGCCAGACGCGTCTCGGCGCTGCGGCTTTGCAGCCCCTTTTGTAAGTGCGGATAGCCGGCGTCCTTCAACTCGCGGAGTGCCAGGGCGGCACGCTGCGTGTCGGCGGCACTGGGGCCTTCGAGCTGGTCCGCCCACTGTTGCGGGGTCTGTTTCTCAAACGTCGGTGCGGGGGCCGCCTCCGACGCCTGGGGCAACGGGGCGGGAACGACGGACGGTACCGCGGCATCCATCGGCGCCGGAGCCTTGCGGGCGCAGCCGCTCAGAATCAGGGCGGCCAGACACACGGAAAGCGTGCGCTTCATGGCTGTTCCTCACTCGATGATGCTGAAATAGCGCACCACTCCCGCATAGCTGCTGCCGCGAGCATCGAAATTCGGCTGCGGTCCCGGGTGTCCCAGCACCGCATTGCTGATCGCAAAGCCGGGCGGGTGTGGTTTCGTGTAGGTCGCGGTGAACGACAGCTTGGCGGTGTCGGCGTTGAAGCTGCGGGCGCTCACGGTGACGATCTCCTGGTTGGCGCCCACGTCCACGACCAGCTTCGAACCGACGCCGATGCCCCAAGACGTGTCTTCATAGCTGCCGCCCTGCGAGGCAACGCTCACCGTCACTTCGCCAGGGGCCAAGACGCCCGACTGGGCTTCGATGTAGTACGGCAGCGGTCCCGCGGTCCCGACCGTCGGCAGCATTGTCGCCGGGTCATACGCCACGGACAGGTTGGAGCGATCGACCACGGCAAACATGCGATGGCGCACGTGTCGGCCTTCGGCTCGGCCAATCTCCTTGCCCAGCATCGGCGGCCGGGTCGCGTCGCTGTCATCGACCACCTCGAAGAAGCCAACCGTCAACCAGACCGCGAAGACATTGCTCCGCGTCGTCACGTTGCTGGCGATCTTGTGAAGCAGCTCGAAGCGAAGGGCCGGATGACTGTTCGGCGCCGCCAGCGCCACTTCGAACAGGCGCTTGCCTGCATTGTCGGGATCGGCGCGATAAACGGTGTCTTCCAGGCTGGCGCCAGGGAGGAACGGACGATCGGCCTGTGCCAAACGGGAGCCGGGAATGCCGCTTGGCGTGCGCGACTTCATCATCTGGGCAAACATCGTGTTGACCTGAGCGTCGGTGAAGAAGTTGACGGGTTGGGCGTCGCACAGGGCCTGGAAGGTTTCGATGTCCCAGATGGTGTTGAGGTTGATCCGGCCAGGCGCACGGCCGCCGATGGGCGACATCTGCATGCGCGTCCCGGCCTCGACGAACTCGAAGAAGCGGTGCAGCCGCGTTTTCGCATCCAGCCACGGCGCCTGGTGGCCGTTCTTCGTGACGGTGCCGGCCTTGGTGTCTTCGACATAGAACTTTTGCGTCAGCTCGTGCGGCTTGTATCCGGAGACGTGCAAGAGCTCCGCCGGGCTGATCAGCGGCCGATCGCGAAACGCCAGCCAATCGAAGGCCGCGGGCTTGGGATCGTTCATGGCGAACAGAGTGTTCTTCGGTTGGCCCGCGGGCGTTGCGGCCTGGGCCACGACTTGCGAGCCGTGTGCGGCAAACGGCTGCTTGCGGCCGACGGAAGCCAAGTCCGTCAGGACCACCGCCTTCGCGTTGATGCCGTTGACGTTGTTATTCGTCGCCAAGCCGTCGAGGTAATCGATCGTAACGTACGGGTTGTAATCGGGCTGCGCGGCGTCGGGCTGCGGCGGACGATACGGGCAGGCCAGACGCTGGAGCAGGATGTTGTGGTTCAATGTCGCGACATCGGTGCGTGCCGCGGCCTCGTAGACGAGCGCGCTGCGGTTGTCGTTAATCTTCTGGTCTTGAACGCGCAGGGTCGCTACGGGCGGGTTCGTGCCGGGAAAGTCGTCAATCGGGCCAAGGACGTAGAAACCCTGATTCTTGCCTGCGGGGCCGGTCGTCTGGTCGTTGATCGGGTGGACCAAGAACAACTCGTCTCCCGCCAGCGCGGGCGTCGCCTTTGGTTCGGACGTGAAGTCGGAAACGACCAGCTTGATCTTCTTCGGGTCCGGTTCACCGAGCGTGTTGCTCGGCTGCGTCAGGTTGGTATCGGCGCTTTCGGTGATGATTACGCGATAGCAGGCGTACGCCGGCTTGCTCCCAGCGGCCGGGACCTGGAGCCGGGCGTCGCCGTTCTCCACCTCGGGCACCGACTTGTTGATCAGCGTGCCATTGAGCTTTGCCAGATTGAAGCGGGGATTGAGCAGCTCGACCCAGAAACGGACCCGAAGGACGTCCTGAACATTGGCGGCGACGAGTCCGTTGTTGTAGCTGGCATCGGCATAGACTTCGTTGAGCAGCAGGCGCGGCAACTCGGTGCCGAAGACCCACTCCTTACCGCTCCAGTTGAACGGCGTGCTGAAGTCATCGCGATCGACGTAATCGACGATGTTGACGGCCAGCTGGGCCAGCCAGCGCAGGGCGTCCACTTGCTGGACGTCCTTGGCGGCGGGGTCGGCGGCACCCGTGAGCTGGCGCAGGACGTCGAAGATCTCCTTGGCGAGTTGTTGCCGGGCGCTCTGGGCGGCCTGAAACGTCGCCTGGTCCTCGTCGCGGATGCGGTGCGTCGTCGCATCGGGCGTCGGATAGTCGGGCAGCGTGCGATTCAGGTCGATACGAGCCATCGCGGCGGCCAGGGAGCCATAATCGACGTTGAATTCGCTCTTCGCGGGCGGGGCCTGGCCGGCGGCAGGCGCTGCCGGTACGTCGCCGGTCGGATAAGCGCCGGTCAGCGCGTAGGGCTGGGCGGTGGGGTCCCAGACGACGGGCGTCGTGCCCGGCCGCGACAGGTCAAAGCTGTGCGTGGTCACCAGCCGGCGCGTCTTCGCGCTCTGGAAGCTCTGTGGGCAAAGCAAGAACAGGTTGGACGTCAGCGCGGGCGACCCGCAGTCGCCGAAACGCAGCAGCGCTTCCATGTTGGATGCGGCAAAGCGTCGATCCTTCTGCGCCGTTACACCGAGCGTGGAGTAGGTGTTCTGTTCGGGGCTGAAGTAGTTGTAGAGGCGAGGATGGCTTCTCCCCTCGAAGTCGCCCGAGGCCAGGGCCAGAGCACCCCAGCCATTGTGGAACGGCAGATCGTGCATCGGCCAGGTGTAAGTGCCGGCCCAGTTGTTACCCGGCACGCGCAGCTGGTAGCCGGCGATGGTGCCGTTCCAGCCATCGTAATCGGTCATCGCGTAGTGCGGCCCGGCGGGCGTGAGTTGGTCTCTCAGCCGAAAATTCGAGTTCCCCCAGTAGTTGGCATCGGAGTCATAGCGACCCGGCACGGTGCCGTTGCCAAGGAGGATGTTCTTGGCCTCCGCGTTGGCGGTGAGGACACGGCTCAGGTTGACCTCCCACGGTCCCCATCCCTGGTGGGACGCGAAGTTGCCGCGAAACACGCCCGACCCGCGGATCATGCCGTGGACATTCACGTTGAGCCGGTTGTCGAGGTCCTGCACCAGCGGCGCGAACAGCGGCTTGAATCGGCGGCCGTCGGGGCCCTTCATCACCGGGAAGTCGAGATCGATCCACACGCTGTCGTTGTTGGCAAATTGTGGCGGGTTGGTGCCGGGAATGATCGACCCTGGCGAATCCGCCAGGTTCTTCACGTCGCCGCCGGCGTCTTCCGGGGCAGGGAAGCCGGAGTGGTCCGCGGGCAGCGGCCGCAGCGTCTTCCGGCGTGCGTCCTTGTTGTTCCAGTTCGGATTGCTTGGCGCCAGCGAGCCGAAATACGGGTTCGCGCCGTTGCCGACGTCGCCCGGGCGATGGCCCGAGGGCGCCAGCACGGCGCCGTCGCTGGCACGCACGGCAGCCAGGAGCATGGTGTTGACGTCGGCATAGGTGTAGGGCGGATTTGGGCTGCCGGCCGAGTCCAGGTTGGGCGCTGCGCCGCCGAACTGCGCATAGTTGACGAGATAGTATTCGTCCGGTGCAGCCGTATGCAGCCGGCCGGTGCCGTTGTAGGCCGTGGTGTTGCCGGGCTTGCCGTACATGGTGCGTGCCAAGCTGTGGCCGCGCAGGGCGGACTTCGGGTTGTCGGTGTCGTAAAGGAACTGGCCAAGGAAGTACGACAGCAGCAGTTCCGGGTCCATGTCGGGGCGCTGCAGCGTTTCCGCTTCGCGACAGATCCGCGCCGAGCTGGCTTCCGCCTGGGCATAGATGACGAACGTGATGCCGACGACGGCGAACAGCGTCAGCAACGTGATGACAACAAGCAGGATGACGCCAGGCCGTCTCGGCCGGGGAAGCGGTGGTTGCGGTCGCAAGGGTTCTCCTCCACTCCTGAACGAGGTCTGCACGCGGAGACGGGCGGTCTCTTCGGCAGCGAACCAGGCGCAACGACTCTGTGTAGTCTAGTTCCAAGTCGTCGCCGAAATTGGACGCGGAAAATCGGTTTGTCGCACACGTCGGTTCAGGACGTCTGCACGGAGAGGAACAGGCGGGAGAGAACGCAGCTGCGACCGATGGCTGCCGGGTTGCCGAGGAGAGGCTACGACGTGAGCCGGCTGCTGCTTAAACGAAAAGCACATCCCATGCCAAGCGCTGGACAGCAGGCAACAAGCGATGCGGCTCCCTTACCCAGCACGCACCAAGCGATTGTAATCAGGGGGATTGCACTCGGACACCGCTTCCCGTGAATCGCTGGGCACCGACAAGGTGGCTACGTTATGTCCACTGGTTGTGCCTGCTTTGTGGGCAACCAGCACTGTTCTCGGATGGGTGGTGGACCTTGCCTTTATCGGTATATGCCTAAATTTCTGCCGATATTGAACGACTGGCCTGAATGCCATTAACTTAAGGCGAGCGGGGCGTGTAAACGCCCCGGTTTTGGTCTCTCAACCGGGGCGTT